>NZ_JBFAPO010000030.1:36992-130482 GCF_040676755.1 Dactylosporangium sp. NPDC049525 | reverse complement strand
CCGACGACCCAGGCGTCGCCGCGCGGCGGCACCTGCGACAGGTGCGCCGCGACCTGTTCCGGCGCGGCGCCGGCGGCGGCGAGGACCCGCGCGGCCCGGTCGTGGCGCAGCTGCCGCTGCCCGGGTGCCAGGTCGGAGTAGACGGCGTCGGCGACGAGCGGGTGCACGAACCCGAGCGGGTACTCGTCGCGCAGCACCTCAGCGCGGGCCAGGGTCGCCACCGCGACGGCGGCCTCGTCCTCCGGCACGTCGGCGAGGACCGCGACGGTCGGCAGCGCCGCGCCGTTGCCGAGGACCGCGATCGCCTTCGCCACCGCGACGCACGCCGGGGACAGCCGGCCCAGCCGCATCAGCACCAGGCCCGACACGGCCCGGGAGCCGATCGCGGTCACCGTCCCGGCGTGCGCGGCGTCCGGCGGGACCCGCTCGCTGTGCAGCGCCTGGAGCAGCTGGCGCAGCAGCAGTGGGTTGCCGGTGGTGCTGCGGTGGCAGGCGTCGACGAAGCTGTCGGCGGCCGCGCCCAGCCGGCTGCGGACCACGCTCGCCGCGCCCTGGGCGCTGAGCGGGCCGGGGCGCACCGGCACGGTGATCGGGTCGGCGGTCAGCTCCTCGAGGATCGCCGCGTCGTCGTGCGGTTCGCCGGTGCGCAGCGTCGCGACGATGAGCACGGGCAGCCCTTCGACCCGCCGCACCAGGTAGGCGAGGAACCGCAGCGACCCGCTGTCGCACCACTGCAGGTCGTCGACGGCCAGGACCAGCGGCGCGGCGGCGGCGAGATTGACGGTCAGCCGGTACAGCCCGTGCATGACGGCGAGGCCGCTGTCCTCGCGCTGCGCCGTGCCGGCCACGTCGAACACGGTGGCGGCGGAGGCGGCGGGCCCGTCGAGCATGCCCGGGGTCGCGGCGGCGGCCTCGAACAGCTGCCGGATCGCGCCGAACCCGTACTCCTTCTCCAGGCGGCTGCCGCGGGCGGTGAAGACCTGCGCCCCGCGTGCCGAGCCGCGGCGGCGGGCCTCGGTGAGCAGCCTGGTCTTGCCGATGCCGGCAGGCCCCTCGACCAGCAGCAGCCGGGCGTCGCCGCGCAGGGCGTCGGCCAGGGCGAGGTCGAGGTCGGCGAGCTCCCGGTCCCGGTCGACGAGGTCGTCACTGCTCGTTTTCTGCTGTGCGACCACGGCTTCCGTGGCTTGGCCGCTCTTGTTCTGCTGGGTGACCACGGCGTCCGTGGCTTGTACGTTCAGCGACTCGGCCTGGGCGTGCACCTCGGCCTCCAGGGCGCGCAGCGCCGGGCCCGGGTCGATGCCCAGTTCGTCGGCGAGCAGCTGCCGGGCCCGGCGCAGCGCGGCGAGGGCGTCGGCCTGGCGGTGCGAGCGGTACAGGGCGAGGATCAGCAGCCGCCACCGCTCCTCCCGCAGCGGCGCCGCCGCGACGAGGGACTCCAGCTCGGCAACCGTCACCGCCGCCTCACCCCGGGCGAGCCGGGCCGCGGCGAGCTGTTCGCGGGCGACCTCGCGCAGCTCGGCAAGGCGGGCGATCTCCGCCTGGGCCCACGGCTCGTCGGCGTACTCGGCGTAGGCGGGCCCGCGCCACAGGTCGAGGGCCTGTTGCAGGCCGTCCGCCGACGGGTCGCCGGCCGCGTCGCGGACCAGGCGTTCGAAGTGCCAGGCGTCGACGGCGTCGCCGCGCAGCAGCAGCGCGTACCCGCGGCCCTGGCTGGCGATGACCGACGCCCGGGAGCGGGCGTCCCGGCCCGGTTCGAGCCCGCGGCGCAGGTGCGACACGTAGGACTGCAGCGCCGCGACCGCGGCCGGCGGGGGCCGTTCGCCCCACAGCGCGTCGATGAGGGTGTCGGCGGGGACCGTGTCGCCGCGGGCGAGGACGAGCATCCCGAGCACCGCGCGCTGCCGGCGCCCGCCGAGGTCCAGCGGCACCCCGTCGTGGCTGGCGGAGACCTCGCCGAGGACGCTGACGACCAGCTGGTTCGGCACCGCACGTCCCCTTCATGGCCGCTCGCCGACTTCCGGCGCGCCATGAATCTAGGTGATCTCCGGCCGCGCGTCGTCCGCCGAACGGCCGGGGGGTGTCAGCGGTCGACGGCGATCCACGTCGCCTTGGCCAGCGCGAGGACGTCGCCGCCGGGCCCGTACAGCGTGGACAGGACCGTCGCCTTGCGCCCCTCGGACGCGACGTGCCGGCCGGTGATCACGCACTGCGTCCCTGGATCGGGTACCGCGTCGATGCGGATGGCGATGCGGCCCAGGACATACGGGCGGCCCGCGGTCAGCACGGACCAGCCGCCGGGGCAGTCCAGCGCCGCCCAGAGCAGCACCGGCGACACCTCGTCCGGGACCCGCCAGGGGGTGGCGGTGCGCCCGTCCGGCAGCGGGCCGGGGAACAGCGCCAGGCCGTCGGTGCGGTCGGGGCCGCAGACGAAGCAGGTCGGGAACGGGTGGGCGGTGAACCCCGGGTAGCGCTCGGATGCCTCGACCGCGGCGGCGAACGGCACCGCCGGCACCGGGTCGGGCCGGTCGCCGGGGTCGACGCGGGCGGACGCGACCAGCGCCTCACCGTCGTACACCTGCACGGTGACGCCCGCGCCGTTCCCGGTGGCGTCCCCGTCTCTGGTGGCATCCTCCGCGGCGTTTTCTGCAGTGGGCACCGTGGTGGTGACGGTGAGCGGCGTGTCCAGCGGCGGCGGGCGGCGCAGGGTCACCTCGACCGCACCCGCCCCGAACGGTCCGGTGAGGTGGGCGGCGACCAGGCCCGCGGTGTAGCCGCCGTTGCCGGAGCCGGGTGGACCGTTGAACCGCGCCGGGATGATCATGGTGCCCCTTCACGTACGCTGCCCGGATGGACGGCTTTCCGCGTTTCGACGTGCCGGGGCGGGTGGCCCTGGTGACCGGGGCCGCGCGGGGCCTCGGCCGCGCGATCTCCCTCACCCTCGCACACGCCGGTGCCGACGTCGCGCTCGGGTTGCGCGACGTGGACGCCGATGCGGGCCTCGCCGCGGAGGTCGCGGCGCTGGGCCGGCGGGTCCTGCCGCTGCAGATGGACGTCACCGACGTCGCGCAGGTCCGCGCCGCCGTCGACGCGACCGTGGCTCACTTCGGCCGGCTGGACATCCTGGTCAACAACGCCGGCATCGCCCCGGAGAACCTCGCCGAGGACGTGGTCGAGGACGACTTCGACCGGACCCTCGCGGTCAACCTGAAGGGCACGTTCTTCGCCAGCCAGGCCGCCGGACGGGTCATGATCCGGCAGGGGTACGGGCGGATCGTCAACATCGGCTCGCAGGCCGGTGCCGTCGCGCTGCCGGGCGAGGCGGTCTACTGCATGACGAAGGCGGCGATCGCGCACCTGACCCGCTGCCTCGCCGTCGAGTGGGGCGGGCACGGCATCACGGTCAACGCGGTCGCGCCGACGTTCATCCACACGCCCGGCACCGAGGAGTACCTCGCCGATCCCGAGCACCGCCGCGATGTCGTCGAGCGGATCGCGGCCCTGCACCGCATCGGCGAGCCGGTCGAGGTCTCCGGCGCGGTGCTGTTCCTCGTCTCCCCCGCCGCGTCGCTCATCACCGGCGAGACCCTCCTCATCGACGGCGGCTGGACCGCCCGCTGAGCGTGGGAGCGGGCCGGTCCCGGATCGGGGCTGGCGTTGACATCACTGTCAAGGTTTACGGTTGGGTCCATGCGGATCGGTGAGCTGGCGGAGCAGGCCGGGACGAGTGCCCGTGCGCTGCGCTACTACGAGCAGCAGGGGTTGCTCAGCGCCCGGCGGAGCTCGAACGGATACCGGGACTACGACGAGGAGGACCTGCGGCTGGTGCGGGAGATCCGCGCGCTGCTGGAGATCGGGTTCAACCTCGAGGACACCCGGCCGTTCGTGGAGTGCATCCGTGACGGGCACAGCTCCGGCGCCGAATGCCCGGCGTCGGTCGAGGTCCTCACCCGCCGGCTCGCCGAGATCGACGACTACATCGTGCGGCTGCGGCGGATCCGCGCCACGATCGTGAAGGAGCTGGGCTGATCATGCAGAACGTCACCGATGCCACGTTCGCCGACGAGGTGCTGGGCAGCGAGCTGCCGGTGCTGGTGGACTTCTGGGCCGAGTGGTGCCCGCCGTGCCACCGGTTGTCGCCGGTGCTGGAGGAGCTCGCCGTGGAGTACGAGGGCCGGGCCAGGATCGTGAAGATCGACTCGGATGCGAACCCGGAGACGGTGCGGGCCTACGGGGTGATGTCGATGCCGACGCTCAGCCTGTTCCGCAACGGGGAGCTGGTGTCGCAGGTGGTGGGGGCGCGGCCGCGGTCGCAGCTGCGGGCGCAGATCGACGGGGCCCTGACGACCGTGAGCTGAAGCACCCTCATGCCCGCCCCGCGCCGGCCGATGGTGGACAGGTGCGGGGACGAGAGCGGTTGTGGATGTGGTGGACGGTCGCCGGGCTGCTGGCGGTCGCCGGTTACTTCATGCTGCCGCAGGGTTCCCGCGCCGCGAGCCTGGTCTATGACGGGCTCGGCGCGTCCGCGGCCCTGGTGATGCTCGCCGCGGCCCGCGGCAGGCCGGCGTGGTGGCTGTTCGCGACCGGCACGCTGCTGTGGGCCGCCGGCGACGCCGTTTACAGCTATTACGTGTACGAGCTGCACCAGGAGCCGTTCCCGTCGGTGGCGGACGCGCTGTACCTGGTCGCGTACCCGCTGCTCGTCGCCGGGGTCTTCACGCTGGTGCGGCAGGGCGCCGGGCGCAGCCGCGCCGCGGTCCTGGACGCCTCGATCGTGGCGACCGGGGTCGGGCTGGTGCTGTGGACGTTCGTCATGCAGCCGATCGCGCACGACGGCAGCGTCGGCGTCGGCACCCGGATGGTCGCGCTCGCGTATCCGGCGTTCGACGTGCTGCTGCTGGCCATGCTCGCCCGGCTGCTGGTCTCCGGCGCCGTGCGGGATACCGGGATCCGGTTGCTCGCCGCCTCGTTCACCGTGCTGACCTGCGCCGACGTCGCGTACTCGGTGGTCACCGCGTACACCTCCTATGACGGCGGGTTCTTCGACGCCGGCTGGTTGCTGTCCTACGTGCTGTGGGCCGCCGCCGCGCTGCACCCGTCGTCGAAACGACCGGCGAGGAAGACGGACCCGGGCGAGGACGGGCTGCGGTTCGGCTGGGTTCGGCTGCTGGCCCTGGCGAGCTCGGCCCTGCTGGCTCCCGGGGTGCTGCTCGTGCAGGGCGTCACCCAGCCGCGGGACATCGACTGGCTTCCGGTCGGCTCCTGCGCCGTGGTGCTGTTCCTGCTCGTCGGGGTCCGCATGGCCGGCCTGGTCCGGCAGGTCCGGCGGCTCGCCATGCGCGACGACCTCACCGGCCTGGCCAACCGGCGCGAGCTGGAGCTGCGCATCCGCGCGGCGCTGGGCTCGGCGACGACGGTGGCGCTGATCGACCTCGACGACTTCAAGGCCATCAACGACCGGCTCGGGCACGGCGTCGGCGACCGGCTCCTCGTCGCCGTCGCGGAGCGGCTGCGGTCCGTGGCCCGCCCCGGCGACACCGTGGCCCGCCTCGGCGGCGACGAGTTCGCGCTGCTGCTGGCGTCCGGCGACGTGACCGGGTTCGCTGACGCGCTCGACCAGCCGTTCGTGGCCGGGGCGCACCGGCTGCTGGTGCGGGCCAGCATCGGCGTCGCGGACTGCGAGGACACCGCGGACCCGTTCGAGCCGCTGCGCCGCGCCGACGTCGCGATGTATGCCGCCAAGGTCACCGGTGGCCGGCAGCTGCACTACGACGCCGGCCTGGACACCCGGGCCACGGAGCACGCCGAGCTCGGCGCCGACCTGCGCACCGGGCTGGACGAGTCGCAGTTCTTCATGGTGTACCAGCCGATCGTGGCGCTGCCGTCCGGCGACACGGTCGCGGTGGAGGCCCTCGTGCGCTGGCAACATCCGGTGCGCGGCCTGGTCAACCCCGCCGACTTCGTGCCGGTCGCCGAGCACAACGGGCTGATCGTCGAGCTCGGCGCCTGGATCCTGCGCGAGTCGTGCACCCGGATGGCGTCCTGGCGGGCCACCCTGGGCGAGCGGGCGCCGCAGCGGGTCAGCGTGAACGTCTCGGCCCGTCAGCTGTCGGAGCCCGACTTCGCCGGGACCGTCGCGGCGGTGCTGCGGGCGACCGGCCTGCCGGCCCGGTGCCTCGTCGTCGAGGTCACCGAGACGGCGGTCTTCGACAGCGACACCGCCCTGGACACGCTGCGCGCGGTGCGGGCCCTCGGGGTGCGCATCGCCCTGGACGACTTCGGCACCGGGCACTCGTCGCTCGGCCTGCTGCAGACGGCACCGGTCGACATCCTCAAGGTCGACAAGTCGTTCATCGACCACGTCGGCACCCCCAGCCGGCAGGCCGTCATCGCCCGGGCCCTGATCGACGTGAGCAACCACCTGGAGCTGACCGCGATCGCCGAGGGGGTGGAGACCGCGGCGCAGGCCGAGGAGTTGTACCGGCTGGGTTACCGCTTCGTCCAGGGGTACCACTTCGGCCGGCCCGCGCCGGAGCTCGCGATCTCAGACGGTCAGCACCAGCTTGCCGCGTAGGCCGCCGGCCTCCAGCCGCCGGTGCGCCTCCGCGGCCTCCGCCAGTGGCAGGGTCCCGGCGACCCGGGTGACCAGGCCCGCGGCGAGCACCTCGGCGAGCTGCTCCCGGTCGGGCGTCACGTGCACCGTGTCGACCCGCACCCCCCGCTCCGCCGCCGGCGCCGAGTAGTCGGTCACCGCCACGAACACGCCGCCGTCGCGGACGGCGGCGATCGCCTCCGGTGCCGACGCCGCGTTGAGCACGCCGTCGAACGACCTTGGCGACGGCGTCGCGGTGCGCGACAGCACCGTCTTCGCGCCGAGCCCGGCCACGAACGCCTCGTCGCCGGTGGACGCGACCGCGGTCACGTCGAGCCCGGCGGCGACCGCCAGCTGCACCGCGAACCCGCCGACGCCGCCGCTCGCCCCGGTCACCAGCAGGCGTTGCCCGGCGGTGAGCCCGGCGAGCCGCAGCGCCTGCGCCGCGGTGACCGCGTTCAGCGGCATCGTCGAAGCGGCGACCAGGTCGGCGGGCCGGTCATCGGGCACCGGCACCGGCGCGAACCACGCCGGGTCGGCGAGGAGCACCGATGTGTAGGTGCCGACGCGGCCGCCCTGCTCGAACCACGGCACGAACCCGGCGACGGCCTGCCCGTCGTCGGTGATCCCGGCGAAGTCCCACCCGAGGACGAACGGGCCGGTCAGGTCCGGGACCAGCGCCGCCGTGTAACCGGCCCGGGTCGCCGTGTCGACCGGGTTGACCGCGGCGGCGGCGAGCCGCACCCGCACCCGGCCCTGGGCCAGCTCCGGGCCGGGCTCCGGCCGCTCCACGACCCGCAGCGTGTCGATCCCGCCGTACTGCTGCACCTCGACCACTCGCATGACGTTCCCCCTTGTCGAACCGATCTGTCGTAGAACAGCCTTACCGAGGCAGGTACTCTGAGAAACCAGGCACCTGAAAGTGCCCTAGGGAGCCGGGGGGAAACATCATGCCGAAGTCCGCCGAGCAGCAGCGCGTCGAGGCGAAGGTCCTCTACGACGCATACATGGCCGCCTGCCCGACCCGTGAGGTCTTCGACACCATCGCCGACAAGTGGGCCGGCCTGCTGGTCAACGCCCTCGCCGACGGCCCGCGCCGGCACAGCGAGCTGCGGCGGCGCGTCGCCGGCGCCAGCCAGAAGATGCTGACCCAGACGCTGCGCACCCTGGAGCGCGACGGCCTGGTCAAGCGCACCGTCACCGCCGCCGTCCCGGTGCGCGTGGACTACGAGCTGACCCCGCTCGGCAGGTCCCTCGCGCCGATCCTCGGCGCGCTGAAGACGTGGGCGGAGACCAACATCGAGCACATCATGGCCGCCCGCGACGCCTACGAGCTCACTGGAACAGGCCGACCAGGGCCCGGGTGAGATGGCCGTCGTGGCGCTGGTCGGCCCAGGTCACCACGTTGACGGGCCGGCCGCTGGAGCGGCAGTAGGCGAGCACGCCGGCGGCCGCCGGGCCGTCGATGACCGCCAGGGCACCGTCCGCGCGGAGCCGGTAGGCGGCGTCCTCCGCGTCGCGTACCGCATGGCTGCCGTCGTCACCGAAGCCCGCCGCGACCGCGATCCGCCACCGTAACCCGGTCACCAACCAGCTGCCGGCGGGCAGCTGCGGTGCCGCCGCGACCTGCACGTTCGCCCGTCCGAGCGCGTGCCGGAGATGGCTGCGGTATTGCAGGCCGCGCACCCCGCGTTCGCGCCGCGGGTCGGTGACGCTCGTGACCCGCCGCCGTTCGTCCGCCGGCAGGGCGTCCAGCAGCTCCGCGACCGCCTCGTCCGGCATGGCCGCGACGACCCCGTCGAGCCGGGCGGTCGGGACCGCCGGGATGAGCGCCTCCGCGTGCGCGGCGACCAGCGCCGGCAGCCGCTCGTCGGTGATCGCGGCGACCAGGTCGCGGCGTGCCGTGGCACCGAGCGCCGGCACCAGCCGCGCCAGGTCCGCCGGGCGCAGCTGCGCCGCGAGCAGCGGCAGCCGGTCGGCGGGCATGGCCATCAGCAGGCCCGCCGCCCCCTTCGGCGGGGAGCTGCGGATCATGGCGACGAGCTGGGTGACGGGCATCATGCCACCGGGCAGCATGCAGCGTTCATAGCATCGGCGATGTCACACGGGAAGGTCTTCAGCGCAGTACTGACCGGCCGATGACGCTGACATGGCCGGATCGACGATGGACACCGACGCGCGCGACGCCGCTTTCGCCGCCCTGCTGGCGGCGCACCCCGACGCGTTCGTCAGCGCCGTCACCATCCAGGGCCTGTTCGCGCCCCTGCCGGAGGAGCTGCGGCGCACCGGCATGCGCCCTCTGGAAGGGCCGGCCTCGGCGCTCGGGCTCGTGATCGGCGACGACCACCCGGCCGTCGTCGACGCCTGGCACCGGGCCATCACCGACGGCACCGCCAGCTGCGCGTTCCACCCGAAGGCCGCACCCGGGGCGACCGCGCGGATGCACATCATCGACACGACGCACCGCTTCGGGCTGTACACCTGCTGCATCACCGGGCTCGAGGGCCAGCCCGACGCGCTCGGCGTCGACGCGGTGCGGCCGCGGCTCGTCACCGTCCGCAAGGACCAGACGGCGGTCATCACCGACGCCGACCCCGGCATCGTGCGGCTGCTCGGCTGGACCGCCGAGGAGCTCGTCGGCCGCCGCGCCATCGACCTCGTCCACCCCGACGACCACCAGCGGGCCATCTCCAGCTGGATGGACCTGCTCACCGTGCCGTCCGGGGAGGCCCGCCCGGTCCGGCTGCGGCACCTGCACCGCGACGGCCACGCCATCTGGTTCGAGATCACCAACCACAGCTTCCTCGGCGCGCCGGAGCACCCGCACGTCCTCGGCGAGATGCTCGACATCACCGACGAGATGGCCGCCGAGGAGGCGTTGCGCGCCAGCGAGCAGCTGCTGCGCCGGCTCACCGAGGCGCTGCCGATGAGCATCGTGCAGCTCGACGCCGACCGGCGCATCGTGTACCGCAACGCGCGCGTCGCCAGTACCATCGGCATCGAGGAAGGCGAGATCCTCAGCGACGCCATCCTCGCCGCCGGCGTCATCCCCGGCGACCTGCCCACCGTGACCGCCGCCCTCGACGGGGTCCTGCGCGACGGCGTCGACGTCGACCTCGAATACGGCTTCCGCCACGAGAGCACCGGCCTGCGCCGCATCGACGCCAAGGTCCGCGCCCTCGCCGCCCCCGACGGCCAGATCACCGGCGCCATCATCTGCCTCACCGACGTCACCGACGCGGTCCGGATGCGCGAGGAGCTGCACCGGCAGGCCACCTACGACGCGCTCACCGGCTGCCGCAGCCGCGCCGCGACCCTCACCGGCCTCGACGAGGCACTGGCCCAGCCGGCCACGAACCGCGGCGTCGCCGTCGTCTTCGTCGACCTCAACGAGTTCAAAGCGGTCAACGACCGCCACGGCCACGCCGCCGGCGACCGCCTCCTCACCCACGTCGGTTCCCTGCTGCGCGCCGCCGTGCGCGACGGCGACGTGGTCGGCCGCTTCGGCGGCGACGAGTTCGTCGTCGTCTGCTGCGACGTCGCCGGCCAGCCGCAGGCCCGGCGGATCGCGGAGACCCTCGCCACCGCCCTCGCCGCCGACACCGCCGCCCTGCACTTCGACACGGACGCGGGCACGGTGCGGATCCTGCCGCGGGCGAGCATCGGGGTCAGCTGGGCCCCCCCGGCACCCTCGACGCCGACACCCTCATCGCCCGCGCCGACGCCGCCATGTACGCAGCGAAGAAAACCCGCGCCGGCCGCGTCGCCCTGCAGGTCGCGCTCTAGCTCGGGCATCGACGTCCTCTAGTATCGGCCGGTCGATCCGGGGGAGGACACGCATGGGGGACCTGGCACCGTCGTCGGCGGAGGCCACCGCCGTCACAGTGCTGACGGCGGCCAGCATGCTGGCGACCCTCGGCCTGCTGGTGGTGTGCCGGCGCCTCAGACGGGCCCCCGCCGCGGCCCGCCGCCCGACCTGGGGGCTGACCGTCGTCTCGCTCATCGCGACGGTCCTGCTGTACTTTGGCGGCCGGGTCACGTTCGTCGCCGCCCATCCGGGCGGCTCCGCGACCCTGTTCGAGCTGCACGGCCGGGACACCCCCGTGTACTGGGTGGCGTACCTGGTCGGCGCCGGGCTGCTGGTCGTCCTCACCGGCGCGCTGCTGAAGTCGCCGGACACCCTGCGCTTCACCGTCGGCCTGCCGGCGATGCTCGTCGCGGTCCTGATGTCCGTCCTGCTGGCGGTCCTGAAGCTGAAGTTCGACCGGCTCGACGCACGACTGGCGACCGCGCACCTGCCGGCGGTGAAACCCACCGACGACGAGAGCGACGGCATCGTCGGCGCCTACGCCCACGGCGGATGGGTCGTCGCCGTCCTCGGGGTGACGCTGCTGGCCCTGACCGTCCTGCTCGTCCTCGCCGGCCCCGCCGAGCTGCGGGTGCTCGTCGCCCTGGTCGCGGGCGTCAGCATGGTCACGGCCCCGACCCTGCTCGACGACGACTTCTGGGCACTGCGGAACGGCACCGTCGAGCGGGTCAAATACACCGTGTTCGAGCTCGGCGGCTGGGCACTGCTCTGGCCGGCCGTCATCGTCGGCCTCGCCGTGCTGCTGTGCGCGATCCCGTTCCTGCCGAAATGGTTCCGAGGCTTCGCCACATTCACCGCGGTGGCCGCCCCGGCCTGGATCGCGCTCGCCGTCGTCCTCGCGGCCCCGCTGCTGAACGAAGGCATCCAGGAGCTCCTGCGGGCCGACGGCTACACCGTCTCCGTCCGCCGCGGCGGCGCCGTCCCGGTCCTGTTCATGCTCACCCCCGCACTCGCCGTCCCGGTCGCCGCGATCCGCGCCTGGCGCACCAACCGCCGCACGACCACGCCCACCGCGGCCCACCCCACCGCCGGCATGGCATAGCGAGCACGGACGTCAGACCTGTCGTGGCCTCACTACCTCGGCCCCCGGTCTTTCGGGTGCGGCGCGCACGCGCGTGAGTCCGTCGCCGGACATGACCGTCAGCCGGCCAGGTGGCCCCAGCGGTCCTCGAGCTCGTGCCAGGTGCCCTGGGCGGCGGCGGTGCCGTCCAGGAGGACGACCACGCGGTCGGCCTGGGTGAGGGCGGCGCGCTTCGAGGTGGAGCCGATGACCGTGACGCCGTGGTCCCGCAGGGCGCGCCACAGGGCGAGCTCCGTCGTGACGTCCAGCGCCGAGGACACGTCGTCGGCGATGAGGAGCTCGGTGCGCGGGGCCAGGGCGCGGGCCAGGGCGAGCCGCTGCAGCTGGCCGCCGGACAGGCGGGTGCCTTTGTGGCCGATGAGCAGGCCGAGGCCGGCGCCGGCGGCGGCGAGGTCGTGGGTCAGCTGGGCGGTGGAGACGGCGTCGTCGGCGTCGACCTCGTGGCCGAGGCGGATGTTGTCGGCGACGGTGCCGGACAGGACCCGGGGCAGCTGGGCGACGTAGCCGATCTGGTTGGGGCGCAGGAACATCTCGGGTTCGGTGACGGGCTCGCCGTTCCAGCGCAGGGCGCCGGTGTGGTGCACGATGCCGGCGAGGGCGCGCAGGAGTGAGGACTTGCCGGAGCCGACGGGGCCGACGACGAGGACGAGCTCGCCGCGGGAGACGGTGAGGTCGAGGTCGCGCACGGCGACGGTGCCGTCCTCGTGCACGGCGGTGAAGCCGTCGAGGTCGAGGCGGCGCAGCGGGCGGCGCGGCGGCGTGACGGGGGCCGGCGCGGCGCCGGAGGAGATGTCGACGCCGGGGACGGCGGCGGCGTACTCCCCCTCGCCGGTCATCGCCACGGTGCGGCGGGTCCAGACGCGGGCCGACGGCAGCTGCGAGACCAGCGACGCGGTCGTCCACGCGAACCAGCGGGCGGAGCCGAGGGTCGACACGGCGACGAGGGTGGCGCCGGCGGAGAGGCCGCCGGTGAGGAACAGGGCCCAGGCGCCGATCGGCAGCAGGCCGCTGGCGATGGCGGGGGTGGAGCGGGCCCAGACCTGCATGGAGATCTCCCAGCGCTGCCGGGCGCTGCGGATGTCGTCGAGCTTCGCGAGGTGGTCCAGGACGGGCCGGGTGGCGCCGGCGAGCTTGACAGTGCGGGCCGCGGACAGCGACGAGACCAGGGCGGTGGCGAACGCGGCCCGGGCGGCGACGGTCTTCGTCGCGGACCGTTTCAGCACCGGGCCGAACAGGGTCGCGGTGAGACCCGAGACGACGATCGTGGCGGCCATGAACGCCGCCGGCACCAGCGAGCCCGAGACCAGCGTCATCGAGACGAGGACGAAGGCGCAGATCCACTGGTCGATGAGGTTGTCGGCGAGCACGACGACGCGTTCGGTGTCGCCGCCCTGGGCGACGACCTCGGCGGGGGTGTGGCTGCTGACCCGGCGCGGGCCGGTCTGGCCGTGCACGAGGCGCAGGCTGATGCGCAGCAGCTGCCGGACCCACCACTCGGGGAACCATCTGCCGGTGTAGTACGGCAGGGGCAGCGGCAGCAGCAGCCCGGTGACGATGCCGACGGCGGGCCACAGGGTGCCGCCGCTGCCGTCGACGAGGTCGGCCCACAGCCACGGCAGCACGGAGCCGTCGAGGCCGAGGAACACCATCGTGGCGAACATGACGACGGACACGAGGCCATACCGCGCGTCGTTGGTGGCGAGCTTGTAGATGTTCCACAGCGTGCGGGCCCGAGGCAGCTTCGGCAGTGGCGGCGGATCGGTCTTGTCCGACAACGACGAGACGAGCGAGCCCTCCAGCGGGGCCGGCTCCAGGACGGCGATCGACGACCCGGCGGCGACCGGCACCGAAGAGCGCACCGTGGAGGCGGCGAGCAGCTCGGCGAACCGGGCGGAGGACGACATCGGGCCGGCCTCGACGACGGCGCCGTCGGCGAGGACGACGACCTCGTCGCAGCGGCGTACCGATGACAGCCGGTGCGCCACGATGATGCCGATCCGGCCGACCAGCAGCCGGTCGGTGGCCCGCTGCACCTGGGCCTCGGTGACCGGGTCGAGCCGCGCGGTGGCCTCGTCGAGGATGACGACCTGCGGGTCGCGCACCACGATGCGGGCGAACGCGACCAGCTGCTCCTGGCCGGCGGACAGCACGTGGCCGCCCTCGCCGAGCTTCGTCTGCATGCCGTCCGGCAGCTCGGCGACCCAAGAGGTGAGGCCGAGCTCGTCCAGGGCCTGACCGGCGCGTTCGATCAGCAGCGGGTCGAACAGGGCGATGTTCTCCGCGACGGTGCCGGCGAGGATCTCGGTGCGCTGCGGCACGACCGCGATCCACCGGCGCAGCGCCTCCACGTCGAGGTCGAGCAGGTCGACGCCGCCGAGGAAGACGGTGCCGCGGGGCAGGTCGACGGCGCGGGTGAGGACCTTCGCCAGGGTCGACTTGCCGGAGCCCGTGCGGCCGACGAGCGCATAGGACCTGCCGCGCAGGAATGTGAGGTTGACGTCGCGCAGGGCGGCCCGCCGGCCGGCGTCCTGCTCGCCCTTGGCGTAGCGGAACGTGAGGTCCCGCACGACCAGGTCGCCCTCGACGGGTTCGGAGCCGCCGGCCGGCTCCTGCGGCGAGTCGCGCAGCAGCAGGACGCGGCCCCAGGCGCCGAGCGCGTACTGCAGCTCCGGCACCATCCGGCTGGTGTGCTCGACGGTGGCACCGAAGCCGAGCGCGAGCAGCCACACGGCGGTGAGCCGGGCGCCGTCGATCCGGTCGGTGGCCATGGCCCACAGGCCGGCGACGACGATGACGGCGATGCCGGCGCGGACGGTCCCGGCGGCGACGGCGGTGACCGCGCCGGAGCGGGTCCAGACCTGTCGGCCGCGGGCGAGCACGACGCTGGCGCGGTGGGCGTAGAGGCGCAGCACATAGGGCCGGGCGAGGCTGGTGCGCACGTCGTCCTGGCCGTGGATGGACTCCTCCATCACGGCGGCCAGGTCGGACCAGGCCTCCTCCTCGCCCATCCGGGCGGTGCCGATCTTCGCCGTCGGCTTGCGCAGCACGATGGTGAGGCCGACGACGAGCACGATCATGGCGATGCCGGCGGGCCACCAGACATACATGGTGGTCGCGATCGACAGGACGCCGAACGCGAGCGACTGGGCGATCCGCACGCCGCTGCCGCGCATCTCGGAGGCGACCTGGTAGACGTCGCCGTCGATGCGGTCGAGCAGCTCGCCGACGGGTGTGGTCTCCAGCGTCGGCAGGTCCTGGCCGAACGCGACGCGGCACAGCCGCCGGCGGACGTCGGCGGACCAGTCGGCGGTGAGCCGGGCCATGATGAGCCCGACGACGAGGTCGGTGAGCACGGCGGCGACGAGGGCCACGGCAAGCACCGTGAACATCGCCCATGATCGATGTATAAGGACCGACCCGGCCACGCCGGCCGCGGCGGCCTGACCGGCGGCGCCGACGATGACCAGGAACACCACCAGACCGGTGCGGCGCGGCGACGTGGCCCAGAGGTCACGGAGCAGGCGCATGGTGGGATCCCCCCGGATCGTTGTGGCGGCCTCTCAGACTGCGCCGCGACCCCGGGCATTTTCAATCCAATTACAGGAGATCGGCCGCGGTCTCGATCGTCGTGGCCCGCCCCCGGGCGACCGCCGCGGCGTGCTCCTCTGCCGTCAGCGCCTCGGATGCGGCGCTCGCGAGCGCGGCCAGGTGCGGCCGGGTGTGGTCCGGGCCACCACGGATCTTCTCGGCCGCCGTGAGCAGCGTCACGGCCAGGGCCGGGTCGCCGTCCAGCAGCATGACCTCCGCCGCGTCCTCGAGCACCGCACCCGCGACGGGTCCGTCGAACGCGCTGCGCGCGTGTGCAAGAGCAACCGCAGCCATGGTACGGGCATCGCCCGGCGCTCCCTCCAACGCGCGCACGACCGCCAGTCCACCGTGGACCGCCGCGAGCATCTGCGGTGACGCGCGGTCCCCGGCGAGGATCTCCGCCGCGTCGTTGAAGTGCCGCCGCGCCTCGTCCAGCCGGCCGGCCCGCAGCGCCCGCTCGGCGTACACGTACTCGACGAACGCGATCCCGTCGGGCAGCCCGACCTGCAGCGCCGTGCGCCGCGCCCCGGCCAGGACCGCCGCCGCCTGCTCGGGGTGCCCGAGCAGCTCGTGCAGCTGGGCGAGCCGGACCTCGGCGGCCGAGCGGTCCTCGGTCGTGCCGAGCTCGGCGAACAGCCGCAGGCTCTCCTCCAGGTGATCGACGGCGGCCGCGTACTCGCCGCGGCGGGCGAGAACCTCGGCGAGCGACTGCAGCGAGGCCGCCATCCCCCACCGCTCGCCGATCTCGCGGAACCCGGCGAGCGCCTTGTCGAACCGCCGGGCCGCGGCGTCGTACGGGATGCCCACGTTCATCTCGGCGTGGCACAGCAGCAGCTCCCCGAGGCTCGCCAGCCACGGGTCGGGGTCGCGGGCCAGCACACCGATGTGCTCGAGCGTGGCGTCGGTCGATCCTTCCCGGAACAGCAGCGAGACCGCCTGGAACAGCCGGAACATCGGATGCTCGCCCTGATACGTGAACGCCTCCTGGAACCAGGCCTCGACCTGCCTGGTCTCACCGATCCCGTCGAAGCCGTTGACCGCGGCGACACCGCACGCCATCGCGCGCGCGTCGGGGTCGGTCGGCCCGTCCAGCCCGAGCGCGGCGACGGCCAGGCCGGCACCCTCGACCCGATGCCCGCGCATCCACCAGTACCAGCCGAGGACCAGCACGAACTGCACGGCCAGGTCGGCGTCGCCGTCGGTGATCGCCCGCCGGAGCGCACCGTGCAGGTTGTCGTGCTCGGCAGACAGCACCGCGAGCGACTTGAGCTGCTCGGAGGTGCGCAGGCTCGGCTCGAGCCGCTCGGCGAGCGCCAGGAACCAGGTCGCGTGCCGCCGCCGCAGCGCGGCCGTCTCCCCGTGCTCCTCGAGCCGCTCCAGCCCGTATGCGCGGATGGTCTCCAGCATCCGGTACCGGCCGTCGTCCTCGACCAGCAGCGACTTGTCCACCAGCGCCGCGACCAGCTCCACCGGGTCGCCGAGCGTCCCGCCGGGGTCGCAGACGGCGGCCGCAGCGTCCAGGGTCGCCCCGCCCGGGAACACGGCGAGCCGGCGCAGCATCACCCGCTCGGCGTCGGTGAGCAGGTCCCAGCTCCAGTCGACGACCGCCCGCAGCGTCTGGTGCCGCGGCAGCGCCGTGCGGCTCCCCCGGGTCAGCAGCCGGAACCTGTCGTCGAGCCGGTCCGCGACCTGCGCGGCGGTCATCGACCGGCACCGGGCCGCCGCCAGCTCGATCGCCAGCGGCATGCCGTCCAGCGCGCGACAGATCCGAAGGGCGGATCCGTCGAGCTGGAAGCCTGGTCGTACCGCCGCCGCACGATCGGACAAGAGCCGTGCCGCGGGCGAGTCCAGCCCGTCTCCCGGCAGCGGCCCGACCAGCAGCAGGACCTCCCCGGTGATCCCGAGCGGCTCCCGGCTGGTGGCGAGGATGCGCAGGTAGGGGCAGTCGCCGAGGAGGCTGTCGGCGAGGGCGGCCGCGGCGCCGACGACGTGCTCACAGTTGTCGAGGATGAGCAGGATCCGCCGGTACGCCAGTGCTTCGGCGAGCCGGTCCAACGCCAGCGATCCGTCGCCTGCGTGGACGCGGCGGGCCGGACCGGGCGCGGCGGACGGGTCGCGCATGCCGAGCGCGGTCCACACGGCCTGCACGACGTCGTCGGGGTCGGTGACGGTGGCCAGCTCGACCAGCCACACGCCGTCTTCGGGCACGTCCCGCAGTCCGCGCCCGACCTCGGTGGACAGCCGTGTCTTGCCAGCGCCACCGGGCCCGACGAGCGTGACGAGACGCGCCTGGGCGACCAGGTCCCGGACGGTGCGGACCTCCTCGTCCCGGCCGACGAAGCTGGTCAACGGCACCCGCAGGCTCCCCCGCCGCGCCGGCCCGCCGTTGCCACGACCCGTCGCCGCGCCGCCCCCACCAGCCAGCCCACCGCCGCCGCCATCCGTCGCCGCGCCGTCTCGCCGCGCTGGCCCGCCGCCGCCACGTCCCGCCGCCGCGCCGCCCTCGCCAGCCAGACCACCGACGCCACCATCCGTTGCCGCGCCGCCCTCACCAGCCGGCCCACCGTCGCCACCATTCGTTGCCGCGGCGCCGCCACGACCCGTTGCCGCGCCGCCCCCACCAGCCAGCCCGCCGCCGCCATCCGTCGCCGCGCCGGCTCCACCATCCGGCCCGCCATTGCCGCGACCCAGCGCGGCGCCACCCCCACTACCAGGACCCGATTTTTCAGCTTTTATCGGCCTACTTCGCAGTATCGCCAAGTGTGCGTCGGCGAGGGCCGGTGACGGGTCTGCGCCCAGCTCGTCGGCGAGGCGGGCGCGGCAACGGTCGAAGGTGCGCAGCGCGTCGGCGGTGCGGCCGTCGGCGTACAGCGCGCGCATGAGCAGCCCGACCAGCCGCTCCCGCAACGGGTGCGCCGCGACCATGGCCTCCAGCTCGGCCACGGTGCGGACGCCGAGGCCGAGCTCCGCGTCGATCCGGTCCTCGGCGGCGGCCAGGCGCAGCTCGTCCAGCCGGGCCCGCCACCCGGCGGCGAACGGTGCGTCCGCCGCGTCGGCGAGGGCCGGCCCGCGCCACAACCCCTCCGCCTCCCGCAGCGCCGCCACGCCCGCGGCCGGGTCGTCGGCGAGCAGGGCGCGCCCCCGGTCGACGAGGTCGGCGAACAGCAGGTGGTCGACGTCGAGGGGGTCGACGTCCAGCAGGTATCCACCCTGCCGCGCCCCCAGCATCCCGTCGGGCAGGACCCGCCGCAGCCGCGACACCAGGGACTGCAGCGCGTTGCCGGCGTCGCCCGGCGGGGTGTCGCCCCAGATGCCGTCGACGAGCCGGGCGGCGGTGACGGTCCGCCCCGCGTCCAGCGCGAGGAGCGTGACCAGGACCCGCAGGCGCGCGCCACCGACCTCGACGGGCGTGCCGGACGCGGCCCGCACCTCGAGCGGCCCCAGCACCCCGACCCGCACGCCACCGATTGTGCCTCCACCGCCCGGTGACCCGTCGAGCACCGTCGACGGTACGCATCCGGCGAAGGCAGGGGTTGGACGAATCGACGTCCACTGGTAGCGTGCCGAGAGAGCGCTCTCTCGCGTACCCGCATCGACCACGACCGATCACCGTGGTCGGACTTCCCCTGGCCCGGACGACCCCCACCGGCCCGCCGATCCGCCGTCGGCCCGCCAGCGCGTCCGCACCGGGTGGACCCCGCCGCGCTCCGCGCGTCCCGCCCCGAGGAGACCCCCATGCACGATCCAACCCACCGCCGGCGCCGCATCCGTGGCTGGGCGGCCGCCGGCACCGCCGTCGCCACGATCGCCCTGGCCGCGATCACCGCCGTCGCGTACGCCGGCACCGAAGCATCCGACAGCGGCCTGCAGACCGCCCGGCTCGCCGCCGCCGCGGCGGTGCCCGCCCCGCCGGCCGGGTTCAACCTGACCTGGAGCGACGACTTCGACGCCGCCGGCGGCACCGGGATCAACACCGCCAACTGGAAGTACGACACCGGGCCGGGCAGCAGCTTCGGCACCGGCGAGATCGAGACGATGACGAACAGCACCGCCAACGTGTTCCACGACGGCAACGGTCACCTGGTGCTGCGCGCCCTGCACAGCGGGACCGACCCGCGGGCCGGCTGGACGTCGGGCCGGATCGAGACCCAGGCCGCGACGTACGGCGCCGAGGCCGGCGGCGTGGTCCGCATGGAGTCCTCGATCCAGCAGCCGAACGTGACGACCGCCAACGGCGCCGGGTACTGGCCGGCGTTCTGGATGCTCGGCTCGACCCTGCGCACCGGCACCCCGTGGCCGACGAGCGGCGAGGTCGACATCCTTGAGGACATCAACGGGCGCAGCTCGTTGTTCGGGACGCTGCACTGCGGCACGAACCCGGGCGGCCCGTGCAACGAGTCGACCGGGCTCGGCAGCGGCGAGCGGCCATGCCCCGGCTGCCAGACCGGCTACCACACCTACGCGGTGGAGATCGACCGGTCCAAGTCGCCGGAGGAGATCCGCTGGTACCTGGACGGCGCGCTGTACTTCACGTTGCCGGCCACTCGCGTCGACGCCACCACCTGGGCCAACGCGGTGCACCACCCGTTCTTCATCATTTACGACCTGGCGATCGGCGGCGGGTTCCCCGACGCGTTCGGCGGCGGGCCCAACGCCGCCACGATCTCCGGCGGGCAGATGAACATCGACTGGGTCGCCGTCTACAACAAGGGCCCGGGCACCACCACCCCGCCACCGCCGCCTCCGCCGACGAACAACGTCGCGCAGGGCAAGCCGACCACCGCGTCGTCGACGGAGAACGCCGGCAACTGCCCGGCGTGCGCCACCGACGGCAACCTCACCACCCGCTGGTCCAGCGCGTTCAGCGACCCGCAGTGGCTGGCGGTGGACCTGGGCCAGTCCTACCACCTGACGAACGTCAGCCTCAACTGGGAGGCGGCGTACGGCAAGGCGTACAAGATCCAGGTCTCGAACGACCAGCTCACCTGGGTCGACATCGCCGCCACCACCACCGGTGACGGCGGCACAGACACCTATGTCGTCAACGCCAACGGCAGATACGTGCGGATGTACGGCACCCAGCGCGGCACCGCCTACGGCTACTCGCTCTGGGAGATGGCCGTCGCCGGGACGCCGACCGGCAGCACCGGCGGCACGCTCGTCTCGCAGGGCAAGCCGACCACGGCGTCCTCCACGGAGAACGCCGGGACCGCCGCGGCCAACGCTACCGACGGCAGCACCGGCACCCGCTGGTCGAGCGCGTTCAGCGACCCGCAGTGGCTGCGCGTCGACCTCGGCACGCTCACGTCGATCAACAAGGTGGTGCTGAACTGGGAGGCCGCGTACGCGAGGGCGTTCCAGGTGCAGACGTCCACCGACGGCACCACTTGGACGACGATCTACTCCACGACGACGGGCACCGGCGGCGTGCAGACCCTGAACGTGACGGGCAGCGGCCGCTACGTGCGGGTCAACGGCACCCAGCGCGCGACGGCCTACGGCTACTCGCTGTGGGAGTTCCAGGTGTACGGCGCGGCCTGCTGCCCTCCGTAGCCTGCCGCTTTCCCGCTCCCCGGCTACGGCACAGCGGCGTGGCCGGGGAGCGGTCGGCCGGTCCGTCGCCCGGATCCGGCCGCCCGCACATCGCCAGGGCCGGGCTGACCGCCCAGTTGTCCACTGTGGACACGGCGGCGGCGCGGTACGCCTCCTTCAACGGTGTGGCGGTGCACGACCATGACAGCTGGACCCGTCTGCCCCGGCTAAGCTGTCGCAATGTCGCTGGACGTGCTGGTGCTCTGCGGGGTCGGGATCGACACCATCGTCCGGGTCCCGGACCTGAAAATCCCGCCGGGCGACCTGCTGCACGTCGAGCCCGTCCGGGACTACGTCGCGCACTCGGGCAACGGGGTCGCGCTGGGGTTCCACGCCTTGGGGCTGCGGACCAAGTTCATCGACTTCCTCGGCGACGATGCGCAGGGCGCGCAGGTCCTGGCCCGCTATGCGGCCGTGGGTCTGGACTTCGAGCACGTACCGGCACCCAACGGCACCCCGCGCAGCGTCAACCTGGTCGACGCCGCCGGCCGCCGGTTCTCCTTCTACGACGGGCGCCACCCAGCCGGCCTGCGCCTGCCGCGGGACGCGTACCTGCCGGCGCTGGAGCAGGCCCGGCACGTCCACGTCGCCGGCCGGGCGGTGGAGGCGTTCGCCGACGCACAACGCCTGGGCATCACCACGTCGACCGACATCCACTCGTGGGACGGCGAGGCGCCGTGGGCGATGGAGCTGGCGCGGGAGGCGGACCTGGTGTTCCTCAGCGCCGAGGCGGCCCCGCACAAGATCGACGACCTCATGCACACCATCCTCGACGCGGGGCGGGCCTCGGTGGTGGTGGCGACGGAGGGCGCCGCCGGCTGCCGTGTCCTCGACCGCGCCGACCGGCGGATCGTCCGGTTCCCCGTGGCCACGCCGGAGCGGCCGGTGGTGGACAGCAACGGCGCCGGCGACGCGTTCAGCACCGCGTTCATGAGCCGCTGGTTCGCCGGCCGCCCGCTGCAGGAGTGTGCGCTCGCGGGTGCGGTGTCCGGCGCGTTCGCGTGCGGCGCCCCCGGCACCCACGAGGAGCAGATCACCGCGGCGCAGCTGGACGCGGCGATCGCCCGCGCCCGCGGCACCGACCAGTGGCGCAACGGCCGCGTGGAGGCGTGAAGCCCAGGAACCCCGTGCGCTTCACGCGTCCGGCGTGGCCTCGCCGCGGGTGAGGGCGGCGACCGCGGCAGGGTCGGTGGTGACGGCGGCGTCGACCAGCCATCGGGTCGCCCAGCGCAGCGGTGGCAGCGCCAGCGCCACTGCCCCGGCGACGATGACCAGTTCGCCGCCGTCGACCGCGTCCACGAGACGCTGCAGCTGATCCAGGTCGACGCTGTGCACGTCATCGCCGTCGTCGCCGCAGTCGGCGAGTCGCACGACGGGCGCGTCGAGCAGCTGCCCCACCGTAGCCGCGAGCGGATAGCAGCCTTCGCCGCCGATGACGAGCAGCGGCGACTCCGCGCGGATCACCAGGCCCATGGTCAGCGCCGGCCGGCGGTGGTCTGAGCGGCGAGGCCCGCGACCGCGAGGACCAGCAGCGCGCCCGCGACGGTCGCCGCGGGCGTCGCGAGCGGTGGCGGCCCCGTCCCCGACAGGCCGGGCAGGGTGCCGCCGACCGCGACCCAGGCGACCGCCGCCGAGAGGACGCCCGCGAGCCCGGCGGCCGCGACGAGCGCCACGACCACGAGCGGCTCCACCAGTGTGGCGGCCGAGCGGCGCAGGCCCTGTACCCGCAGCGCCCGCAGATCCGCACTGCTGGTGCCGATGGCGGCGACGGCGAGTCCTGCCGCGCCGAGCGCCACCGACAGCAGGCCGGCGAAGAGGTAGAAGCGCAGGCCGAGTGCGGTGCCGCCGGCGGCGATGCCGGCGCGGGTCTCGGCGACGGTGCGGCGGCCGGTGACGGTGAGGCCCTGTGCCCGCAGCGCGTCGACGATCGTGGGTGGGGCCGTCGCCGACAGCCACACCTCGGCGTTCTCGGCGCGGCCGTCGTCGGCGGCGAAGAGATCGGCGTACTCGAGGTCGACGAGCGCGCCGGTGGTCCCGACCCGCGGCAGCCGGGTGGCGGTGGACACGGTCGCAGGCACCTCCTTGCCGCCGAACGTCTTGAACGTGTCCAGCGGCATCGTGGTCAGGACCGGGAGCTGGTCGGGGCCGCCCGCGGGGCGCAGGACGCCGGCGGCGGGCTGCGAGGTCATCGGCAGGGTGAACGTGATGCCGTCGGCGCCGGTGGTCGCGGTCGCGCCCGGCGCGGTGCGCCACTGGGCCGCCGGCGGCGCGTGCAGGGTCACCACGATCGTCGGTCCGACGTATGGCGGCAGCCGGACGGTCAGCTGGACCAGCCGGCATCCTCTCGTGCACATCGGGGTTTCCGCGGTGTACGACTGGCGCCCCCGCAGGAGCGTCCCCAGTTCGACGGTGGCGGTCGGCTGGCCGTCGAGCGGGGCGACGGTGGCGTCGAGGACGATGTCGGTCCGCTCCAGTGTCGCGGCGGTGACGTCGAGGGAGAGCGTCGCGCCGGTGTGCATGACCGGCGGCGCGGCCAGTGGCGGGTGCAGTTGCGCCGCGACCTCGACGACCGGGGCGGCGCCGGCGGGCCAGAGGGCGACGGCGGGCAGCCGGGCCGCGTCGACGGCGACGGCGCCCGGTTCGCCGTTCTCGGCCAGGCGGATCGGCACGGCCGCCATCGCCGATCGGCCGTCGGGGTCGGCGGCCCGCACCGCGCGCAGCAGCTGGGTGCGGCTGGTCGCGTCGACGGTGAGCACGACCGGCGCGCCGGTGTCGAGGTCGGCCTGGTCGCGCTGGCGCTGGTCGACGGCGGAGGTGGCGGCCGCGGCGAAGGCGAGCGACCCGACGGCGAGGGTCAGCAGCGCCAGGAGGCGGGCGCCGACGGGCCGCCGCGCCAACCGGAACCCGGCGAGCGCCGCGGCGAGCCGGACCCGGCCGACGCTGCGGCGGCGCAGCGCCCGGCCGGCGAACAGGCCGCTGAGGATCGGCCCGGCCCGGCCGGCGAGGACGGCGCCGGCGAGCATGACGAGGGCCGGCGCGAGCAGGGCGACGCCGCCGGGGCGGCCGCGGACCTGCGCGACGGCGACGGCGGCGGCCACGACGAGGACGCCTTCCAGGGCGAGGCCGCGCCAGCGGGCGGTGTGCCGGTCGACCTGCCGCAGCAGCGAGGAGACGGGCGCGGAGACGGTGCGCAGCGCGACGGTGACGGCGACGGCGAGCGCGCCGAGGACCGCGACGGCAGCGTACGGCCAGGCGCCGCGGGTCTGCCAGCCGCCGGCTGCGGTGAAGCCGAGCAGCGCCCCGGTGAGCACGGACAGCAGGGTCTCCCCCGTTGCCAGCCACCACCGGACGGGACGGGCGACGCCGCGCAGCGCGATGACGCCGTGCTCGAAACGGCGGACCCGGATGACGGTGGACACGGCGAGGGTGATGACGGCCCAGGCGAGCAGCAGCACGGGCGCGACCGCGAACGGCACGGCGGCGCGGACCTCGGTGCGGCGTTCGGCGATGCGGTCCAGCAGCACGTCGAGGTCGGTGTTGAGGCGCGCCTCGTCGGTGCTGCGGCGCTGCGCGTCGACGACCCATTCGCGCAGCGCGGGAAGGGTCTCGACGGTGATGGCGCCGGGCAGCGGGTACGCGTCGTAGGACTGCAGCTCGCTCGGGCGGGCGAACGTGTCCAGGGTGCGCCGGTCGACGTGGAACGCGTCGCGCGCGCCGCCGGCCCGGCCCCAGTAGGGTTCCGTCGCGTCGCGGGGCTCGACGATGCCGACGACGGTGAGGGCGGTCGGCGGTCCGGCCGCGACGTACCGCTTGAGGTCGGTGTCGTAGCGGGAGCCGCTGAGCGCGACGGCGTCGCCGGGGTGCATGCCGAGCCGGTCGGCGGTGCGCCCGGTCAGCACGGTGTCGCCGGTGCCCATCAGGCACCTGCCGGCCACGACGCGGACGTGCTCGCAGATGCCTTCGCGGAACAGGACGGTGCTGAGCTGGCTGGCGGAGGCCCGGGGGATCTCCGCTGGTTGGGCGGCGAACTGCGCGGAGAAGACGGTGGCGTAGCCGGGGGTGTCGAGCCAGCCGCCGGCGAGGCTCTGGAACGTGTTGGCCATGCGGCCGCCGCCGGAGGACTGGACCTCGCCGGTGATGAGGACGGTCCGTTCCGACGGTGCGGCGCTCGCGGTTTCGGTGCGCACGATCCGGTCGTCGGCGCGGGCGAGGTAGACGGGGGCGGCGAGCGCGCCGGCGGTGGCGAGCGCGGTCAGGAGCATGACGGCGGCGGCCCGGCCGCGCCGCGACCACAGCATCGCGAACACCAGCCCGATCATCGGGACCTCCCGGCGCCGTCACGGGTGGAGCGGGACCACAGTGCGGGCGGTAGCAGTACCGCGAACACGACGGCGGCCGTGGCGAGGATCGCGAGCCATTGCACGGGTGCGACCGGCACCGGCCAGCGGTCGGCGAACGGGCGGACCGGCGCCGGCGCGAGCAGCCGCAGCAGGACCGCGGCGGCGAGGCCGACGGGAACGGCGACGAGGACCGGCGCGGCCGACGTCCACCGGCCCACGGTGCGCGCGGTCGGCGCCGGCAGGCCCTGGCGGCGCAGCGCGGTGAGCTCGGCGCCGCGCTGCCGCCGGTCGACGGCCGCGACGACGGCGGCGGTGACCGCGGCGAGCAGCAGGGCGATCAGCCCGCCGGCGAGCCCGGCGAGCAGGGTCACCGCGGGGGCGAGGCGCGCGGCGCGGGCGGTGGCCGCGGCGGTGCTGTCGCCGCCGGCGATGGTGAGCCCGGCGGCGCGCAGCCGGTCGGGCAGGTCGGCGGGGGCGGACGGGCCGAGCCACACCTCGAGGCGTTCCGCGGCGGTGGTGGGGACGCCGCCGGACGGGCCGGCGACGTGGGCGGCGTATTCGAGGTCGACGAGCACTCCTTCGGCGCCGCCGCGCGGGACGGACGTGACGGCGTGGGGCGCCACCGGTACGTCGGCGCCGAAGACCCGCACGCGGGGCACGTCGTTGTCGGCGGTCAGCGTGAGGTCGCCGGCGATCACGGCGGGCAGTGGGACCGGGGTGTCCACGACGTAGAGGCGGTTGTCGCGGGGGCGTTCGCTGGGCGGGTCGACGTCCTGCAGGCGCAGGTGGCCGTCGCGCTGGCCGGCCTGCACGGTGCTGACGGCTCTGGCGAGGGTGGTCCGCCACCGGGCCGGGTCGGCGAACGTGGTGCCGTCGACGACCACGGTGCCGCCGGCGCGCAGTTCGAGCAGGTCGACGGGGCCGCGGTTGGTCTCGACGGAGACGAGCCGGCAACCGGCCGCGCACTGCGGCACCGCGGCGTCCACAGTGGACTCGACGGTCGCCGCGGTGCCGGGTGCGGCGAGGAAGCCGGGGGTCTGGAAGACGGCGGTGACGCGTTCGCCGGGGGCGGCCAGCTGGAGCGTGACCGTCGAGCCGGCCGACGCCGAGCGCAGCGTCAGGGTCGTCGCGGTGAACGTCAGCGGCGCCGGTGCGTCGGCGCGCAGCGACGGCAGGGCGATGCCGGTGACGGCCCGCAGGCGGGTGCCGTCCACGGCGATGACCGGCGTGCCGGTGCCGGCGCCGATCGCGACGGCCATCGCGTCCCGGCCGCCGGGGTCGGCGGCGCGGACAGCGGCGAGGAGTCCTTCCCGGTCCATCGGCGCGACCCGCAGCACGCGGTCGGCGCCGACCTCGACGGCGGCCCGGTCGGCGCGGGCGCCCGCGGCCCCGGCCCAGTCCTGCGCGGCGACGGCCAGGACGCAGGTGGCGGCCGCGATGACGGGCACGATCCGGTACGCGGTCCGTCGGCGGCCCAGAGTCAGGCCCGCGAGGGCGCCGCCGACGCGCCCACCGGCCAGGGCGGTCCGGCCGGCGAAGCCGGCGGCTGACAGGAGCGCGCGCGTTGCCAGTACACCCGCCGCCAGTGCGATCAACAGCGCTGCGGCCTGGCCGAGGCCGAGACCGGTGTCGCGGCGCACGTCGGCGGGCGGCTCCGCGGCGAGCTGGAACACGGCGGCGGCGCCGAGGGCGAGCACGCACACCTCGAGGGTGGCCGCGACCAGTGGGCGGCGGGGCTGCACGACCCGCAGCAGTGCCGGCACGCTGGCCCGGGTCGCCGGCCACTCGGCGGCGACGACCACGAGGACCGCGACCGCGAGGGCCTGCCACAGGGCGGGGCGCACCGCGACGGCCCAGGCGGCACCGATGAGCAGTGGCAGGAGGCTCTGCCCGGCGGTGCCGGCGAGGATCCGCCACGGCGGCAGCCCCCGGATCGCCATGCGGGCGGCGTCGGCGCGGCGTTCCTGTGCGGCGTAGGCGGCGGCGACGGCGATCGCGATGCCGCCGCACAGCAGCACCTGCAGCTGGACGAGCAGCAGCCCGCGGCGCACGCCGCGGCGGTCGGCGGCGACGGTCGTGGCGAGCGTCGCGGCGGCCGAGGAGACCTCGAGGGAGCCGGCGCGCAGCCGGTTGACGGTGGTGGAGATCTGGGCCGGGCGGTCGAAGGCGGTGGCGGGCAGCAGCGCGTCGTAGGTGGCGACGGCGGCGCCGCCGGGTTTCGCGACGGTGCCGCGGGTGGTGTACGCGGCGACGCCGTCCAGCCCGGACCAGTACCAGCCGAGCGGGTCGCTGGGTGCGAACAGCCCGACGAGCTGCAGTGGGACGACGGCGGTGCCAGAGCCGCCGTCCTGGCGCAGCGGGTCGCCGACGGCGATGCCGAGCTGCCGGGCGACGTCGGGGGGCAGGACGATCTCGCCGTCGCGTTCGGGGCAGCGGCCCTGCAGCATGGTGGCGTTGCCGCAGAAGCCGTCGACGGCGCGCAGCTCGGCCGGCAGGCGCAGGTCGTCCACGCGCAGGACGCCGGAGTACCGCACGCCGAGCACGCTGCGTTCGGCGGGGACGCCGGTGATCAGCGCCTGGAACTTGCTGACGATGTCGTCGGGCTGGCTGCCGAGGGAGACGGCGGAGCGGACGGACAGGGTGCGTTCGGCCGGGGTGGCGGCGTCGATCCTGGCGGTGGCGGCGTTCTTCTGCAGGACGCCGGACGCGGCGCCGGCGCCGACGGCCGCGCCCATGGTGACGGCGGCGAGGACCAGCATGACGACCGCCGCGGCGCGCCGGGCCCTCAGCGCGGCGACGATCAGCCCAAGCACGTAGTGGACCTTAGTCCCTGTTGGAAAGGGGGTCGAGGCGAGGCGGAGTCCAGGCGTCGGCTGGGCGTGCGGCCAGGCGGCGTCTGGGCCCGCCGCAGCCCGGCTCACTTTCCAACAGGGGCTAAGTCACACGAGGCTGTTTTCGGGGTCCAGAGCTCCGGGGGGTGCGACCTCGTGCAGTGGGCCGGCGAGGCCGTAGCGGTGGCCTTGGCCGTATCGGCAGCCCAGCGCGGCCATCGTCGCGGCCTGGCGGTCGGTCTCGATGCCCTCGGCGACGACCGTGACGCCCATGCCGGCGCAGATCGACACGATGGAGCGGCAGATGGCCTCGCTGCGCCCGCCGTCGGCGAGGGTGAAGCTGCGGTCGAGCTTCACCTCGTCGACCGCGATCGCGTGCAGCTGGGCGAGGGCGTTGTAGCCGGTGCCGAAGTCGTCGAGGGCGAAGCGGACGCCGAAGCGGCCGAGGCGGCGCACCGCGCCCGCGGCGGCGGACAGGTCGGGCAGCGGGGCGGTCTCGGTGAGTTCGAGCAGCAGCCGGTGCGGGGCGAGGCCGTGGCGCAGGACGGCGGCGCGGACGGTCTCCTCGTGCTCGGGCCGGCCGAGCCGGGCGGCGGAGGTGTTGACGTGCACGGCGATGCTCGCCCACGGGCCGCGGAACGCGGCGGCGTCGCGGCAGGCGCGGTCGAGCACGAAGTCGTCGACGAGGCGGATCAGGCCGATCTCCTCGGCGGTGGCGATGAACATGTCGGCGGAGACGGGGCCGAGGCTCGGGTGGGTCCAGCGGGCGAGGGCCTCGACCGCGACGACGGTCCCGTCGTTGAGCCGCACGATCGGCTGGTAGTGCACGTCGAGACCGCGGCCGTCACGCAGCGTGTCGGCGAGCATCTCGGCGAGGTCGGAGCTGCCGGTGCCGTCGGGGAGGTCCACCCGGTAGCGCACGAGGGTGCCTTTGCCCTGGCGTTTGCCCGCGTACATGGCGGCGTCGGCGCGGCGCAGGAGCATGTCGGCGGTGTGCACCGGCCCGTGCGTGCCCGCCTCGACGAGGCCGACGGAGGCGGCGACGGTGACCGTGGCGCCGTCGAGGTCGAAGGGTTCGCGCAGCGCGGCCATGATGCGTTCGGCCGGGGCGCCGGGGTCGCCGCCGCCTTCGAGGAGCACCGCGAACTCGTCGCCGCCGACGCGGGCGATGGTGTCGCCCTCGCGGACGGCGCCGCGGAGCCGGTCGGCGACCAGGCGCAGCAGCCGGTCGCCGGCGTGGTGGCCGTAGCGGTCGTTGACGGCCTTGAAGTCGTCGAGGTCGAGGAAGAGCACCGCGAGGGGGCGCTGGTCGCGGTGGTGCAGGGCGAGCGCGTGGTCGAGCCGGTCCTGGAACAGCACCCGGTTGGACAGTCCGGTGAGGCCGTCGTGGAATGCCTGGTGACTCAGTCGTGCCTGGCTGTCGGAGAGGCGGTCGAGCAGCACCGCGTTCTCGACCAGGGTGACCGCCTGCCGGATGATGAGCAGCGAGATGACCGCTGTCTCCACGGCGATCTCGAACATGTCCATCGGCCGGCCCTGCACCAGTTGGATCATGAAGAGGACGCCGGTGCCGGCGACCGGCACGTACGGCAGCAGCAGGTGCCCCCATCGGTGGTGCGGGCGCGGGGACTCCGGCGGTGCGTCGCGGGTCGGGGTCGCGGCGGCGACGGCGACGAACGCCTGCCCGGCGATGAACCCGGCGTCGGCGAGCGGCGGCATGCTGTCCGCGCCGGCGGCGACGAGGTAGGCGAAGACGCTGTCGGAGAACGACAGGCAGAACAGCCCGATGCCGAGGATCGACAGCTGCCGCCGGTTGACGGCCGCGGACCTGGCCAGCAGCAGGATGACGATGACGGTCAGCAGCAGGTCGGTGACCGGGTAGGCGATCGCCACGGTGTAGGCGAACGGGGTGCCGGCGCCGGCCCGCACGACGGCGCCGAGCGAGGTGGCCCAGGTCAGCACGAACAGGGCGCCGACGACGATGAGCCCGTCGAGGACCATGACGAGCTGCGTGGCGAGGCGGCGGGGGCCGCCCTCGGAGGGCCGGTCACCGGCGAGCGCGATGAGGGCGGGCAGCGCGAAGACCGGCAGGGTCAGGTAGCCGGCATCGGCGAGCGACGGCGAGGGCAGCGCGTCGTCACGGAACAGCTGATACCAGGACCAGATGAACTGGCCGATCATCCAGCCGCAGGTGCCGGTGCCCATCCACAGCCGCCAGCGGCGCTGGGCGCCGGTGTGCCGGCGGGCGGTGATCCAGCAGGTGAGGGTGGCCGCGAGACCGGCGCCGAACTGCGCGAGGTCGTCGACGAACAGCGACCACCATGGGCCGAGCAGTCCCGAACTGCCCAGGCCGACGGCCCCGAACACCCCTGCCACGGCGACAGCGAGCGGCACGGACACGGGTCTGCGCGACAATGAACGCATCCTCACCGGTGGTGATCACGACAACACGCGGATGACCTTCCGTACGGTACCGCAAGCCTTCGGCACTCAGGTCACGAACACATCGCACGCGTCGTGCATTGTCACAATGCAGACTCGCTGGCACATCGACCGCCATCGGGTGTCCTGCCTGCGTCCGGCCGTCCCGCTCGAATCGACAGCGTCGCCCGGGCCGGGCTACCATCCGGCGTCCCCGCGGCCGGGGTCTCCCGGCCGCTGTGAACGTCCCACACCTAGGAGCACCTCCACCATGCGACGGTTCCTGACCGCGGCACTCCTCGTAGCGATCGTCGGCACCAGCGGCGCCTGCGCGTCGACCGACGACACGGCGTCGACCGGCGCGTCGGCAGGCACGGCCAGCGCTGCCTCGTCGAAGGCCCCGTCGGTCGACGTGGCGGCCAACACCAAGGACATCTGCACCAGGTCCGAGGCACTGATCAAGGAGGACGAGGTCCGGGAGGTCGGCCGGCAGGTCGGTCTCATCATCGCGGCCCGCCAGCAGAAGAACGCCGACGCCGAGGCGAAGGCGAAGACCGCCATCCGGGCCAAGACCGACTCGTGGGCCAAGGACCTCGGCGTGATGCAGCAGGAGGCGGCCGACCCGGCGCTGAAGGCCGCGCTCGGCACGCTGATCACCGCGCTCACCACGCTCGGCAAGGACGATTACCTGGCCGGCTTCAAGAGCACCGCGGACGCCGCCAAGCTCGAAGCCACGCTGACGACCGCCACCGACGCGATGTCGAAGGTCTGCGGCTAAGAGGTTTGTGGGTGGGACGACCGGCCCCGACCGGCCGTCCCACCCGTTCGGTTCCCGGACGGCCACCCCACCGTCGCTGTCCGGGACCCGGTCTGTGTCAGCTGGGCAGGACCCAGCGCTGGTTGGCGCCCGCGAAGCACGTCCACAGCTGCAGCCGGGTGCCGTCGGTGGAGACGTTGCCGGTCACGTCCAGGCATTTGCCCAGCGCGCGCAGGGTGCCGTCGGTGCCGGCGGTCCAGGTCTGCGCGGCGCTGCCGTTGCAGTCCCAGAGTTGGATCTTCGTGCCGTCCGCGGTGCTTGCGGCGCTGATGTCCAGGCACTTGCCCAGCGCCCGCAGGGTGCCGTCCGTGCCGACCGTCCACTGCTGCGCGGCGCTGCCGTTGCAGGTGTACAGCTGCACGGCGGTGCCGTTGGCGGTGCTGGAGCCGGCGACGTCGGCACACTTGCCGGCCAGGCCGGTCACCGCGCCCGTGCGACCGGGGTTGGGGTTGCTGGCGCCGGCTTTCCACGTGAAGGTCGCCGAGGTCTTCGTCGGCAGGGTGTACGTGAAGCGCTGGCCGCTCCAGTTCACCGTGACCTGCTGCGAGCTGGACGTGTTGTTGTAGGCGATGAGGGCGCGGGTGCCGTCCGGGTTCAGGTAGGCGATGTTCGGCACCGACCCGTTGGCGGTGGAGTCGACCCGGTACGCGCCGGGCTTCACGAACTTCGTCAGGTGCCCCATCGTGTAGTACTCGACGGTGTAGTCGACCTGCCCGCTGCGGCTGTCGCCGTTGTGCACGGTGATCAGGCCGGTGCAGGTGCCGCAGCCGCCGTAGTGCGGGCCCATGTTCTGGTCGACGGCGAGGCTCCACTTGACGAAGCTCTTGCCCCAGTTGCGCCCGTAGTTGATCAGGTTGAGCATGTCCTCCTGCTGCTGGTTGCCGATCCAGGTGCCGCCGGAGTGCTCGGTGTCGTAGGCGTCGACATTGGGGTACTGGTTGTGCACGCTGGTCTGCTTGCCGACGTCGCCGACGTAGCCGTGCCAGGCGATGCCGCCGAAGTTCGGGTGGTTGCGGATCGTGGCGTCGTTCACCGACGGGCCGGCGTAGGCGTCGTAGGTGTCCCAGTTCCAGTCGTTGACGAGGACCTTGGTGGACAGGCCCGCGCCCTGCAGCGCCGGCAGCAGGTTGGTGCCGGTGAAGAACTGCAGGCCGGAGCCGTTCCAGCTCATCGACGGGTAGCCGGCGCAGCAGGTGGGCTCGTTCTGCGGGGACACGAAGTTCACCTTCACGCCCTGCGCCTGGTACGCCTGGATGTACTTCACGAAGTACTGCGCGTAGGCGCCGTAGTACTGCGCCTGCAGCCAGCCGCCGTTGAGGTTGCCGTTGTCCTTCATCCACGCCGGCGCGGTCCACGGGCTGGCCATGGTCGTCAGCTGCGGGTTGAGCTGCTGCGCCTGCTTCGTCAGCGGCAGCACGTCGGCGAGGTCGTGGGAGATGGTGAAGTTCGCCAGGCTCGGGTCGGTCTGCCCGGCCGGGCGGTCGTCGTACGTGTAGCCGTACCGGGCAAGGTCGGATGCGCCCATCGGGTTGCGCAGGAAGCTGACGCCGATGCCGTTGACCGGGTCGAACAGCTTCTGCATGACGGTGGCGCGGGTGCTCGCCGACAGGGCGCCGGAGCTGTTCATCAGCCAGGCGGCGGTGTCGGTGAACGAGGCGCCGCCGCCGGTGAAGGTCTGGTAGCGGGTGGCGTCGTTGACGGTGATGTTCTGCCCGCCGCCGCCGGTGCCGGCGGTGAAGCTGACCGCGGCCTGCTGGGCAAGGCCGCGGGTGACGGTGCGGCCACCGGCGTCGCTGGTGGTGGTGAGCCAGACGTTGACGGTCTCGCCGGCGGCCAGGGCGTCGGGGACGGCGACCCAGCCGACGAAGCCGATGGTGACCGTGGCGAGCATCGCCGCGGCGGTACGCCTGAACATAAAGTCTCCTCGTGGTTAGGACGGGGCGGACGTCCTACATTCGGCTGATGTAACAAATGAAACACCGTGTAACATCGCCAGGATCAGGAAACAGCGAGGCTCGTCAAACTGTCAAGAGTCCTTAATGAAGACCTATGAAACGGGGACTGAAACGGATGCGCAAGGTCACGGTCCGGGAGATCGCGGCGGCGACGGGTATGTCGATCGCCACCGTCTCCCGCGCGCTCAACGACCACGACACGGTCGCCCCGCACACCCGCGACCTGGTGCACCAGACCGCCGAGCGGCTCGGCTCGCAGCGCACCGACCGGGCCCCGCGCCCCGCCGGCGACCGGGTGTACCTGCGCTGCCCGTACGTTCTCACGGACTACTTCGGGCTGATCGTGTCCTCGATCGCGGAGACCGTCGAGCTGCACGGCCGGCAGCTGGTGCTCACCGCCGGTGAGGCCGCCCAGCGCACTCCCCTGCTGCGGGACCTGGACCGCCACGACGGCATCGGCGGAATCATCGTGATCCTGCCGCCAGAACCGGGCGCCGACCTCATCGAGCTGCAGCGGCGCCGGATCCCGTTCGTGGTCGTGGACCCGCGCACCACCCTGCCGCCGGACATCGTGTCGGTGTCGGCGGCGCACTTCTCCGGCGCCCGGAAGGTCACCGCGCACCTGGTCGGCCTCGGCCACCGGCGCATCGGCGTCATCGGCGGGCCGACGGAGTGGCTGGCCAGCGACGCCCGGCTGGCCGGGCACAACGCCGCGCTCGCCGACGTCGGCGTGCTGCCGGCCGCCGAGCTGCTGCGGACCATCGAGCCCACCACCGAGCAGGGCCGCCGCGCCGCCGGCGCGCTGCTCGACCTGCCGCAGCCGCCGACGGCGCTGGTCGCGTTCAACGACAAGGCCGCCGTGGGCGCGATGCAGGCGGCCGCGGAGCGCGGGCTGCGGGTGCCGCACGACCTGTCGGTCACCGGCTTCGACGACATCGACCTGGCCGAGGCCACCAACCTGACCACGGTCCGCCAGCCGCTGCCGGAGATGGGCCGCATGGCGGTCTCGCTGCTGGTGCGGCTGCTTGAGCGGCACCAGCTCGACGCGCTGCACGTCGAGCTGGCCACGCACCTGGTGGTGCGGTCGTCCACCGCGCCACCAGGGGCGTTGTCCCCGCCGCCGCGGGCTTAGGATCGGTTTCGATGTCTCTGCCTACCCGCGGCCCGTGGGTCGTCACTCCCACCTCGTCATCCGTCGACTGGATGGTGGCGGCGGCCGCCCTCGCGGCGACGACCGAGGGCACCACGGCGGCCGTCGTGTTCGGCGCGGTCCCCGATGTGCTGCGCGCGCAGGCCGCCGAGGTCGTGGAGCTGCCCGCCGGGACCGGCCTGGACGCCGTCGCCGCGGTCGTCACCGACCTGTGCGCCAAGCACCACCGGGTCGTGGTGCTCGTCGACGCCTGGATGGTCACCCCGCAGGGCGCCGGCTGGACCGTCGCCGACCTCGCCACCGCCGTCCGCGCGCCCGTCGTCGTGGTCACCGGCACCGACGCCGACGCGACCGGGCACACGATCCTCTTCCTGGAGGCCCTGGACCGCCGGCAGGTCCCCGGGTCGGTGATCGTGGTCGGCGACGGCGGCGACTTCGACGCCCTTCCGGTCCGCCTCGCCGGGCGCATCCCCGCCGACCACGCTGCCTACGGCGACACCTTCGCCGCCGAGGCGACCCACTGGGTGGACCCGCTGGACGGCAGCCGCCCCGCCGCCGACGACCGGCCGGTCAAGACCGGCGGAACCGAGGACCTGCAGACCCGCGTCGCCCGGCGGGCGGCGTGGACCCTGGCGATCTCGTTCCTGCTCGCCCTCATCCTCCTGTGGCTGTGCCACGGATTCGGCTACACCGGCACCTACACCTAAGAAGCCCGCCGCAACATGGCCTGGCGGCGCTTCACCTTGCGCTCCAACGGGACCAGGCGGCGGTGCCGGGGCCAGGTCAGCGTCAGCTCGGCGCCGACCTCGAGCCGCGCCCAGGTCTCCTGCGCCGCCCGCAGCGCCGCGGCCGCCCGCCGGACCGCAGCCTTGTCGAGCTCGCCGAGCGGGTCGGCGCCCTGCTGCGCCGCAAGCCGGTCCAGGTCACCGTCCGGCAGGGCCGCGGCCCGCTCCACGAAACCGCCGATGAGCTCGGCGCGCTGCAACCGGTCGCGGTTGGCGCGAATCAGCTCCGCGGAACGCTCCGCGGCGTGCGGCGGCCGGCGCCCCGACACGTGCGTCATGCTGCGGAACACGACACCGCCGGCGATCGAGCCCCAGATGCCGTCGGGCATGCCGAGGGCGTCCTCGACGGTGAAGTGGACGAGGTCGTGCGGGGCGTGCGCGGTCACCGGCCCGGCATGCATCCGGTAGACCACGCCGTCGTCGCGCTGGATCAGCACGTCGGCCCATTGATGATCGGGCAACCGGTAGAAGGTGACTCGCATCGCTCCACCATCCACCGCGGTGCCTGCTCGCTCAACCGATTTCACCGGTACGAAACGAGGGTCGACGAGCATGGGGAGCATGGTGGACGAACGGGCCCAGCTCGAGGTCAAGGCGCTCGGCGAGAGCCGCATCGACTCACCGCTCGCGGCGCTGCTGCGCACCGGGAGCACCACCCAGCATTACGTCGACGAGTCCGACCGGGTCCTGCTCGACGACACGATCTCGCTGGTCGCGGCCCGCGGCGTGCCCGTCGACGAGTTGCCCGGCTTCGAGCCCGGCGGCCCCCGGCGGAAGATCTTCTTCGACCCGTCCAAGACCCGCGTCGGGATCGTCACCTGCGGCGGGTTGTGCCCCGGCCTCAACGACGTCATCCGCGCGCTGGTCCTGGAGCTCACCAACCACTACGGCGTGCGGCGCATCTTCGGCTTCCGCAACGGGTACCAGGGCATGACCGCCCGCTACGGCCGTTCCGTGCTCGACCTGGACGCCGAGACGGTCGCCGGCATCAACGAGTACGGCGGCACGATCCTCGGCACCTCCCGCGGCAACCAGGACCCGAACGAGATCGTCGACTGCCTCGAGCAGCTGTCCGTCAACGTCCTGTTCGTCATCGGCGGCGACGGCTCCATGCGCGGCGCGTTGAAGATCGCCGAGGTGGTCGCCGAGCGCGGGCGGCGCATCGCGGTCGTCGGCGTGCCCAAAACGATTGACAACGACATCCCGTACATCGAGCGCTCCTTCGGCTTCCAGACGGCCTTCGCCAAGGCGACCGAGGCGATCCGCGCCGCGCACGTGGAGGCGACCGCGTTCCCCAACGGCATCGGCCTGGTGCAGCTGATGGGCCGGCACTCCGGGTTCATCGCGTGCTACGCGGCGCTGGCCAACAACGACGCCGACTACGTGCTCATCCCGGAGGTGCCCTTCGCCCTCGACGGCCCCGGCGGCTTCCTGGCGCACCTGCGCGACCGCGTCGTCGACCGCGGCCACGCGATGATCGTCGTCGCGGAGGGCGCCGGGCAGGAGTTCCTGCTCGACTCGGCCTCGTCGCTGGACGCGTCCGGCAACGTGCGGCTGCAGGACTTCGGCCGCTACCTGCGGCATCGCATCGCCGACGACTTCGCCGCCGCGGGCATCGAGGCGAACCTCAAGTACATCGACCCGAGCTACACGATCCGCAGCGTGCCCGCGAACCCCTACGACAGCGTCTACTGCATCCGCCTTGCCCACGCCGCCGTGCACGCCGCGATGGCCGGGCGCACGGAGATGGTGGTCGGGCGGTGGCGGGGCCGGTTCGTCCACGTGCCGATCGCCCTGGCCATCAGCTCCCGCAACCTCGTCGACCCCGACGGCGACCTGTGGCTGTCGGTCCTGGAGGCAACCGGTCAGCCACCGACCTTCCCCGCGTTGTAGGTTGGCGGTCGTGTTGTTCATGGTCGTCGAACGCTTCAAGGACGGGCAGCCGCGCCCGGTGTACGAGCGAGCCGCCGCCGATGGCCGGATGATGCCCGACGGCCTGCGGTATGTCGACAGCTGGGTCGAGGCGAACTTCGCGCGCTGCTTCCAGCTCATGGAATGCGACGACCTGACGCTGCTGATGACCTGGATCGCGCGCTGGTCCGACCTGGTCGACTTCGAGGTCGTGCCGGTCGTCCCCAGCGCGTCGGCCGCCGCGGCAATTTCGGGCGCTTAGCCGCGCGCGGCGCGCTGCGCGAGGTCGTCCAGGATCGTGGCGGTGGCGGTGGCGCCGAACCTGGTGACGCCGATGTCCGCCATGGCCAGGAGGATGTCGAGGGTCCGCACCCCACCGGCCGCCTTGATCCTGACGTGCGGTGAGACGGACGCGCGCATGAGCGCCAGGTCCTCCATGGTCGCGCCGCCCGGGGCGAACCCGGTCGACGTCTTCACGTAGTGCGCGCCGGCGCGCTCCGCCGCCTGGCAGCCCGCGACCTTCTCCGCGTCGGTGAGATACGCGTTCTCCAGGATCACCTTCACCGTCGCGCCGCCGGCCGCCTCGACGACCGCGCGGATGTCGGCCTCGACGGCTGCCGTGTCACCGGACCGCAGCCGGCCGATGTTGAGCACCATGTCGATCTCGGCGGCACCCTGCTCGACGGCCAGGGCCGTCTCGGCGACCTTGACCGCGGTGGCCGAACTGCCGTGCGGGAACCCCACCACGGTGCCGACCAGCACGCCCGTGCCCTGCAGCAGCGCCACCGCCGCCGGCACGTCGCACGGCCGGACACACACCGACGCCACCGCGTAGCGCGCGGCGAGTGCGCAGCCGTCCCGCACGTCGTCGAGGGTCAGCTCCGGCCGCAGCAGCGAGTGGTCGATCATCTTCGCAACGCTCTCCATGCGCCCAGTCTAGTTGTCTATACAGCTCCCTGTGTACCCTCGACGTCGTGGCCGACTTCACGCCCCACTACCACCGCATCGAGCAGGAGTTGCGGGCCCTGGTCGCCCGGTCCGCGCCGCACGACCCGCTGCCGTCGGAGCCTGAGCTGGCCCGCGAGCACGGGGTCAGCCGCATGACCGCCCGGGCCGCCGTGACGAATCTGGTCGCGGCGGGGCTGGCGTACCGCTCCCCCGGCCGCGGCACGTTCGTCGCCGTGCCGTCCGCGCCCCGGCGCGCCGACAACCTGGTCCGGTTCAGCGACGAGATGCGGCGGCAGGGGCGGACGCCGTCGTCGCGGGTCCTGGTCGCCGCGGTGCGGGCGGCCAGCGCGGCGGAGACCGCCCGGCTGGTGCTGCCCACGGGCGCGGACGTGGTCGCGGTCGAGCGGGTCCGGCTCGCGGACGGTACGCCGGTCGCGGTGGAACGGGCCGTGTTCCCCGGTGCGCTGGCCGCGCTGCTGTCCGCCGACCTGGTCGCCGGTTCCCTGCATGCCGCCGTCACCGCGCTCGGGCACGTCCCGACGCGGGGGACGGCAACCCTGACCGCGGCGGCCGCGACCCGTGCCGACGCCCGGCTGCTTGACGTCCGGGCGGGTGCGCCGCTGCTGGTCGAGCGGCGGCTCATCCTCGACGATCGCGACGTGCCGCTGGAGCTGACCGAGTCGAGGTACGCCGGGGACCGGTACCACCTCGATGTCGCCTTCGGCGTCGATGCCGGTGCCGGTGCCGGTGCCGGTGCCGGCTGTCGGGATGGCGGATCCTGTTCGGGCGCGCCGCTCGGGCAGATCCCCGATCATGTCGCGGGGTCGCTACGGGCCTCCAGCCGCTCGTAGCGCTGCCGGGCCGCCTGCGGGGTGCCCAGGCCGAGGCTCAGCGCGATGTCCTGCCAGGTCATTGCGCGGGCGCGGGCGGTTCTGAGCAGGTAGAGCTCCGTGGCGTCCACTTCCGCCCGCACCTCGGGTAGCAGGGTCAGCGCCGCGACCAGGTCGGACTTGTCCAGCAGGGGCTCGCCTGGGGCCGGCGGGATCGACCCGGCGGCCATCGCTGCGGCGACGCGGACCACCTCGTGCGGGGCGGCGACGTCCGCGTGGGTGTGCCGCGAGCGCAGCTCGGGCGACCCGGCGTGGCGCTCGGTGAGGTGGGCCAGCGCGGCATATACCCGCTCCGCGCGCCGTGCCCCGGGATCGGGGTAGGTCAGCATCTCCGTCATACCTTCGGAGCATGCCATCTCAACAATCTGTTTTCAACAGATTGTTCAAATCGGCGCGTGCCTGATGCGAGCCACGGACGGAATCGTGGCACCCGACCCGGCCAACGTTTCCGGTCACAGCGCTAGCGTCGGTTCCAGCGTCGGTGCGGCGGAAAATGTCGGTGGGTCTGGCTAGTGTGGCGGCCGTGACAGCTTCACCGATGGTCGTGCCGGCGTCGTGGCGGCGCAGCATCCACCCCCGCCGCGGCGGCGTCCGGGTGGCTTATGCCCCGGTGACCGGCCAGGTGACCGAATGGTCCGGCACGCGGGCCGTGCTGAAGGATCCCGGCACCACCCCCGACGTCGCCGCGGCGGGCCTCGCCATGCTGGACGGCGCCGTGACCCCGTTCGGCGCCGCGGCCATCGGTGCGGTCCTGTTCAGCGCCCCGGAGGTCCACCTCGATCCGCGTGCCGTCGTCGACAGCTGGGTCACCCGGTTCGGCCTGCCGTTCGCGGCCGTCGCGGCCATGGAATACATCGGGCTGCGCGCGTTCGTCCGCGAGTGCAGCATGAATTTCCTGGAGGTCCCGGCCGAGGTCCGCGAGTGCGGCAACCGGTCCTGCGCACGGCACCTGACCATCGTGCGGCAGGGACACCCGCACCACGGGTTCGCGGCCCGCGTGGACACCGTCCTGGGCCCGATCCGCGCGGCGATCGCCGACGCCACCGACGACGTCCACGCGGCCGTCATCGAGGCCCTGCTGCCCTATCGGGGCGGATCGCTGCGGCGGCGGATCGCGACCTCATTCCTCGACCCGTCACAGACCGCATGGGTCGACGCCGACGCCCAGGAGCTGGACGGGCTGCGCCGGTTCGACGACGACGCGCCCCTGCTGCTGGCCGCGGTCCACACCGCGGCGCAGGCCTCACGCGTCCAGCGCGCCCTCAACGCCGACGCGTACTGGCGGCTGCGCGAGCCCATCATGATGCACACCGTCGCCGAGGGGATCGGCGACGGCATCATGGACGCCTACTTCGACTGGTGGCTCCGCGACACGATCCGCGCTGACGACTGGCGGGCGCTGCTGACGACGCTCGCGGTCATCCCGACCGACCGGGCGTTCCAGGGACTGCTGGACACCATCCACGTGCGGGGCGCCGAGGCCGCCATCGAGGCGGCCGCCGAGCGGTTCCCCGACCGGGCGATGCGCCTGCTCTCGGCCGCTGCCACCGGGAGTCCGAAGGTCGCCGAGCTGCTGCGCCGGCACATCGTCCGGCACCCCGCGCTCGCTCCCGCGCCGCCGCCGACGGCCTCGACCGCCGACCTGCCACTCACGCCGCCGGACGGGTCTCCGGAGTCGGGAACGGATCCGGGGGCGGCTCCAGGAGCGGCTCCAGGAGCGGCGACGGCTCCGGAGGCAGGGGCCTTGGTTGGTGCGCCGGGCGTGGCGGCGACGTCATCGGCCGTGCCGGTCTCGTCCCCGCTGGCCGTGCCGGCACCGTCGTCGTTGGTCGTGCCGGAATCGTCGTCGTTGGCGGTGCCGGGGTCGTCGCGGTTGGCCGTGCCGGCTTCGTGGCGGCGCAGCATCTATCCGCGCCGAGGTGGCGCCCGCGTTGCTTACACCGCGGTGACCGACGCGGTGCCGGACTGGGCGGACACCCGCGCCGTGCTGCGGCTCTCCGCCGACGCCGACCTGGCCGCGCTGGCGGACACGGCGCCGGCGACACCGCTCGGGGCGGCGGCCATTGCCGGCATCCTGCTGTGGACCCCGCAGGTGCCACGCTTCGATCAGCGGGCGATCGCCGACGGCTGGATCGCGGGCATGGGCCTGGCGTTCGCCGCTGTCGCGGGTGCCGAGCTCGCCGGCCTCCGCCGGGGCCGCGCGTGGTGCAGCAAGTCAGGCTGCCGCGGCGGGCACACGACGGTCACCCGCCGCGGCGACGAGGCCGACGCCCACGGCGGCACCGGCGACATCGAGAAGGTCCTCGGCCAGATCCGGACAGCGCTCGCCGCCGCGCCCGACGACCAGCACACGGCGGCGATCGCGGCCCTGGCCGAGCCGCGCGAAGGGACCCTGTCACAGCGGATCGCCGCGTCGTTCCTGGCCCCGGAGCAGACCGCCTGGGTCGACGCGGACGCCCGCGACCTCGCCACCGACGGCCGGCGCCACCCGCACGCACCGCTGCTCATGGCCGCCGCCCACACCGCCGAGCAGGTGACGCTCATCCGCCCGCAGATCCACTCCGTCGGCTGGCGCCTGCTCCGCGGCACGGCCATGATGCACACGATCGCCGAGGGCGTCGGCGACGGCGTCCTCGACGTCTACCAGGGCTGGCAACGCTGGGACTGGGGCGCCGCCGCCGAGCACCGGGCACTGCTGACGACCTTGGCCGCCATCCCGACCGACCGAGCGTTCCAAGCCCTGCTGGACGCCATCGACCTGCGCGGCGCCCAGGCCGCCATCGAAGCGGCCGCCGAACGGTTCCCCGACCGAGCAATGCGCCTGCTCTCAGCCGCAGCCGCCCCTGCCTCCACCTCGGCCCCTGCCTCCACCTCCGCCCCTGCCTTCACCTCCGCCCCTGCCTTCACCTCCGCCCCTGCCTCCACCTCCGCCCCTGCTTCCACCTCGGCCACCGCTTCCACCTCCGCCTCCGCCCCCGCTTCCACCTCCACCCCCGCTACCGCCCCCGCTTCCACCGCCGCCTCTGCCTCCGCCTCTGCCGCCGCCACCGCTCCCACCTCCGCCAGCGCTTCCACCGCCACCACCGCCGCCACCGCTTCCACCGCCGCTTCCACCGCCGCTTCCACCTCCGCCTCTGCCTCTGCCTCTGCGTCGAAGGTCGCCGAGCTGCTGCGCCGGCACATCGTCCGGCATCCTGCACTCGCACCCGTCGCACCGCTCCCGGCCTCGACCGCTGCCTTGCCGTTCGCGACGCCGGGCCTTGCCACCGGCCTGCCACCCGTGGCGCTGGACGTTGCCACCGGCCTGCCATCCGTGGCGCTGGACGTTGCCGCCGGTCTGCCACCGGTGGCCCCGAACCTGCCACCCGTGGCCTCGGGCGTCCCACCCGCGGACCCGGACGTTGCCGCCGGCTCGCCACCCGTGGCGCCGGAGGTTGTCACCGGCATGCCGCTCGTCGCGGCGGGCGGAGCGGCCGTGGGTGTCCTGCCGGCGGTGCTGGTCACGCCGCCGTGGACGGTGCGGCGCAAGGCGGCGAAGCCGGTCGTGCTCGCGCACCTCCACTGCTACGACGAGCCGGTCGCGATCTGGCCGCCCGGGGAGCGGGAGCGGCTCGTCGCCAAGCTCAGACCGTTGGTCCGCCGGGAAGACCCCGAGCAGCTCGCCTCGCAGCTGCGGGCCGGGTCGCTCGATGACTGGCTCGCCGCCGACCTGTTCGAGGCCGGTCCCGAGGAGCTCGTCCGGCCGCTGCTGCCGGTGTGGAATCCGAGGCACCTGTGGGGTGTGCACTACTGGCTGCCGCGGATCGCCGCCCGGTTCGGGGTGGCGGCGCTGCCACTGGTGCTGCGGATCGCCCGCCGCAGCCCCGGCGACGGCGGGCCGGCGCTGATGCCGTTCGCCGCGCCGGAGGTGGCGCTGCTCGCCGCCGACTGGCACGGACGACTGAAGGCGGCGCGGGTGGTGGCCCTCGAGTGGCTGCGCCGTCACCCCGCGGTGGCGGCGAGGACGCTCGTGCCCGCCGCGCTGGCCAAGCCCGGCGCGGGCCGCCGGCACGCGGGGCAGGCGCTGCTCGCGCTGGCGTCCTCCGGGCACCGCGACACGATCCTCACCGCCGCCGACACTTACGGGCCCGAGGCGGCCGCCGCGATCCGCGACCTGCTGGACACCGACCCGCTCGAGGTTCTCCCGACGCGCATCCCGTTGCTGCCGTCGTGGGCCGAGCCGTCGACCCTGCCACCGATCCGGCTGCGCAGCGGTTCCCACGTCCTGCCCGCCGGCGCGGTCAGCCACCTGATCACGATGCTGATGCTCTCGAGGCTCGGCGACCCGTACGCCGGGATCGCCGTCGTCCGCGACGCCTGCAACCCCTCCGACCTGGCCCGGTTCGCCTGGGCGTTGCTGCAGCGGTGGGAGTCCGCCGACGCGCCGCCCGCGGACAGCTGGGCCCTCGACGCGCAGGCCGCGCTCGGCGACGACGAGACCGCGGCCCGGCTCGCCACCACCGTCCGCGCCTGGCCGTATCAGGGCGCCCACAAGCGGGCCGCCGCGGGCCTCGACACGCTCGCCCAGCTCGGCACCGACGCGGCCCTCATCCAGCTGCAGGACATCGCCACGAAGATGAAGGCGAAGGCCGTCAAGGCTCGCGCCGAGCTGAAGCTGCGCGAGGTCGCCGAGACCCTGGAGCTGACCCCGGACCAGCTCGCCGACCGCCTCGTCCCGCACCTCGACCTGACCCCCGACGCGACCTTGTCCCTCGACTACGGCCCACGCCGCTTCGTCGGCGGCTTCGACGATCAGCTCAAGCCGTACGTCCTCGACGAGTCCGGCACCAGGCGCAAAGACCTCCCGGCCCCCGCGGGGAGCGACGACCCGCGGCTCGCACCGGCCGCGCAGCAACGGTTCACCGACGCCAAGAAGACCGTCCGCAAGGTCGCCACCGAGCAGACCCAGCGCCTGGAGCGGGCCATGGTCATGCGCCGCACCTGGACCGGCGCCGAGTTCCGCCAGACGTTCCTGCAGCACCCGCTGCTGTGGCCGATCGCCCGCCGCCTGGTCTGGCTCGTCCACGACCCGTCCTCCGCCGCTCCCGGCAGCGGCACCACCAGCGATCCCGCCACTCCCGGCAACAGCGCCACCAGCGGTCCTGCCACCCCCGGCAGCGGCGGGAGCGCTGGTGGGAGCACTGCGGCGGGCGGCGGCATCACCAGCGGTGTCGGCGGCCTCAGCGCCATCGACGGCGGCGACGACTTCACCGAGGACGACGGCGTCGGTGGTCTCAGCGCCATCGACGGCGACGGAGTCGACGCCGATGTCAGCGGCGTCGTCACCGGCAACGGCAGCGGCAGCGGCAGCGGCAGCGGCAGCGGTGATGGTTTCGGCATCCCGGTCCGGTTGGCCGAGGATCGCACGCTCGCCGGGGTCGATGACACGGCCGTCGCGCTCGCTGATGATGCTGTCGTGTCGGTGGCGCATCCGGTACACCTCGATGTGCGGGTGTGGTCAGAGGTCCTCGCCGACTACGAGATCCTGCAACCGTTCCGGCAGCTGAGCCGTGACGTCCACGCGCTGACGCCGCAGGAGCTCACCACGACGCGGCTGGAGCGGTTCGACGGGCGGAAGGCGTTGACGGTCAAGGTCCTCGCGCTGGAGCGGCGCGGCTGGCGAAGGTCCGGTCAGGACGGCGGCCACCAGGGGCGGGTCGAGCGGGACCTGCCCGGCGGAGCGACCCTGATCGTCGACCTCGATCCGGGCATCGCGATGGGCGTCCCGACGGAGCACCCGCAACAGTCCCTCGACGACATCTGGATCTGCCCCGGCGGCGGCGATCAGTGGTCCCGCGAGCACACTGTGCCGTTCTCGACCCTGGACCCGGCGGCCGCGTCGGAGCTCCTCCGCGACCTCAACTCCTGCTTCTGACCCGACCCGGACGACACCCCCACCCGCGCGGGTGGTCAGACGCGGGCGGGGGTGCCAGTGGTGACGGTGCCGGACCAGTCGATCGGGTGGTCGAACTGCCAGCGCCACTTCTCCGGGTTGGCCAGCAGGCGCATCGCGACCGGCATCAGCGCGTCGCGCAGGACCCGGGCGACCGGGCCCGCGGCCTTGTCGCTGTTGGTTCGCGCGGCGGCGGCGATGACGCGTTCGACCCGGGCGCGGCGCAGCGACTCGTACGCCGTGAACGCCTGCGGCACGGGCAGGTCGCGCAGGCAGCGGGCGAGCTGCACGGCGCTTTCGGCGGCGAGGGAGGCGCCCTGCCCGGAGCTGGGTGAGGTGGGGTGGGCGGCGTCGCCGATGAGGACGGCGCGGTCGCGGTGCCAGACGGGCACCGACGGGATGTCCTCGAGGCCGCCGGTGACGACGAGGTCGGCGGGGTCGGTGCGGCGGATGAGCTCGACGGCGGGGATCCGGTCGGCGGTGAACGCGTCCGCGAGGATCGGCAGCCACTCGGAGGGGGTGAAGGCGGCGCCGTACGACGGATCCTTCGAGGGCAGGTTGACGAACCAGCCTCCGTCGCCGCCGTCGGTCACCTGGTAGCCGAAGAAGGCGCGGCGGCCGAAGACCAGGTGCATCTTGTCGCCGGTGGGGGCGACGCCGGCGCCTGGGCAGCGGGCGCCGAAGCCGAGCAGGCCCACGTACCGCGGGGACGGCGCGCCCGGGTCGATGAGACGGCGCACCGTGGAGCGGATCCCGTCGGCGCCGATGACGACATCCGCCTCGGCGGTGGTGCCGTCGGCGAAGCCCGCGACGCCGCCGGTGAGCGAGACGAGGCGCTTGCCGTGGGTGATGCGGATGCCGCGGGAGACGGCCTCGTCGTAGAGGGCGCGGTAGAGCTCGTGGCGCCACACGAGTTGCATCGGCGGCAGGTCGTCGAAGGTGCCGAACTCGGCGAGGCGCTTGCCGGTGCCGCTCTGCATGACCATGCCCGACATCGGCGTGCCGACCCGCTCCACGACGTGGTCGGCGTCGACGGCCGCGAGCGCGGTGCGGCCGTTGGGCGCGATGCTCAGCGCGCCGCCGACGCCGTCGGCGAACCCGTCGTGGCCCTCATAGACGGCGGCGGCGATGCCGGCCTTCTGCAGGGCGAGCGCGGCGACCGGACCGGCGATCCCGCCGCCGATGACGATCGCGGACGTGACTGTTCCCATGACTACCCCCGGCAAGACGATTGGTTGATACCAACTATCCGCCGTCGACTAGTTAGAGTCAACTATTGAGTTTGGTGGTACGCCGCCCACATCGGTCCCCAGCCGGAGACAGGGTCGGTGATCTGCTCGATGAACCGGTGCACGAACGCGATCTCCGCTTCGAGGAGGCCCTGCCGGTACGCCTCCTCGACCAGGAACAACGGGTGCGGTGCAGCACCGTCGGCGAGGGCGGCCGCGGCCGAGCGCTGCTCCTCCAACAGGACCAGTCGCTGCCGCAGCAGGTCGACGACGACGTCGGGGTGCAGGGCGCCGATGAGCGACAGCGCCGAGCCGAACGCCGGGAACTCGTGCCGAGGCACCCCGACCAGGTCCCGCAGCCAGTCTTCCAGCTCGGCGCGGCCGTCGGGGGTGATGCCGTAGACGGTGCGTTCGGGGCGTTGCCCGTTGCGGGTCGTCTCCTGCGCCGCGATCAATCCGGCCTTCTCCAGCTGCTCGATCACCATGTAGACCGAGCCGTGGGTGAACTTGATGCTGCGATCGTCGCCGTGCGCGCGCAGCGTCTTGGACACCTCGTACGGGTGCATCGGCGCCCGGCTGAGATACGCCAGCACCGCGAGCCCGAGCAGGTTGGCGACCTTGCGTTTCGTCATGGCGTGGCGAGCGCCGTCATCGCCTCGTCGTCGAGCGTCACCCGCCCGGCGGCGACGTTCTCCTCCAGGTGCTCCAGCGACGCGGTGCCCGGGATCAGCAGCGTGTTCGGCGCCACCGCGAGGATCCACGCGAGGGCGACCTGCGCCGGGGTGACGTCGAGGCGCAGCGCCGTCGCCTTCACCGCCGGGTGGCCGAGGACCCGTTCGCGTCCGAACGCCGCGCCGAGGGGGAAGAACGGCACGAACGCGATCCCACGGTCGGTGCAGGCCCGCAGGACGTCCTCGCCGCCGCGGTCGACCAGGTTGTACGGGTTCTGCACGCACGCGATCGGGGTGCGGGTCAGGGCGTGCTCGAGCTGGTCGAGGGTGACGTTGCTCAGCCCGACCGCGCCGATCAGGCCCTCGTCGCGCAGCGCGGTCATCGCGTCCAGCTGGGCGTCGAAGTCCGCCACGCCGCTGGTCACCCGCAGGTTCACCACCTCGAGTCGCTCCACGTCCAGCGACCGCAGGTTGTCCAGCACCCCCGCGCGCAGCTGCTCGGGCTGCTGCGCCGGCAGCCAGCCGCCCTTGGCATCGCGTTCCGCGCCGACCTTGCTGACCAGCACGAGCCGGGAGTCGTACGGGTGCAGGGCCGTGCGCAGCAGCTCGTTGGCCACGTCGGGGCCGTAGTACTGCGCGGTGTCGATGTGGTCGACGCCGAGCTCGACCGCGCGCCGGACGACCGCGAGGGCCTCGGCACGGTCCCGGGGTGGCCCGAAGGCACCCCGGCCGGGCAGCTGCATCGCCCCGAAGCCGATCCGGTGGACAGTGCGATCGCCGAGCGGGAAGGTCTTCACCCGGCCAGCCTACGACGGCAAACGGCCCTCGACGGCGACGGCGGCGGCGAGTCGCCCGGGGTACGATCTGCGGCGCATCGTCCCAGATCGAAATGTGCGAGGTGGCGGGTGAGCGAGACGGTCGAACCGTTCTCCAACGGTATCCAGATCGGTCTGCGGGTGCCCGTCATCCTCTTCGCCCTGGCGGGTGTGGTGCTGGCGCTCGTGCTCATCCGGCGGCTCGGCGCGCTCGCGGGGATCCTCGGTGCGCTCGGCGGCCTGTTCGTCGCCGCCGACCAGGTCGTCAACGTCGCCTGGGTGCTGCAGCTGACCTCGATGGCGAACGGGGACTTCGACCCCGACGAGTACACCACGGTGAACAACGCCTACACCGTCGCCGACCCGATCGTCATCACCATCGGCGTGGCACTGCTGGTCGGGGCACTCGCCGCGGCCGCACTCAGGAAGCGGGCCGACCCGCGGCCGGCGCCGTACCAGCAGGCGCCGTTCCCGCAGCAGCCGCCGCCGTTCCCGCAGCAGCAGTTCCCACAGCAGCCGCCGCAGCAGTTCCCGCCGCAGCCGCAGCCGCCCTTCAACGCCCAGTAGCCAGCCCAGTAGCCGGCCCGGCAGCCAAAACGGTAGCCGGGGACGGTCTCCGCACGACATCTGCACACTTCGCACACCCGCTCGCCCCCGGCCCGCACCTACGGTCGGTGGCATGCGGGTGCTGATGATCCTTCCGGCCCTGACCGAGGCGACCAGCCCTCTGTTCCGGCCGATCAAGTACAGCCTCTTCCCACCGCTCGGCCTGGCCACCCTCGCGGGCTACCTGCCCGAGGACGACGACGTGCGCATCGTCGACGAGCACGTCGAACGGTTCGACCCGGCCGCCACTGACCTGCCCGACCTGGTGGTCATCCAGGCGTACATCACCTCGGCGCGCCGCTCCTACGAGCTCGCCGACTGGTACCGGGCCCGCGGCGTCTTCGTCGCGCTCGGCGGGCTGCACGTCACGTCGCTGCCCGACGAGGCTGCCCAGCACGCCGACAGCGTGTTCTGCGGGCCGGGTGAGGACACCTGGCCGGTCTTCCTCACCGACCTGCGCAACAAGGCGACGCTGCCCCGGTACACCTCGACACAGCGCACCCTCGTCGGCCTTCCGCCGATCCGCCGGGACCTGATCCAACGCCACCGCTACCTGGTGCCGAACTCCATCGTCGTGTCGCGGGGCTGCCCGCACCACTGCGACTTCTGCTACAAGGACGCGTTCTTCGAAGGCGGCAAGTCGTTCTACACCCAGGCGGTCGACGACGCGCTCGCCGAGATCGACCGGCTGCCGGGGCGGCACCTGTACTTCCTCGACGACCACCTGTTCGGCAACAAACGTTTCGCCACCGAGCTGTTCGCCGGGATGCGCGGCATGGGCCGGGTGTGGCAGGCGGCCGGCACCGTCGACTCGGTCCTGCAACCGGAGCTGCTGGAACGGGCCGTGGCCGCGGGGCTGCGCAGCCTGTTCGTGGGGTTCGAGACCATCAACGCCGACAACCTCGCCGAGCAGCGCAAACGGCAGAACGTCGGGCGCGACTACGGGCAGGTCGTACGCCGCCTGCGCGAGGCGGGGGTGATGGTCAACGCGAGCTTCGTGTTCGGCATGGACTCCGACGGGCCGGACGTGTTCGACCGCACCGTGGAGTGGGCGGTGCGGCAGGGGATCGAGACCGCCACGTTCCACATCATGACCCCCTATCCCGGCACCGGTCTGTTCCGCCGGATCGAGGCGGAGGACCGCATCGTGCACCGCAATTGGGAGTTGTACGACACCCGGCACGTCGTCTATGAGCCGCGCGGGATGACGGCCCAGCAGCTGGAGGACGGCTACTGGCGCGCGTACAGGGACTTCTACCGCTGGGGCAACCTGTGGCGGGGCGCGGCCAGCAAGGAGCGGCCCGGTGACCGGGTGCGGCACCTGGCGTACGCGGGCGGGTGGAAGAAGTTCGAACGGGTCTGGGACGTGCTGATCCGCTCCGGTCAGGTCCTGCACGCGCTGCCGCTGCTGGAGGCGGCGCTGTCCAGCTTCGGCACGAGGGCCCCAGGTGGGCACCGGCGCCGCCGTGGTGCGACGATCGGGGGCGAGCTCGTGAAGGGGGCGGCGGGATGACGGTGGCGGTGCTGGGGACCGGGATCATGGGTGCGGCGGTGGCGCGCAACTGGCTGCGCGCCGGCGAGACGGTGCGGGTGTGGAACCGCACGGCCGAGGCCGCCGAGGCGCTCGCGCCCGACGGGGCGGTCGTCTGCGACTCGCCCGCCTCCTGTGTCGAGGGCGCCGACGCCGTCGTGACGGTCCTGTTCGACGCCGCGTCCGTCGAGACGGTCGTCACCGCGGCGGCACCCGAGGCCGGCACGCTGTGGCTGCAGCTGAGCACCGTCGGCGTGCCCGGCGCCGACGACCTCGCGGCTCTCGCGGCGAAGCTCGGCCTGGTCTACGTCGACGCACCGGTCCTCGGCACCCGGCAGCCCGCCGAGCAGGGCAAGCTCAACGTCCTCGCGTCCGGCCCCGCCGACGTCCGCGAGCGCGTCGAGGCGCTGTGCGCGCCGATCGCGGCGAAGGTGACGTGGCTCGGCGAGGCCGGCGCCGGCAGCCGCATCAAGCTCGTCGTCAACAGCTGGGTGCTGACCGCCGTCGCGGGGCTGGCGCAGAGCGTCGCGCTCGCCGACGGGCTCGGCCTCGACCCGAAGCTGTTCCTGTCGCTGGTCGCCGGTGGTGCGCTGGACATGCCGTACCTGCATGCGAAGGCACCGTCCATGATGGACCGCACGTATCCGGTCGCGTTCCCGGTGAGCGGCGCGGCCAAGGACGCCGCGCTGGTCGGTGACCTCGCCGCGTCCGTCGGCGTGGACCGGTCCGTCGTGGACGCGGCCGCGGCGCTGCTGGCCACGGCCGCCGCGCGCGGGTTCGCCGAGGACGACATGGCCGCCCTGTATGAGGCCGTGCGGTCGCCATTGCAGTGAACCGGCGGCTGTTCGTCGCCGGGCTCGCCGGTCTCCTCGCCGGTTGCTCGTCGGCGCGCCACACCACGCCCGCGCCCGCGCCGTCGGTCACGCCGTCGCCGGTGTCGCCGTGGACGCTGCCGGTCGCCACCCCGGCGCCGTGGCGGGCCGGTGCGTCCCGGGCGGGGAGGCTGCGCGACGTGGTGACCCGTTTCCTCGCGCCCAGCCCCACGCACCCGCTGTTCCCCGGTGGTGTGCTGTTCGCCGCCGTCGACGGCGCGGTCGTCGCGCATTTCGCGTTCGGCGACGCGGTGCGGTACGACGCCGCGAAGGCCGAACTCCCGGCGGGTGCACGGATCCCGGCGACCGTCGACACCCTCTACGACCTTGCCTCCCTGACGAAGACGTTCACCGCCGTGCTGGCGCTGCGCCTCGTCGAGCAGGGCCTGCTGGCGTTGGACGCGCCGGCGGCCACCTACCTTCCGTCCTTTGTGGACAAGCCGGCGATCACCGTGCGGATGCTGCTGACGCACACGTCGGGCCTGTCCAAGGACGTGCCGCTGGTCGGCTCGTCCGAAGCCGAACGCGTCGAGCACGTGCTGCGGGAGCCGCCGGTCGCGCCGGCCGGCAGCGGTTTCCTGTACGCGGACCAGAACTTCATCGCCCTCGGCGAGATCGTCACCCGCCTGGCCGGCAAACCCCTCGACCTGCTGGTCCGGCAGCAGATCGCCGGGCCGCTCGGCATGGCCCGCACCGGCTTCCGGCCGCCGGCGTCGCTGCCGACCGCGGCGACCGAGGGCGGGATCCACGGCACCGTCCACGACCCGTCCGCGGCCGCGTTCGGTGGCGTGTCCGGCCACGCCGGGCTTTTCGCCACCGCCGCCGACGTCGCGCTGCTCGGCGGCGCCCTGCTGGCCGGCGGCGGGCCGCTGCTGCGGCCGTCCACTGTGGAGCTCATGCGGACGGACGCCAACGCGCGGTTCGGGCCGGCCGCCGCGCACGGGCTCGGCGTCGACGTCGACCAGGCCTGGTACATGGGGAAGCTGGCCGGGCACGGCGCCTTCGGCCACACCGGTTTCACCGGCACGTCGATGGTCTGCGACCCGCGCCGCCGCATCGTCCTCGTCCTGCTCACCAACCGCGTCCACCCCGACGCCACCTGGGGGAACAACAACACCGCCCGGCGGGCTGTGGCCGACGCCATGCTGGCCTGATCCGGCCGGTCGCGCTATGTTGAAGGGGATGTGAGCCGCTGACACCTCCCCGACCCGCGCCCGAGGCCAATGCCCGGCGGGTTTCCGACGTTCTTTGCCGGTGGTGTCAGCATGTCTTCATTCACCCTGCTCGCGCATGACCTCGTCCGCACGTTCGGCGCCCGCCGCGTGCTCGACGGCGTGTCCCTCACCGCCTCGCCCGGCCACCGTATCGGCCTGATCGGCGAGAACGGCGCCGGCAAGTCCACCCTGCTGCGGCTGCTCGCCGGCGCCGACGAGCCCGAGACCGGCACCGTCGTGCGCCCGTCCGACCTCGGCTACCTGCACCAGGAGATGCCGTTCGACGCGGGCGCGACGATCGCCGACGTCCTCGACGACGCGCTGCGCGAGGCCCGCGAGGACCTCGCCGCGCTGGAGTCCCCCGATGCGCTGACGCTCGAGGAATATGGTGAGCGCCTGGAACGGGCCCAGGCGCACGACGCGTGGGACGCCGACCGGCGCGCCGGGCTCGTCCTGGCCGGGCTCGGCCTCGGCGCGCTGGAGCACGGCCGCACGCTCGGCACGCTCTCCGGCGGGCAGCGCGGCCGGCTCGCCCTGGCCGCGCTGCTCATCCGCCGCCCGACCGCGCTGCTGCTGGACGAGCCGACCAACCACCTCGACGACGACGCCGCGGCGTTTCTGGAGGCGCAGCTGCGCGAGCTGCCCGGCGCCGTCGTGCTCGCCAGCCACGACCGCGCCTTCCTCGACGCGGTCTGCACCGACCTGATCGACCTGGACCCCGCCGTCGACGGCCCCACCCGGTACGGCGGCAACTACACCGACTACCAGGACGCGAAACGCGCCGAGCGGGAACGCTGGCAGCGCCGGTTCGAGGAGGAGCAGGACGAGCTGCAGCAGCTGCGGCACGCCGTCTCGGTGACCGCGCACCAGGTAGCGCCCGGCCGGGAGCGCCGCGACAGCGAGAAGATGGGCTACGGCCACACCGCCGGCCGGGTCCAGCAGCAGATCTCCCGCCGGGTCCGCAACGCCGGCCGCCGGCTCGACGACCTCACCCGCACCCAGGTCCGCAAACCGCCGGCGCCGCTGCGCCTCGGCGTCCCCGCGCTGGCCGCGGCGTCGGCGGACGGGCTGCTGGTGACGCTGCACGACGTGGCGGTGCCGGGCCGGTTGACGCTCGACCGCCTGGACGTCGCCGCGTCCGACCGGCTGCTCGTCACGGGCGGCAACGGCGCGGGCAAGTCGACGCTCCTGGCCGTCCTCGCCGGGCGGCTCGCCGCCGACGGCACCGTCCAGCGGCGGCGCGGCCTGACGGTCGGCCTCCTGGCCCAGGACACCGTCTTCGACCACCCGGACCGCACCGTGGCCGCGACGTATGAGCTGGCGCTCGGCCCGGACCGCGCCGAGGCGGTGCCGCTGCGGTCACTCGGCCTGATCGCCCCGCGGGACCTGGCCCGGCCGGTGGGTGAGCTGTCGGTCGGGCAGCGGCGCCGGCTCGCCCTGGCGCTGCTGGTCGCGGACCCGCCGGAGCTGCTGCTGCTGGACGAGCCGACCAACCACCTGTCGCCGCGGCTCGCGGACGAGCTGGAGGAGGCGTTGGGCACCGGGCCCGGCGCGATCGTGGTCGCCAGCCACGACCGCTGGCTGCGTTCCCGCTGGCCGGGGCGCGAGCTGCGGCTCTGACCGGGCCGCGGACGAGGGACGGACACCGCCGCCCCCGGCGGGGCAGGATGGGCGGTATGGACGACGCGGTGACGCTGAGCGTGCCCGAGCTGGTGGAGGCCACCTACGTGGTGGTGACGTCGCACCCGCCCGTGGACGTCCAGGCGGCCGCGCGGGACGCGGCGCGGCGACTGCCGGAGCCGCTGCGCGTGGGTGCGCTGCGAATGCTGGCCGGTCCGCTGCTCAGCGTGACCAGGTCGGCCGTCGTGGACGCGCCGGCGCTGCCGGTGCCCTTCCTGGAGGTGTTCGGCGCGTCGGCCGCCCAGCTGCGGGACCTGGCGGCGGCGACGCACGTCGTCGTCTGCCAGGCGGTGTTCCGGCCGGGGTGGCCGCCGGCGCACGAGTGGCACGCCCGCGGCGTCGCGGCCGGGCTCGCGCAGCTGACCGGCGGGACGCTCGTCGACATGTTCACCCCGCAGATCCTGGGGCCGGCCGCGGCGGTGGGGTCGCTGCCGGACGCCGACGGCCGGATCGTGCTCGTGCGGTGGGTGCTGGTGCCCCAGTCCCCCGGCGCGCGGGGGCTGTGGATGACCACGAAGGGCCTCGAACGGTTCGGGCTGCCGGAGCTGCAGGTGCTGGACGTGCCGCCGGCGCTGGCCACCGCGTGGACCAGGGTCATGAGCGGCGTCGCGGCGGCGCTGGTCCGGGAGTGGGCGCGGGCGTTGCGCGGCGAGCCGAGCTTCGTCGAGCTGCCCTGCCGGCTCGTCGTCACCGCCGCGGACGTGGCGCGGGCGTATGGGCACGAGGACGGCACCGACCGGCGCGCCGAGGTGCGGCTGCGGCTCGACCCGCCGGACCGTTTCGACGGGCAGGCGTTCCTGACGGTGGTGCCGCCGGCGGCCTACGGGCGCTCCGGCGGCGAGTTCCTGGCGTCGGTGAGCGCCGCGCTGCTGGGGGATCCGGCCACGGCCGTGCGGCGGGCGCCGCGCGACGCCCGGATGGACGCCGCGATCGCCGCCGCCCGCGCCGCGCTGCCGCAGGCCCGGGCGCGGTTCCTGGGCGGGACGATCGCGGCGCCGTCGCACCTCATCGTGAAGCACGGGCTGGCCGGGCACGCGACGCAGCGGGAGTACGTGTGGTCCACCGTCACCGGCTGGCCCGATCCGTCGCGGATCGCCGGGGTGAGCATGTCCGACGCGGAGACGGATCCTGCGGTGCGGGCCGGCACGCCGACGACCGTCGATGCCGCGACCGTCGTCGACTGGGGCGTCTGGGTCGACGGTCGCGGCATCATCGAGGGCGGCTGGACCAACAAGCTGCTGTCCTGACGGTGGCTACCCCCGCCGGGTCCGGACCGCCGCGGCCAGGTCGGCCAGGAGCGTCTCGGTCGTGTCCCACGACATGCAGGCGTCGGTGACGCTCTTGCCGTAGGTCAGCTCGCCACCGAGATCCTGCCGGCCCTCGACGAGGAAGCTCTCCAGCATGACGCCGGCGATCCCGGCCTGGCCCGCGGCGACCTGCTCGGCGATCTCCCGGGTCACCGACGCCTGGCGGACGTGGTCCTTGCCGCTGTTGCCGTGGCTGGCGTCGACGACGAGCCGTTGCGGCAGGCCCGCCTTCTCCAGCCGGGCGAGAGCGTCGGCGACGCCCTCCGCGCCGTAGTTCGGACCCGAACGGGCACCGCGCAGGATGATGTGGCAGTCGGGGTTGCCGGTGGTCTCCACGACCGCGGCCCGGCCGTCCTCGTCGACGCCGAAGAACACGTGCCGGCTCGCGGCGGTGTGGCAGCCGTCGATGGCGACCTGGACGTCGCCGTCGGTGGCGTTCTTGAACCCGACCGGCATCGACAGGCCCGACGCGAGCTGCCGGTGCACCTGGCTCTCCGGCGTCCGCGCCCCGATCGCGCCCCACGACACCGCGTCGGCGATGTACTGCGGGCTGGTCGGCTCCAGGAACTCGCACCCGACGGGCAGCCCGAGGCCGAGCACGTCCAGCAGCAGCCGGCGGGCCAGCCGCAGCCCGGTCGGCACGTCGAACGTCTCGTCGAGGCCCGGGTCGTTGATGAGGCCCTTCCAGCCGACGGTGGTGCGGGGCTTCTCGAAGTACACCCGCATCACGACGCACAGGTCGGCACTGTGCTGGGCGGCGGCGGCCGCGAGCCGGCGCGCGTAGTCGACGGCGGCGACCGGGTCGTGCACCGAACACGGCCCGACGACGACGAGCAGCCGGTCATCGACGCCCGTCACGATCGCATGGACCTCGTCCCGCGATCGTCGGACGACCTCGGCGCGGGCGTCGTCCATCGGCAGCTCGTGCTGCAGCTCGCGGGGTGTGACGAGCGGCCGGTATCCGGTGACGCGCAGGTTGCTGGTGTTCATGTCCCGTCTCTTCTCCCAGGTTGAGGCGGGTCCGGTGCTCCAGCCCGCCGTGTGACACGACAAAGGGCAGAGACGGTGGTCTCTGCCCTTGCTGGCTCCGGGTGATCTAGGTCAGCGCAAGCGCCCGCCGGCTCCACCCGGAGCCACGGTAAAACGCCGATAACCCAACATCACGCCGCCATCGTACGCCATGAACACGATCTGTCCACGCTCAGCCACTGCGCAGTTCGACCAGGGTCACGTCGGGCGCGGCACCGACCCGCACCGGCGGGCCCCAGAAACCGGCGCCATTCGTGACGTAGACAGGCATTCCGTCGACCAGTGCCAGCCCGCTGATCACTGGCTGGGAGATGCGGGTCACATAGTGGAACGGCCACAGCTGCCCGCCGTGGGTGTGCCCGGACAGCTGCAGGTCCACGCCGCGTTTCGCGGCCTCGTGCGCCTGGACCGGCTGGTGCGCGAGCAGCACCACCGGCCGGGCCGGGTCGCGCCCGGCGAGGGCCAGGTCGTAGTCGGGCGGGTCACCGACGCTGCCGCCGGTCGCGTCGTTGACCCCGGCGAGGTCGAGCCCGTCGAGCTCGACCCGGGCGTTGCGCAGCACCCGCAGCCCAAGCGTGCCGACGTGCCCGATCCAGTCCTCGTGCCCGGAGAAGTACTCGTGGTTGCCCGTCACGAAGTACGCGCCGCGCCGGCTGCGCAGTGCCCGCAGGGGCTCCGCGGCCGGCGCGAGGTCCCCGACGGTGCCGTCGACGAGGTCGCCGACCACGGCCACGATGTCGGCGTCGAGGGCGTTGACGGCGGCGACGACCCGTTCGGTGTGCGCCCGCCCCAGCAGCGCCCCGAGGTGGATGTCGGAGACGAGCGCGATCCGGGTGCCGTCCATGCCGCGGGGCAGCTTCGCGAGCGGGATGCGGACCCGGCGGGTGGTGGGCGGGCCGAGGGCGGTGGCCATGCCTTTCGTGGTGACCCCGGTCGCGGTGAGACCGGCGGTGATGGCGACACCCCGCGCGATGAGCAGGCGCCGGGTGCGGTCGACGGCCTCGTCCGGGGTGCCTTTACGGCGCAGCACCGTCCGGGTCAGCCAGGCGGGCAGTTCCAGGACTGCCAGGGCGAGGACGAGGTACCCGGCGAGGGCCAGCCACACGTACCCCGGCCAGCCGACGACCCGTTCGAGCATCGGCTCATACCGGCGGGGCAGCGCCCGGTTCCCGACGGCCGTGACCGCGAAGAGCACGCCGAGCGCCCCGATCACCCAGCCGCCGGCCCGGCGGACCCGGGGACGGCCGGTGGTGGCCCGGACCAGCCGCAGCCAGAGGTACCAGTGCAGCACCCCGACGACGACCACGACGATCCCGGCGAACACCATCCCGCGATCCTGTCAGCCCGCGGCAACGTGCTCCCCGGTCAGCCGGCGGCGCGGACGCGTTCGGCGATGGCCAGGGTCGGCTCGTCGAACAGGACCAGCCGGACGAGGTCGATGCCGGGTGGCAGGTCCCGCAACGCCGCCAGGGCCTGGGCGACGGCGTCGTCCTTCGGCCACCGGTACACCCCGGAGGACAGCAACGGAAAGGCCATCGACCGCGCACCCAGCCCCGCGGCGACCGCCAGGGAGTTCGTGTAGCAGTCGCGGAGGGTGGCGGAGCGGTCCTCGGTGGCGCTCCACACAGGCCCGACCGTGTGGATGACCCACGTCGCCGGCAGCCGCCCGGCGGTCGTGGCGACGGCCTGCCCGGCCTTCAACCCCTTGCCCAGGTGCCCGGCCCGCAGCGCGCGGCACGCCGCCAGGATCTCCGGGCCGCCCTTGCGGTGGATCGCGCCGTCGACGCCGCCGCCGCCGAGCAGCGACGAGTTCGCGGCGTTGACGATCGCGTCGACCTGTTGCGTGGTGATGTCACCGGCGACCAGTTCCAGCATCCGCCGATGGTGGCACAGCGGGCGCGGTCAGCTGCCGGAGAAAGGGATGATCTTCGTGGCGCCCATGCCGAGGCGCTGGACCACGAGGGTTGCCGTCTCGGGGGTCAGGTTGCGGGCGTCGGCGACGTTCCACGCCTCACCGGCCGCGTAGGTCGCGCCCTCCCAGGTCGGGTGGACCACGGGGATGAGGGCCTTCATCACCGACTCGAACGCCTGCTCGTCGCTGGCCCGGTCGAACGTGGTGATCGTGATGACCGTGCCCTCGAGGGAGCAGGTGCCCTGGTCGTGGTACCGGTACACCGACTCGTCGTGGTTGGTGGACTCGGCGTAGTTGTCGCACTTGAGGTCGGCGGCGATCGCGGCGGCGGGCTCGCCCATGTACGCCGGCTTGGTGAGCTCACCGACGACCCGCGGCGCCTGCCAGCCGATGACGCCGGCGGCGACGGCGACGAGCGCGAACCCCGCGGCGAGCCGGCCGCGGCGGTTCTTCGCCGGGAGCACGTCAGACGGGAGGGAGGTCGTGACGGTCTCCGAGGTCTCCAGGGACGCAACCAACGCGGGCCTCCTACTGCTACAAGCGAAATTTGCTGACATGTCGAATTTAGGTGCAATCGGGGTGCGGAGCTGTCCCCCGGGCAGACAGAAAGGCCGGTGCGGGGGGCACCGGCCTTTCCGCGTCTTCGCAACGGTTGTTACATCGCCGAGGCCGGGACGAACGTGTAGCCGGCCGCCTGGATACCCGTCACGGTGTCCTGCAGGTAGCTGACGGGCACGTACGGGTGGAAGAAGAAGCTCGCCACACCGTCCCGCACGACCTTGTTGAGCTCCGCCGAGGCCACGATGTCGGCCGCCAGGTGCGCCGGGTGGTTGTTGAACGGCTCCAGCTCGATGTTGCCGATGTTCTCCGGCACGGTCAGCACCCCGTAGATGTCGCGCACCGTGTAGGGGAAGAACTGGCCGAAGATCCGCGTGTTGTCCAGCGTGCCGCCGCGCAGCGCGCCGACGGGGTACAGGCCGCGGTCGTAGCGGGTCTGGAACGTCGCCGCGACGGCCTTGTTGGCGGCGTCGGAGCCGGCGTAGTGCGGGAACTCGAAGATGGTCGGCTTGGCGAGCCCGGCAGCCGCGAACGCCGCGAACGCGCCGTCGATGCGGCTCTGCGCCCAGGCCTGCGAGTCGGTCGGCACCGGGCCGTCGTAGATGACGTTGTTGCTGACCGGGTCGACGTGTGCGGTGTAGAACTCGAAGTCGTCCGCGCTGACCCCGTTGTACGGGTTGATCATGCTCTCGTACTGGTGCGTGTAGCCGTGCATCAGCAGGGTGCCGCCGTGCGACTGCATGTACTTGAGCTCGGCCACGACCAGGGGACGGTCCGCGAGGGTGTAGTCCTCGGCCACGCCGCCGGTGTTGGAGCCCAGCGGGTCGCGGTAGCGGGAGTAGACGGCCACCGAGAACGGGATGTTCTTGCTGTACAGGTAGTTGGTGATCGCCCGCAGCTCGCTCGGCTCGGCGTCGGGGCCGACGTCCTCGATGCGGACCAGGGCCCGGTGCCGCTCGGTCGTAGCCAAAGCGAGCACGTCGAAGAGCATGTCGGAGAAGGCGACGTACCGGTCGTCGGCGCTGATGTAGGAGAACGGGATCTCACCGAGGTAGGTGAAGTTGCCGGACCGCACGCCCCACGACATCGAGGTGCCGTCGGCGCGGACCGCGGTCGCGACCGGTGTGGCCTTGGTGGCGTCGCTGATCGTGGTGTCCATGATGCCGGCGCCGTTCTGCGGGTCCCGGCTGAAGTTCTTCGCCTTGTACTGCACCTGCGACACCGACGACACGTCGAAGCTGGTCCAGGTGAAGCCGTGGTTCGCGACGAAGTTCGGGTCGCGGGCGGTCAGCTGCCAGATGTTGTCGTAGATCCAGACGACCGGCTTCGTGGTCGCGGTCACGTCGTCGAGGAACGCCAGCGGCAGCGGCTCGTCGTACGTGCTGCCCAGGTAGACCACGGCCTGGAACTGCTCGAGCTCGCCGGCCACGTAGCTGGTCACCGGCTGGGCGGTCCAGTCACCGAAGTGGGAGCTGAGGTTCGCGGTGGCGATGGCGTACTGCTCGCCGAGGAAGCCGTAAGGGCCGGTGGTGTCGTACAGCACCAGGGTCTTGCCGGTGGCGCCCGGGATGCCGGCGCCGTTGACGCCGTTGGCGATCGGCGTGGCCGGCGTGGTGACGACCGTGCTCGGCGACGCCGGGGACGTGTTCGCGGCGGCGTCGGCGGCCTGGACGGTGAAGGCGTAGGCGGTCAGCGGCGACAGGCCCGTCAGCGTCACGCTGTTGACGGTCGAGGTGACCACGGTCGGTCCGCCGCTGACGGTGTACTGGGTGACGCCCACGTTGTCCGTCGAGGCGGCCCAGGTGAGGGTGACCCCGGTCGACGTCAGGGCGCTCGCCACCGGGGCACCCGGCGCGCTCGGCGCGATCGTGTCCGGCGGCGGGGGCGGCGTCAGGGTGGTGAACGCGGCCTCGGCCGACGCGGCGGAGACGTTGTTTGCGGCGTCGACGGCCTTGACCGTCACGCTGTGCGCGGTGCTCGGCTCGAGCCCGGCGAGGGTGGTGGAGGTGCCGGTGACGGTCGCCTTCAGCGTGCCGTTGTCGAACACCTGGTAGCCGGTGACGCCGACGGCGTCGGTGGAGGCGCCCCAGCTGACCGTGGCGCCCGTGGTGGTGACGTCGGTGACGCTCGGCGTGCCCGGCACGCTCGGCGCGACCCGGTCGGTGACGCCGGTGGTGAATGACCACGTGTAGGTCGACGTGCTGACCTTCACCGTCATCGTGTACTTCGTCGACTCGGCGAGCGCGGCCCGCGGCGTGAACGTGAACGTGTGCGTCGGCACGTCGTAGGCGTAGTACGACGCGACGGTCGCGCCGCCGCTGGTCTTGACGAACGAGTACCGCAGCGCGGCCGGGTCGACCGGGTCGGCGTAGGTGATCGTCGGGCGGACACCGACGGCAACGCCGGTCGTCCCGTTCTTCGGCGTGACCCCGCTGACGGCCGGCCCCGCGGCGTAGGCCGCCGTGCCCAGGCCCCCGGCGGCGATGGTGCCGACGATCGTCGACGCCACCAGCTTCACCACAGTGCGCACAGGTGCTCGCTTTCGCTTGAGTTTCGGGTGTACTGGTCGCAGCGGCCCCGGCGTGGGTGCCAGGGCCGCTGCGCGGGATGGTTCAGCTGAAGCTGACGCAGGTGACCAGTGCGGTCACGACGTTCGAGCTGCCGCTGTGCGAGAAGGTGAACTGCCAGGTCTTGCCATCGGTCGACTGCTTGCCGCTGGTCAGCGACACGTTCCCGGAGCCGGACTCCGACCAGGTGCCGAGCATCGCGATGCCGGCGTTGTCGCAGGTGACGTTCAGCGTCGGCGCCGAGGTGCCGCTGTTGATGTTGAGCGTGCCGGGCTTGGTCCCGCTGGTCGCCGTCACCGTGGGCGTGGCGCCCTTGATGTTGGCGGTCTGCGTCCAGGTGGTCGCCGCGGTCTTCTTGTAGACGTTGGAGGTCGCGGTGTCGAGGTACAGGTCACCCACCGCGCCGTTCGCACCCGCCGGGGCACCCGTGCCGGTCAGCCAGACCGAGCCGTTGGCACCGGCGGCGCCGGCCGGACCGGCCGGACCCTGCGCGCCGGTGGCGCCCTGCGCACCCGTCGCGCCCGTCGCACCGGTGGCGCCGGCGGCACCCGCGGCACCGGCCGCGCCGTCCTTGCCCTTGAGCGAGGACAGCCACTCCTCCGGCGAACCGGAGAAGGCGTTCATGTCGACCGCGAGCTGGTAGGCGTCCTTGCCGTCGACGCCGTTCACGCCGACCAGCGAGGCGAGCCACTCCGCGGGCGTGCCGATCGTCGGGTCATTGGCGAGGGCCACGTCGTAGGCGCTGAGACCGGGCATGCCCTGAATCCCCTGGACGCCCTGGATGCCCTGGTCGCCCTTCTCGCCCTGGGTGCCTGCGGTGCCGTCGGCGCCTGCCGCGCCGGCCGCACCGTCGGCGCCTGCCGCGCCGGTCTCGCCCTTGTCGCCCTTGTCGCCTTTCTCGCCCTTCTCACCCTGCGGGCCCTGGGCACCGTCGGCGCCGTTGATGCCGGGGATGCCCTGGAGGCCCTGCTCGCCCTGCGCGCCGGTCTCGCCTTTCTCGCCCTTTTCACCCTGAGCGCCCTGGGCACCGGCCTCGCCCTGAGCGCCGGTCTCGCCCTTCTCGCCCTGCACGCCCTGGGCGCCGGTCTCGCCCTTCTCGCCCTTCTCGCCCTTCTCGCCCTGCACGCCCTGGGCGCCGGTCTCGCCCTTCTCACCCTGAGCGCCCTGCGCACCGGCGGCGCCGGCCTCGCCCTGAGCGCCCTGGGCGCCGGTCTCACCCTTCTCGCCCTGGGCACCCTGGGCGCCCGTGTCGCCCTTCTCGCCCTGCGCACCTTGAGCGCCCTGGGCACCGGCGGCGCCGGTCTCGCCCTTCGCACCCTGAGCGCCGGCAGCGCCCGTGTCGCCCTTGGCGCCAGCGGCACCAGCGGCACCAGCGGCACCCGTCTCGCCCTTGGCGCCGGCGGCGCCGGTCTCGCCCTTCGCGCCCTGGGCACCGGTCGCGCCCTGGGCACCCGTGGCGCCGGTCGCTCCGGTGGCACCGGTCGAACCCGTCGCGCCGGTCGCACCCGTGGCACCCTTCGCGCCGGCCGGGCCGGCCGGGCCGGTGGCGCCCGGCAGGCCCCGTGCGCCGGTCGCGCCCTGGGGACCGGTCGCACCGGTGGCGCCGGTCGCGCCCTTGGCGCCGGCCTGGTTCCACTGGACCATCTGCTCGCTGTTCTTGCACCGCGTGCCGGCCTGGTAGTCGATGACCCGCAGCGCGCTGGTGTTCTTGTCGCGGCAACCGGTGATGACGCCGGTGTTGCTGGCCGGAATGGCGCCGAAAGCGGCGGAGCCGACACCGACGAGCACAGCCGCGGCGGTCGCACCGATGGCGGCGATCTTCTGCTTCTTCGAGCGGAACACGCAGTTCTCCTGGTTCTGTTGAATCGGGGCGGTACTTGTGTCGGTGACGACTTGCTTCGCTATTTGGTGGTGACGACGACGCGTTCGGACGGCTTCAGCTGCTCGGGATTCGGCGGCGGCTGCAATTCGCTGCGGCTCGCCGGCCGGGAGACGACTCCGGCGTCGGCGGCCGGCGTACGGTGCGCCGCGGCCAGGTAGATCACGGCAGCCAAGGCCACCGCGACGACCGCGGCTCCGACGCCGATCACTGCTTTCTTCAGCACGAAGACCCCCGGTTTCCGCCGTCGCACGGCATGCTTGAGAAACCCTCGAATGGTCGAGGGCAAAGAAAAGGAATGGCTGTGGTTCAGCGATTCATTGCTGCGCCTGAGGGCGCGTGGATACGCACACCGGTTCTCCCGCGGTAGTCACCTGACCGGGTCCGGTTTCGCCACTGGCTCCCCACCGGACCAAACTGGCGACCAAGGACGCCCGGTGGATCATCGCTTTCCCCGCCAGCCCTGAATGGCTGGTCCACTTAAGGTAGCCGCCAGGGTGCGGTGAGGTTGTCAGCAACCGAGTAGCACCCTGCCGACCCGGTCGGATGACACCCGGCGCCACGCCGTGCCGGGGTGGTTACGTGCCGTGATTGGATCCGGGCGTACCGGCGCAAACCGCCACCCAGTGGACGGCTGTCAGGTGGCGTCTGGGCGCAGGGGTTGCGCCGCCTCCTGGAGCAGGGCGAGGCGGGTCGAGCCGAGGACGACCGCGGCCACGGCCAGCCGCCAGACGACGATGCCGAACTCGGTCACCGTGTAGTGCCCCGTGCCGAAGCGCCCGCTCACGCCCTCCAGGCCAGGGAAGCTGACGACCAGCATGATCGCAGCCGCGGCGGCGGTCGCCGGGGGCAGCCACCGGCGGCGGGTCTGCTCGAACGCGACCCACGTGGCGATCGCGAGCAGCACCGTCCCGGCGATCAGGATCATCGCCACGGTCAGCGACACCGGGCGGTGACCGTCGAGGCGGCTCGCGTCATAGATGCCCCAGCCGGTCCATTCGACGCCGCCGCGCAAGAGCAGCGTCTCGCCGCTCTCGGCGACGCCGGTGTTGTCCTCGCTGGCCCACGGCATGCTCATCGCGAGCACCGCGCCCAGCGCGCCGACAAGCGCGACGACACGGGCCCCCATGCCGGCCGAAGTGAACTCGGCGCGCTGTGGTGCGGTCATGGTCGTAGACCGTAATGGATACACCGGTCCACCGGTCCAGCCAGGTCGGCCCGCCTCAGCGCTTGCGCCTGCCGCCGAGCTGACGGTAGCCGGGGTGGACACCTGGAGTGAGGCCCTGCTGGTCGGCGATGCGCTGCAGGAGCCCGGCGAGCTGCGTGCGCTCCTCAGGGTCCAGGGCGGCGCACAGATCGTCGTCGTGGGCGCGGGCGAGCTGCCGCATCTCCATGAGCACCTGCCGGCCGCCGTCGGTGAGGTGCAGCGCGTGATGCCGCCGGTCGGTCGCGCCCTGCCGCCGCTCGACCAGCCCCTTGTGATCGAGCGTGTCGAGGATCGCGACGACCCGGCTCGGCACCACGCCCATGTCGGCGGCGACCGCCTGCTGGCTGCGTCCCGGCGCGACGGCGATCATGCGCAGCAGCCCGACCTCCGGCGGTGTCAGGCCGAGGTCTTCGACGCGCTCGGCGAACCGGCCGGCCGCGTGCGCACCGACCTGCGCGATCAGGAACGCCGCGCCCTGCGGGGGTTGCCCGGGACTACTCACCCCGCTAGTGTACTGAATAATTCACTCCAGTGAACCATTCATTCTACTGAAGGGATGTTCGATGGTCACGCAGGCCACCGCCCCCCGCACTGCCCCCCGTGTCGCCCAGGGCGGCCCGCCGCTCGGCGTCCTCGGCATCGTCGTCGCCGCCCTGTTCGTCGCCGGCCTCGTGCTCAGCACGGCGCTCGCGGGTGGCACACCGTTCCCGTCGCCGTTCGGCGAGGCGGGCCCGATCGTCGCCTACTTCCAGGACCACGACGTCGCGGTGCGCGTCGGCGGGGCGTTCCAGTTCGGCGCCGCGATCCCCCTCGCGATCTATGCCGCGACCGTCTCGTCCCGGCTGCACCACCTCGGCATCCGCGCCCCCGGTGCCACCATCGCCCTCGCCGGCGGCCTGCTCGCCGCCACGTTCCTGGCCTGCTCCGGCCTGATCAGCTGGGCCCTGTCACAGCCCGGCGTGACCACCGCGCCCGACCTCATCCGCCCGTTGCAGCTGCTCGCCTTCGCCGCCGGCGGCCCGGGCCACGTGGTGCCGCTGGGCCTGCTGCTCGCCGGGATCGCCGTGCCGGGCCTCCTCGCCGGCCTGCTGCCCCGCTGGCTCGCCTGGGCCGGCCTGGTCATCGCCGCCGTCGCCGAGCTCGCGACCCTGAGCCTGCTGCTCGAGGGCGCCGCCTATCTCCTGCCGGTTGCCAGATTCGCCGGTCTGGCATGGCTGATCGCAGTCGGTTTCAAGCTCCCCCTCCACCGACCCCGGCTCAACGGCTGACAGGTCCCGCCACACCCCAGCACTAACGTGCCCGCCATGGCCATCCCCGACCGCGTGCCGATCGCGCACGTCCGCGGCTACCGCACCAGCCACATCGGCCACTACACCGGCGGTCAGTTCTTCGGCTCCGTCACCGCCACGACGGAGCCCGGCGCCGGCGCCGAACCCGACTGGCGCCCACACAAGCGCTGGTATTCCGTCCTGCACCGCTTCGACCCGACCGGCACTCACACCGGCTCGGAGATCTGGTTCGCGGGCACCAGCGAGAAGGAACGCGCCGCCGTCAAGCGCGCCAAGGCCCACCTCACCGAGCAGATCAGGGCCCTGCCCGGCCACACGTTCGGCAACATCGCCATCGAGCTCTTCCACGTCGAGTTCGACGGCCACATCTTCGGCCTCGTCGACGGCTCCGACCTGTCCGCCGGCCACGACCACGCCGAGTTCCTGCCAGACACCCTCGGCTTCGACCCGCCCTGGGACGGCATCTACGACACCTGACACCCCACGGGCCACCACCACGCACTGCCTCGCGAAGCCGCCGCGGCGCCGACAGCGCCGCAGAGCACCGACGGCGCACCGGCGGCGCACCGGCCGGCAAGCGTCAGCGCAGTGGCCGGCAGAGTCAGGGCGGCAGTGGCCGGCGGGCAGCGCTCTCGCACAGCTGCCGGCATTGTCGGCGGTCGAACGGGAGGCCGGCGCGCTGGAACGTCAGGGCGACGCTGCCATTGCGGGGATCCCACGGCGACGGGTTGTCGACCAGTGCGGCCAGGACGAGCCGCTGCGTCCCGCTGATCGGATCGCCGGGGCCGCGGCCGGTGAACGCGGCCTGCAGCAACGACCCCCACGTCGAGTCGAACCCGGCCCAGCCCGGCCGTCCGTACGATCGCCGCGGCCGGCACGGCGATGCGTTCGAAGCGTTCCACCCGGGCGACGAGCGCGCCTATCAGTTCGGGGAGCGTGCAGGCCTGCGCGGCCGCCGTGCCGGACGCGGCCTCGTGCAGCGCCCGCACGAGCACGTCGGTGGCGGCGCCGGAGCGGGCGACGGCCGGTGCCAGCGCGGCGGCCACCTGCACCTGAGGGTCGCCATGGGTCAGGAATGGCCTCGCGGTCCCAGGATTCGAGGGCGGCCAGGTGGGCCGGGGTGTCCGTGGCTCGTCCATACGCGTGACGCAGGACGAACCAGTCGATGCCGGGTCGGCTTGTGGGTATCGGCAAAAATCACTCGCATGGGTAGTCCTGTCCCTGCTCCCTCCTGGACCGTCACGCTCATCTGCGGCGCGTCTGGTGTCGGCAAGTCGCACGTCGCGATCGCGTTGGCCCGCCGGTACGGTGTGCCGCTCGCCGAGGTCGATGACATGGTGACCGTTGTCAAGGCGCTGACCACGCCCGAGCAGTCGCCGACGCTGCACCTGTGGGACACGAACGTTGCGGCGCGGCAATGGACGCCGGCGCGGATCGTCGAGCACACGATCGCTGTGGCGGAGGCGATGCGACCTGGGATCGAGGCCGTCATCACCGATCACCTCGAGTCCGCGGCGCCGGTTGTCATGGAGGGCGACTACCTGCTGCCGGACTTCGCCGCCGGCTTCGGCGACAGGGTCAGGACGGTGGTGATCTCCGAGCCGGACGAGGATCAGATCGTCGCGAACTACCTGTCCCGCGAGTCAGCTGCGGCAGAGCAACGGCTCCGCGCCATCGTGAGCGCCCGTTTCGATGCCGAGCTGTCGATCCGGGCCGCACGGATCGGCGTCCCGGTCGTTCCCGCGCGACCCTGGTCGGACAGCGCCGACCGGGTTGATGCGGCCCTGCGGCACGAGCGCTGATGTTCAGGATGTCTCTGGTACGGCGGTGGCCTGCGGTGATGTGGCAGGGCCGGTGCGGAAGGCCAGCCTGGCTGCGTCCATCGCGGTTCGGAGTTGGCGTAGAGCGTAGGGCCCGACTCCATGCAGTGCGTGTATCTCGGTCTCGCTGAGTTCGGCGACCTGTTCGAGGCGGGTCACGCCGTGTGCGGTGAGTGCGCGGGTCGCGGCTGCGCCGAGGTGTGGCAGCGGGATGCCGGGCTGCGGCGCCGGCCGGTCGAGGCTCGGCCGGGGATGACCCTCGTGGTCCAGCACGGCGGCGCCGCGCGCCGAGAGCCGGTAGCCGATGTCGAGTGATTCGGTCAGGCCGCGTTCCTTGAGTTTGCGCACGTTCTGTTTGAACGCCGGGGTGTCACGGCCCAGCCGTTGTGCGAGGTCGGGTGCCCGGGTGGCCGGGAGTTCGTCGATCAGCAGGAGCGTTGCCCGGGTCCAGGGCCCGGTCGGCGAGGCGCGGTCGAGCCGGTCGAGCCACGCGACGATCGTGTCGATCTCCGCGGCGTCGGGTGTCGCCTCGCGCAGCGCGTGCCGCGGGTCGTCGCCCGCGTACCGTAGCCCGATCCGGTACACCGGCCGGTCGGGATGGAGACGGTCCAACCCCTGCCGGAGCGCGGTCAGCGACGCCGCGCCGGCCCGGTGGGCGTCCGCGGCCGTCAGCGACCTCACCGGCACCCGGTCGACGGACGTGATCTCGACCAGCCCGACCGCGGTACGCATCCGGGTACCGACCTTGACACGAGGCCGCTCCCACCGGCGGAACGCCACATCGACCTCGCCGGCACGGATCGCCGCCAGCTCCGCGGGACGCATCTGCATGCCCTAGTCCAACACATCGCCGTGCGCCCGGGGGTGGCGGCTTCCGTACCATCCCCACATGCCACCGAAGAGAGTGCTGGATCAGCACATTGCAGTGTTCGGTGAGAGCGGCAGCGGCAAGACCGTCCTGCTCTCCTCGTTCTACGGCGCCACGCAGGAGGCCCATTACCTGCAGAAAAATCTGTTCGACGTGGTGGCGGATGACGTCGGCCAGCACACCCGGTTACATCAGAACTACCTCGGCATGAAGAACTCGGCGCGGCGCCCCGCGCAGACCCGGTTCACCGCCACGTCCTACGCCTTCTCCGTCAAGCTGCGGGATTCCTCCGACGGCGCGGTGAAGGCAAGGCCGTTCGACGCGCTGCGCGTCATCTGGCACGACTACCCGGGTGAGTGGTTCGAGCAGGCGGTGGACGGGCCGGAGGAGGCCCAGCGCCGGGTCGGCACGTTCCGGTCGCTGCTGGGCTCGGATGTCGCCTTTCTGCTGGTGGACGCGCAGAAGCTGCTGGACAACGCCGGCGAGGAGGAGCGGTACCTCAAGTCGCTGCTGGCAAATTTCCGCACCGGACTGCTGTCGATCAAAGATGAGCTGCTGGAGGACGGCAAGCCGCTCGTCGAGTTCCCGCGGATCTGGGTGATGGCGCTGTCCAAGGCCGATCTCCTCCCGGACATGGACGTGTACGAGTTCCGGGATCTCCTCACCGACAAGGCTGGCGACGACCTGGACGAACTGCGCAAAGTGATCGCCGGGCTGGTGGAAGCGAGCGACGCGCTGTCCGTGGGTGAGGACTTCGTGCTGCTCTCGTCCGCGAAGTTCGAGACCGGCAAGATCAAGGTGACCGAGCGCATCGGCCTGGACCTGATCCTGCCGATGGCTGCCATGCTCCCGTTCGTGCGGCACGTCCAGTGGCACCAGGCGATGCAGCTCCCCCGGAAGGTGGCCGAGAATCTGCTGAGCAGCGCCGGAATGCTGGCCGCCGCGCTGATCTCACGCAAGAGCTGGTTGCCTGCACCGATCGAGAATCTGCTGAGTTTCGTCAATCCCGATCTCGTGAACGAGGCGGCCAAACTGGCCGGGGACAAACTCCGGAGAATCAACTCCGAAGCGCTGACCCGACATGATCACCTTGCCGCCACATTGTCCGGCTTCCGGATGGACCTGGACCTGGGCGAACGGGAGCATGTCCTGCTCCGGAGCCGTCGATGAGCATCATCTGGGCCACTCGCGGGCGGACCTGGGGGTTCCGGTTCCTCCTCAAGGGCGGATTGAAGGATCCGCTGCTGGAATACGAGGATGCCTTCGCAGGGGCGGGGGATGACACGGAGATCTGCCACCGGGCCGGCGCGAGGGTAGCGCTGCGTTTCCCGGACCCACTGGACCGCGAAGACGCGGCCGGCCGGGTGATCCCCCACGAATTCGTCGTCTCCGGTCCCCTGGCCGATGAGATCGAATCGGTCGAGGACGGCCGTCGGGTGGTGTGGAATCTGCCCGAGGTGGCCGACACGTTCGAACGGATCTGGGATTCGCCTGAGCCGCCGCCGACTCACGGATGAGTGGTGGTTGATACGAAGGGGGCCGCCATGCATGCCCGTGCCGGCAGCTACCGCGACCGCGGTTGGCCCGACGACACACCCGAGGACCTGCTCCAGGGCTACTTCGAACTGCTCCACAGGACGAACGATCTGGAGCGGATGGTCGTCTGTGCCACCGACAGCGACCGTCACCGGCGTCTGCGCGAGCACACCGGCGGCATCGGTGCCGCGCTGACGGAGACGACCGCGACGCAACAGCTGCTGCTCGGCCAGCACCCCGTCGACCTCGGCCCGATCGCCAGGGTCGCGGTCCATCGAGAAGCGCTGCTCGCAAGCCGCCCGTACCTGCCGGCCAGCATCCCGGCGATGTGGCTCCGACTCGGCAACGTCGACCGCGCCGAGGCGATCATCTGCGCAGGCCGGCGGGCCGAGCCGATGCCGGCCGACCTGGCGAAGCTCGCCGGGGTCATGGCGGAGACCGGCCGGCCGGACCGCGCGAAAGCCATGATCGCCGAAGCGGTCGCTGGGGCGTGGGCGGTGACCGACCGCGACCGCCGCCGCAACGCCGTGCTCGAGGTCGCCGCCGCCGCTGTCGGCCTCGTGGACCAGGCGGAGGTCGATGCGCTGTTCGCGGAGGCGGAGCGGCTGTCCACGCTGGAACAGTGGCCGGTCTCCCAGGTCTCCAGTCTCGCGCATGCGGCCCGCGTCGCGGCGGACGCGGGCTGCCTGGACCGCGCCCGGGGCATGATCCGCCGAGCCAGGAGCTTCGCCGACGCCATCCCCGAGACCATTTCCCGCCCGGGTGCCTTGTCCTCGATCGCGTTTGCCCTGGCGACCGTGGGCGACCTCGACGAGGCCGAGGCGATCGCGCGCGGCATCGAGCCGGCCGACGACTGGAACGCGCAGGCGGCCCTCTACTACGTCGCCCGTGCCGCCGCGCGGTCCGGCGAAACGGACCGGGCGGCGGCCCTCGCCGCGCGCATCGACGGGTACTTCGGGGAGATGGCTCTGGCCGAGGTCGCGGGGGCGACCGCCGCCGGTGGAGACCCGCTGCAGGCCGGGGACATCGCCCGGTCGGTCCCCGACGCCGACCAGCGTGCTCAGGCCCTCGCGGACGTGGCCCACGAGTTGATCGGGGTGGGTGACCTGGAAAGCGCCACCGCGCTGCTCGACGAGGCGGTGACCGCCCTCGGCCCGTCCGGCGCCGCGGTCAAGGACGTCGGGGTCGCCCTGGCGCGGGCCGGACGCGCGGGCAGCGGTGTCGCGCTGATCTGCGCCATGCCCCGTGCCCGCGACCGGGCAGAAGCGCTCGCCGGGGTCGCGCGGGCCGTTGCGGAGGCCGGCGACACCGGACACGCGACCGCGCTCATGTACGAGGCCGAACGTGCCGCGTGGACCGACGACAGCGTCGCCCCGTCGACCGACCGGGAGCTGGGGCTCGTCGCCCTGACCGAGGCGGTCGCCGCCACCGGGGACCTCGACCGGTCATTGACCGTCGCCACGCTGATCGTCATCGGGGGCCGGCGGGAGCTGGCCGTCGGCAGAGCCACCCAAGTGGCGACGAGCGGCGATCCGGCGCGCCGGGAGTCGGTCGCCCGCGCCGCGCTCGGGCCGTACTGGCAGACGCAGGCCCTCACGTCCATCGCCGCCGACGATCCGCAGCGTGCCGGAGACCTGCTGCGCGATGCCGAACAGCAGGCCGGTACCGACGCCGAATCCCTGGCCGCCGTCGCCGTCGCGTACGTGTCCGCCGGTGACATCGCCCGGGCCCGGACGCTCCTTGACCGGATCGAGATTGACGGCCTGGAACTGGATGACGAGCGCGTCACGGTGGTCAGGACGTTCGCTGCCGTAGGCGACCTCGACCGCGCCACCAGCCTCGTCTCCACCATCGAGAACGACCAGCATCGGTGCGCGGCGCTGTCGGAGATCGCGCTGGCGGCCGTCGAACGTGGTGACACGGCCCGCGCAGAAGGCCTCGCCGGTGACATCACTGGCCTGGCCATTGCGACGGAGGAGCTGTACTGGCCGGCTCAGGCGTACCTGATGGCGGCAGAGATCTATCAGCGGTGCGGCGCGGACGACCGGATGCACACGTCGGCCGCGCTCGCGGAAGCCTTCGCCCATGGCATCGCGAACGACCATGCCCGCTCCAACGCGCTCGTGGCCGTCGCCCGCTTCGCGATCGCGATCGGAAGACCGGATCACGCCGAGGCGCTCAGCCGCGCGATCCCCGACCCGGGCCGGTCGGCGCGGGTGCTGGTCGCCCTCGCGGACGCGGCACCACCGGACCGGACCCCTCACCTCGTCGGCGCGGCGCTGTGCACAGGGCCGTGGTCGGCATATGTCGACCTGCTCCCGCACCGCCATCCATCTGTCGTAACGGCCATCGCCGACGAAGTCCTTGCGACCGCCGCACCCGGCGACAGGACCACCCGGCGCCGTGGAGGGTGACGACGGCAGGGGCCTACGCTGCGGTCTGGTTGAACCGGGTCAACGTCCACCGCGGCGGCGGCCAGGCGGTCGGTGTCTCGTTGGTCTGCCATTCGGTGACCGAGGCCGGCGCGACGGTGAGGTCGAACGAGCGGTACAGCGGCAGCAGTCCGAGCGCATGGAACGACACCTCCACGGTCTCGGAGTGCCCGACGAGGATGACGGTCGAGCCTTGATGCCGCTCGGCAATGTCGAGGACAGCCCGGCAGCCACGGGTGACCAGCTCCGCCCAGGTCTCGTTGTCCCGCTCGAACGGTCGGAACACCCCGCCGCCGGTGATCGAGTGCTCGCGCAGTTCCGCGTGGGTGAGGCCGTCGGCGTAGTCGGGCACGTGCCACGTGCACAAGCGGCAGTCCTGATCGGATGGGACGTCCAGCGCGGCGGCGATCGTGGTCGCGGTCTCGGTCGCGCGGCGCAGCGTCGAGGAGTAGACCGCCACGGGTCGGGTGGTCTGCAGTTCTCCGACGAGCGATCGGGCGATGGCGCCGGCCTGCTCGTGTCCACGATCAGTGAGGCCCCGGCAGGCCCGCGGCCCGCCGATGAAGCCCTCGACGGTGTGCACGGACTCGCCGTGGCGGACGAAGAGCAGTCGGGTCAGCACCGCCTGATCCTGCCGCATTCTCCGTTGCCTCGATGGCCCGTACAGGAGCAAGAATGCAGCTATGGCGATCTCCGTGGACAGTTCTGCTCGAGCCCAAATCGTCACGGGCCTCCTGCGCGACGGCAACCGGCTGTTGTTGTGCCACAGATCCGCTGGCCGCCGCTGGAGTCCCGACGTGTGGGACCTGCCCGGCGGTCATGTCGAAGACGGCGAACTCGCCAGCGCCGCGCTTGCGCGTGAGCTACGGGAGGAACTGGGGATCGCCGTCGCGGAACCGTCCGGCCCGCCGATGCACGAGATCTATGCCGACACATTCGCCATGCAGATCTGGCTTCTCGACACTTGGGTTGGCACTCCGGTCAATGCCGCGCCGGACGAGCATGACGCCATCGCCTGGTTCGACGAGACCGGGCTCGCTGAGCTACGCCTTGCGCACGGCAGCTACCTCGCGATGTTCACCGAGGTACTCGCCGGACGAAGCCGGACCGGTGAACGGGCCGGTCCTTGACCCGCTGAACGCGCTCCGGCGCGGTCAGCAGCGCCGACGGCCGCTGGTCGTCAGCGTGGCGCCGGTCAGGATCGAGGTAACGGCGGCGAGCACGATCCAGGTCATGGCCAGGCCAGTCACCGGGAGGCTGCCGGTCGTCGGCTGGATGGTCACCGTGAACGCCAGGGTGTGGGTCACGCCCAACTGGTCGACGCCGAGTGCGACCACGGTGTGCTGGCCGGACGTCAGGCTGTTCGGGACAGTCACCGGTTGGTTCACGTCGCCGTCTTCGTCGGCGACGGCGGTGGCCAGCAGCGCCGGGGCCGAGTAGATCGCGATTTTGACCGTCGAGTGGGGTGCGAAGCCGTGACCGATGACGACGACCTGCTCTAAGTATCAGCAACATAACGCTAAGTAGCTACTGAAGCGTGATCTTTACGGCAATCCGGGCTGCGACACCCTGGAGGACGGGCCGCCTGAAGAGGGTCCCCAGCGCGACCAGCGGCAGATGTGGATGGTTTGAGCGCTGGATGGAAGACTGAGCTGATGCAGGCGGCGGCCGGGCTCTTCGACGAGATCTACGCACTCATCGACAGGTTGCAGCCCTTTGATGACCTTGAGGCTCGCCACCGTTCGGAGTGCCTTGCCTGGCTGCGCGAGACCGACGACGTGTTCCGCCGTGCGAAGCCGCGGACCCCCTCACCGCACCTGGTCGCCTACTTTCTCCTGCGCGACGATCAGGATGGAAGCGTCGTCCTGGTCGACCACATCAAAGCCGGCCTGTGGCTACCCGCCGGCGGTCACGTCGAGCCCGGCGAGCACCCGGTACAGACCGTACGGCGCGAAGTAATGGAGGAACTTGGCGTCCCGGCCGTGTTCCTCCCCGAGCTTGGTGAACGTCCCCTCTTCCTTACCGTCACGGACACTGTCGGCACGTTGGAGCAACGGCACACCGATGTGAGCCTGTGGTTCGTTCTGACCAGCAGCCGCGATCAGGTGTTCACCCCCGACCCGGACGAGTTCCGTGGGATCCGATGGTGGACTCCCCAGGAAGTCAGCGACGCCGATCCGAAGACGCTCGATCCCCACATGGGGCGCATGCTCGCCAAGCTCGCCGCACTTTGATCGAAATTGCGCCAGACAGAGTCCGCCGTCACGCTGGGTAGCGCGCACCTCGCGGCTACTTGAGCGGATGCCGCTGCGTATCCGCTCGGCGTCGGCGGTGGTTCAGGGTGGAGGTCGAAGGCCGTCCATCAGGATGTTCAGCAGGCGGCCTGCCCTGGCCTCGTGTTCGGGCGGGCGGGCCACGGTGAAGATGCCGATGAGGCTGGCAGCGATGTCTTCGGCGGTGACGTCGGCGCGGAGTTCGCCCGTCACACGGCCGGCGTTGAGGATTTCGTCGATGGCCGCGAGCAGTTCGGTCTGGGTCCGGGCATGGGCGATTTCGCCTGATTCGATCATTGCGAGCAGCGTGTCGAGCATGCCGTTCTTGGTCGCGATCCAGTCGCCGAACAGCTCCATCCAGCGTCGCAGCGCCGCGGGCGGGGGAAGCTGGGCGAGCAGCTCACGGGCGCCGTCGGTGAGCCGCGCGACCTGATCGCGGTAGACCGCGTCGACGAGGGACTCGCGGGTCGGGAAGTGCCGGTAGAGCGTGGCGATGCCGACCCCCGCCTCGCGTGCGATCGCACGCATTGACGGTTCGGTGTCGGCAGACACGAACACGCGGGTCGCGACTTCGAGGAGCTGGTCGCGGTTGCGTGCCGCATCCGCTCGCAGCCCGCGAGTTTCCGACTCTGCCAAAACGGATCACGCTCCGATTATGGTACGGTGCCTCTGATAACCGGAGCATAGTCCGGTTTGCGTTGCCTTCGTTCGCCGCCACAGGAGACAAGTGAGCATGCAACAACCGAGTGTCAACCCGTCGACGACCACGAGCCGAGCGGTCCAGCTCGAGTCATTCGGTGGTCCCGAGGTCCTGTCCCTTCGTGAGGTACCCGCACCGCAGGCCGGTTCTGGGCAGATTCGGGTGCGAGTCACCGCGGCTGGACTGAACCCGATGGACTGGGTCATGACCTCCGACGCAGAGACCGCCGCTCGATTCGGCTTGAGCCTGCCGTGCGGGTTCGGAACCGACTATGCCGGGGTTGTGGACCAGGTCGGTGCCGGCGTGACCGAGTTCGCGGCCGGCGACCGGGTGTTCGGCGGCGCCCTCTCCCGCGCGGTCGCCGACCACGTAGTCATCGACGTGGCAGGGACCATCGCGGTCGGCGGTGACGCGCACCGTACCCCTGACGGCGTCGACGACCGCACAGCCGCCGTCCTTGCAATCGGGGGGTGCACAGCCGCCGCCGCGCTCGCCGTGGTCAAGCCCGGCCCGGGTGACACGGTGCTCATCGGTGGTGCGGGAGGCGGGGTCGGCGTTTTCGCCGTGCAGCTCGCTCGTCTCGCAGGCGCGCGGGTGATCGGGACGGGATCGGCGGCGTCGGCCGATGCCCTGCGCGCACTCGGGGCCGAGCCGGTCGCTTATGGCGACGGCCTGGTCGACCGGCTCCGTGCACTGGCTCCCGCCGGCGTCACTGCGGCCATCGACCTGTACGGGACGGAGACGGCGCAGGCGGCACGAGACCTTGGTGTTCCGGACACGCGCATCACCACCATCGCTGCACAGGTCGACGGCATCACACCGGCCAACGGCGCCAACGCCGCCCCTGGCGCCATCGAGGAGATTGCACGCCTGGTCGCGGCGGGCCAGCTCCGTGTGCCCATCGGGGCAAGCGTTCCGGTCGAACAGATCCGCGCCGCGGTCGAGCTTCAAGCCGGCCGGCACGTACACGGCAAGGTCGTCATCGACCTCTAACTCCAGCTGTCTGCGGCCGCCATTCTCGTCTGATCAGCCCGTAGACCCACGAGTCGGAGACCTCGCCGTTCACCACGCAGTCTTCCCGCAACGTCCCTTCGCGCACGAACCCGAGTTTCTCCAGCACGCGGGCAGATGCCACGTTGCGCGTATCGGTCTCAGCCTGGACGCGATTCAGGTCCAGCATGTCGAATGCCCACCGCAGCAAAGCGCGCGCGGCCTCCGTCGCGTAGCCATGACCCCACGCGGCATCGCCGAAGCAGTAGCCCAGCGACGCGCTGCGGTAGTCCGGATTCCACCGGTTCAAGCTGCACCAGCCGATGAACGCCCCGTCGGAGACACGATCCACGGCCAGCCGTGCCCCGGTGCCCTCCTCCGCCATCTGCCGGCAAGCCGTGATGAACCGCTCGGCACGCCCGCGTTCGCTCCACGGCGGCGCGTCCCAGTACCGCAGCACGTGGGCGCTGCTGTGCAGCGCGAAGAGGTCGTTCGCATCCGCGTCGTCGAAGGGACGCAGTCGAAGGCGAGCGGTGTGCAGCGTAGGAGTGGGCAGCGAGATGCGCGTCATGTTCCCTCCCGTGACTGGTGGCCGCACAAGCAGACGTCGGATGCCGGCCACTCGCAACGGGTTTGTCGGAGTCACAGCGGACGCGGAACGTTTCGCCGGCTTCAGCCAACGATCCCGTGCCTATCAAGGCGTCGAGTGGCCTGGACCGCGGCCTGGCGGACGTCGTTGTTGTCGTCGGTGGTGGCGCGGTCACGAAGCCAGATGAGGGTGTCCGGGTCCTCGGGCCAGCCGCTGACGACGGCCCGGACCGCGGCCTGGCGGACGGCCCAGCTGTCGTCGGTGGTGGCGCGGTCACGGAGGAAGGTGAGGGTGTCGGGATTGCCGGGCCAGCCGCTGGCGACGGCCTGGACCGCGGCCCGACGGACGTCGTCGTTGTCGTCGATGGTGGCGCGGTCACGAAGCCAGATGAGGGTGTCGGAGTGTTCTGGCCAGCAGCTGGCAACGGCCCCGACCGCAGCCTGGCGGACGGCCCAGTTGTCGTCGGTGGTGGCGCGGTCACGGAGCCAGCTGAGGGTGGCCGGGTGCTCGGGCCAGCCGGAAGCGACGGCCCCGACCGCGCCCCGGCGGACGGCCCAGTCGTCGTCGATGGTGGCGCGGTCACGGAGCCAAGTGAGGGTGTCGGGATGCTCCGACCAGCCCCTGGCGATGACCTGAACCACGACCTGGCGGACGTCGTCGTTGTCGTCGGTGGTGGCGCGGTCGCGGAGCCAGATGAGGGTGTCGGAGTGTTCTGGCCAGCCGCTGGCAACGGCCCCGACCGCGGCCCGACGGACGTCGTCGTTGTCGTCGGTGGTGGCGCGGGTACGGAGCCAGGTGAGGGTGTCGGAGTGTTCTGGCCAGCCGCTGGCAACGGCCCCGACCGCAGCCTGGCGGACGACCTCGTTGTCGTCGGTGGTGGCCCGGTCACGGAGCCAGCTGAGGGTGGCCGGGTGCTCGGGCCAGCCGGAAGCGACGGCCTGGACCGCGGCCCGACGGACGGCCCAGTCGTCGTCGGTGGTGGCGCGGTCACGGAGCCAGCTGAGGGTGTCCGGGTCCTCGGGCCAGCCGCTGGCAACGGCCCCAACCGCGGCCCGGCGGACGTCGTTGTCGTCGTCGATGGTGGCGCGGTCACGGAGCCAGGTAAGGGTGTCGGAGTGGCCGGGCCAGCCGCTGGCAACGGCCCCGACCGCAGCCCGGCGGACGGCCCAGTTGTCGTCGGTGGTGGCGCGGTCACGGAGCCAGGTAAGGGTGTCCGGGTGCTCTGGCCAGCCGGAAGCGATGGCCTGGACCGCGGCCCGGCGGACGTCGTTGTCGTCGTCGATGGTGGCGCGGTCACGAAGCCAGGTAAGGGTGTCCGGGTCCTCGGGCCAGCCGGTAGCGATGGCCTGGACCGCGGCCTGGCGGACGGCCCAGTTGTCGTCAGTGGTGGCGCGGTCGCGGAGGAAGGTGAGGGTATCGGGATTGCCGGGCCAGCCGCTGGCGATGACCTGGACCGCGGCCTGGCGGACGTCGTTGTCGTCGTCGGTGGTGGCGCGGTCACGAAGCCAGGTGAGGGTGTCCGGGTGCTCTGGCCAGCCGGTAGCGATCGCCTGAACCGCGGCCTGGCGGACGTCCCAGTTGTCGTCGGTGGTGGCGCGGTCGCGGAGCCAGATGAGGGTGTCGGCGTGGCCGGGCCAGCCACTGGCGATGGCCTGGACCGCAGCTTCGCGGGTCGCCCAGTTTCGATCGGTCAGCTTCTGCTGCAGGTCCGTGAGCGCGCGTCCGGTCAGTTGGATGTGGATGGCTGCTGCGGTTCGCGCAGCAAGATAGCGTTGGCCGCTGGTGAGTCGATTGCCAGTGGATCGGTGCCAGACGTGGTACCGGTCTATGTCGATCCAGGCCGGGCTGACGGTTCGTAGGAGGTAAGGCGCTAGACGCTCGACGGCAGATGACAGCTCGTCGTTCTGAGTTGTGCCGTCGCGGAGGGCAACTTCTTCCAGCAGGGTGATCAGCGCGTTGGTCAGATCGGGCGCCAATGGGGTCAGGATGGTCGTCTTACGGATCTCGGTGGTCGCTTGCAGCGCGATGAGGAGGTGCCGGGGTAGCCGTCGACGGACCCTCCAGCGCGGATCGGCGCGCAAGAGCTGGCGGATCGCGAGGACCGCGACCTTTTCGGGGATCATGCCGGTGAGCAGGAGCAGGACTTCGGTCCAGGCGGCTTCGGGCCAGTGCCGGTCGTAGGTGCCTACTACGGTTGCCGCGTCGATGTCGAAACTGGTCAGGCGCCGGGCGAGATCACCGGCGGCGAGGTACTCGAGGAACGCGCGATGCACGAATCCGTACACCTCTGATCCGAACCTGGCGAGGATGAAGTCGCGTTCTTGGAACTTGGCCAGGATGGTTCGGGCCGCTGGGATGGATCGATCAGGCGTCAGCGCGAACCGGGCCTCCAGATACTGGCGGAACAAGACCTTCAGTATCGGGCCGGGGATGTGGTTGCCGGCAAGACCGGCTGGGCCGTCCTGCATATGCCGGGCGACCAAATGGAGCAGTTCGAGCTTGTCCTGCGCGTCGAGGTAGTCGATGTCGAGCTGCTTGTCGCGCAACTGCCGGTTGACGTCCCAGTGCTCGATCAGCACGGTGACCGCGTGTTCGTACACGCTCCGCCGGTCACGGGGCAGTTCCCGACGGCGACCGATGATCGCCAAGATGGTCAACAGCATCGGATTGCCAGCCAGCTCGGCCACAGCGGTCGAAGCGTCGATCGCGGCGAGCAGCCGATGCTGCAGCCGGGTGGCCTGCGCCGGGTCGGTGGGACACGAGCGGGTGTACCAACAGGCGGTGAAACCGCCGATCTGCTCCCGGTCGAGGTCTTGCAACATCCAATGCGTGAACCCGGCAGCGTCAAGCATCGCCCGCTGATAGCCGACTACCCGGGAGGTAACCACCACCCGGACGCGAGGGTACTTGGCAGCGAACCCTTCGATCTGTGCAGTGATCTCCGCCCGCTGTCTCGAGTCGAACACCTCATCGAGACCGTCGAACACGACCAGGATCGGCCGGCCCGCGTCGAGCAGCGGCTCCAGGACGTTCCTGGGCAACCCCACATGCTGGGTACGATGCAGATGATCGAGCAGGTCGAAGAATGTCGCGGATGGGCCCGAACGCCACTGCATGTCGGCGTACGTTCGCAGCTCCACGAGCACGGGGAGCCATCCGGACAGCCGCGACAACCCGGACCCGGTCACCTGACCCCCGGGTGTCCGGAGGTCAGGTGCCATGGCGGTTCCGCTGGCCGGACGCTGGCCCGACGCATCTGCCAGAGCGAGCAGGAGAAATCTGGCCAAGGTCGACTTGCCCGCGCCAGGATCGCCGAGCACCACGAGTTTCCGCTCGCCCGGATCGCTGATCACATCCAGGACCGCACGCGTGGGCCGGGTGCGATAGGCGTCCAACTGCGCCTTGAGCTTGTCTCGGTCGAGCTGTTCGGGCAGGCTGTCAGCGTCAGCAAGCCCGGCGTCAGCCAGCCGCTGCCACACCTCCCGCGGCACCTCGACCGGCGGTAGGTCAGCCCGCACCCGTTGCGGCATGAAGATCTGCTCCAGCAGCATCACCGGGTGCTCGCCCTGCTCGGTCAACGGCGTCAGAATCTCCAGATCCACCCGCCCATACCGGTCCCGCACCCGAGACAAATACTCCAGCCACGCGGTAGAAACCTCCGACTCCCGACCAGCGGCAGCTCCGGTCTCCCCAGCGAACATGACCTGCCACACGGCCAGATCGAACCGGCCGCCCCGCACCATCGCCTCGTGCGCGGCACGCCCGGCATGCGTCCTGTGGTACGTCTCGCACGCCCCGACCGCCGCCGCGACGCTCCTCCATAAAGGCACCCGCGGCTTGGCGGCCGGCCCGGTCAACAGATCACCCAGCGTCGAACGGGCCACAGTGGGCTTCCCGTCCTCATCCGCAGGAACGTGTCGCAACAAGCTATCCAGCCCGGGACCGCCGACGTCCGCAACAAGCCGCCGGATCGCAGCCCTCGTCTCGGGAATCGGATCGCGAGCCGTCATCGGCAACCCACCTCCATCGACGAAACACCCCGCCACCGTTCACCAGCACGCCGTCCGACGTCCGGCCAGGTCCGGCCGGACAGGACCGGACCTGCACCGCCAGAACCTGATCGCATGAACCTCTTCCGCCGCGGCGCATCCGCCGACACCACAGCCCACCGCTCACCGACTCGCACCCGCAGCCGCACGGCCCGCCGGCTCGTCCGGCTCGTCACCTACGGCATCCTCACCGGCACCGGGACCGCCCTCGGCCAAACAGCCGTCACCGCACTGATCTGGTGGTGGACCCACTCGCGGTAGCCCCAGTCAGCGCCGGCCTCTCGGCCCGCCACACAACTCCGTCAACCAACGCGACCAGCACCATCTGCTGCGCCGTGGTCTGTGCACAACAGGCCGCGGCGCAGCGCCGTCCGGGCTGACGGTACCGCGAGCCCTGTGGCGTGTTGAGTCACGCAACGCGAAATCAACCGATCGGCGACAATGGATCATCCGAGCCGCTCGGGACGCCGACCGCTTCTCCTGAACGGCGGCGCGCTCGCTCGGCGGCAGATCCGGGTACGTGATCTCGGCGAGCGGCAGACCGTGACGGTCATGTTCAGCTGGTCGCCGGCAGGGCAACGGTGACGTCGTCGTGGGTGACGCGCTCGTCCCAACGCGTCAGCACCCGGCGGGCGGCGTCTTCCACGACGGCCCGTTCCGGGTCCTCGCCGGCAAACGCACGCACATCGTCCATGCTCGTGAAGAACGTGATGGACGTGAACAACACCTCGTCGCCGTCGTTGCGGCGCAGCAGCCGCGCACCGCAGAAACCCGCAACCTGCTGCAGGTGTTCAGCGACATCGGTTTCGTAGTGGTACTGGTAGTCATCAGCGGTCACGGTCGAAGCCCATCCCCGCCACGTCCGGGCGATCATGCCGTACCTGCCTCTCACCCCACACATCCCGTAGGCCGTCTCACGTTGCAGTGTGCCGCCAAGTCACGGCATCCACGTGCCCGTACAGCAGGCACATGATCGGATCGGGCCACAGCGGTCGGGCGCGGGCGAGGTGTCTTCGGCCAGGGTTGACGTTGAAAGGAGGGCTCGTGATCTCGGCACTCAACCGGCTTGTCGACCTTGTCGAGGAGCATCTCACAGAGGAGTTCGACGTCAACGGATTGGCCAGGGCGCTCGGCACGACCGAATACCACCTGCGCCGGATGTTCTCGTCGCTGGCCGGCATGCCGCTGTCGGAGTATGTGCGCCGACGCCGCATGACCGTCGCGGCTGCCGCCGTCGTGCGGGGTGAGGACGATCTGCTGAGCATCGCCGTCCGGCACGGATACGGCTCAACCGAGGCGTTCGGACGTGCGTTCCGGGCGGTTCACGGCGCCGGCCCCGGTGACGTACGCCGCGACGGAGGCCCTCTTCGCACACAACCGCAAATCAGGTTCCGCCTGACCGTCGAAGGGAGCATCCCCATGGACACCCGCATCATCGACCGCCCCGCATTCCGGCTCGTCGGATACGCAGCCCGGGTTCCGCTGATCCACCACGGCATCAACCCGCACATCCAGCACCTCATCACCGCACTGCCGCAGGAGGAGCATGTCCGGCTGAAGACGCTCAGCGACACCGAGCCGGCGGGCCTGCTGCAAGTCAGCGACGACCTCGACCCCGACGCCACCGAGGGCAGCGCACTCACCTACCTGCACGGGGTCGCCGTCTCTCGGGACACACCGGCCCCCGACGACCTCCACGCCATCGAGGTACCGGCCGGTATGTGGGCGGTCTTCCGCACCGCAGGGCCCTACCCGCAGGCTCTGCAGCAGACCTGGGCCGCGACCGCGACCGAGTGGTTCCCCTCCAACCCGTGGCGTCTGCGGCCAGGCCCCTCGATCGTTGCGGTCCTGGAGCGCGCGGACGACTTCAGCACCGCGACCTGCGAGCTGTGGCTGCCCGTCGAACCGACGTGACGGACCCTGCGGGAATCTAGCCGGCATCGAGGATCCGGCCCGGCCGCCTCCCCCGTTACCGGGCTGGGAAGCCGGGCCGGATCCGCAACGTGAACGCCCGCACATCGGCAAGGTGCCGTCCGTCAGAACGTCGCAGAGGAAGCGCGTTCGGCATCTGGCGCGATGTACAGGAGGCCCGGCGGTGAGCGGTCCGTTCTCCGATCAGCAGTTCGACCAGTGACCGTGCCGAGCGTCACTGACGATCGTCGCGTGGGGCGGTGCCGGTGAACGAGGCGTCGACGCCGGTTCCGCGCTCCCGCGATGTCGCCGTCATCGTCGGCGTCAACCGCAACGCCACCATGGCAACCAGCGTCCTGTCGTGCGCGGAAGCGGACGCCGTGGCGCTGGCCAAGCTGTTCGGGCACCTGGGGCTGGCCGCCGATCGCATCAAGGTGCTCATCGGGGACGACGCCACCCGCGCGGCCGTCATGGGCGTCGTCACCGACCTGCCGCAACAGTTCCCCCAGCTCGACGCCGGCGACCGGGTCTGGTTCTGCTTCAGCGGTCACGGCCTGATCGATCTCGACGGCCGGGGCCACCTGCTCGTGCACGACACCTACTGGGAATCCGGCTCGCGTCTGCGCAGCAGCGTCGTCGTCAGTGAGGTCATCGACCGCCTGCGCGCGCCGGTGGGAGCGCCCCAGCATCGGCCGCCCCGGGACAAACCCAACATCATCATGCTGCTCGACGCGTGCCGCAGCCGGCCATCCACCCGCGGACGCTCCGCCGATCTCGACTTCGCCAACGCCTTGCGCGCGCTGATCGACGCGAAACCATCCGGAACCGTGGTGATCTCGGGCTGTCCAGAGGGGCAGCTGTCCTTCGAGGATCACGAGCGTGGCCTGGGCCTGCTCACGGCCGCGTTCGTCGATCTCATGACGCCCCCTTCGCGGCCACGCACACTCGCCGAACTGAACAGCCCGCTGGCCAAGCGTGTCCTGTCCCGCTCCCGCGATCTCAACATCAACTGGCGCCAGTCCCCGACCATCATGGCCGAACCGGCGGAGCTGGTGGAGGGCCTGCTCCTCGCACCGCAACTGCTGCACCACGCCGACATCGCCGACCTGCACGGCCACAGCCAGGAGGTCCAAGACGACCTGTCCGCGGCAATGCTGTTCGCGAACCTGTCCCATGCGGCGGTCCACACCGGCGACACCGCCCTGTTCACCAGGCCGCTGCGCCGCCGGATCAGCAGGAGACGTCGGCAGCGCCCGGCGTCGTCGACGTCCGCGCTGAATCTCGACAAACTCGACGACCTGATCAGACACGGCCGGCTCCGCGACGCCGACCGGGAGACACTGCGCCTGGTGCTGCAGTCGGCCGGCCGTGACCCGCAGTCCATCCACACCCACCTGCTCAGCCCGGACGACGTCGCGGCGACCTCGGTCGACGACCTGCTGGACATCGACGAATGCTGGCGTCGGCACAGCGCCGGGCGGTTCGGGTTCCTGGCCCAGCTCGAAGCGGCCGAGCTGGGCGCCTGGGATACCACCGCATTCGCCAACCGGGTCGGCTGGCACCCGCGCGGGCACTGGGTGTATTACACCGAGGCCCGGTGGACCTCCGCGGCGCCGCCCGGCCATCTGCCCATCCTCGGCCCAGCCGGCGGCATCGAACCGCCTTGGCGGCTCACCGCCGGCTCCTACGGACATGCGCTGGCCGGGTGGGTCGTGTTGCCGGGTGCCGTGATCCGCCAGGCACGCGACAGCGCGACGGTGAACCTGGCCCACAGCGCGCCGATACCGGAGCCGTTCACCTGGCGCGAATACCTCCGGCTGGAACGGGCTCATGTTGCCGAAGCCCTGGTCGGCGCGGGCCACGGGCGAATACGACCGCTCGGCGGACGCCTGAGCGAGGCGCCGGTTCGTAGTCTGTTCTCGTCGAAAGCCTCGTTCCTTTCGGCCGTGTGGGCCTACACGCGCGCGACGCTGCTCCGGCGCCTCGCCGAGTAGCAAACGCTGCTCAGCGTTGTGACCACCACGTGCTGCTGACCACGGCGCTCGTCAGGCCACGCCTCCAGGATCTGAAGTGCGGGCATCAGGCGGTTCGGGGCAACCGAATCATGATGGCGAGGGTGGCCGGCGGATCCGGGGGCGTGGGGCGGCCGGATCCGCCGGGGTGTGTGGGTGTCAGCGGGTCGGGCGCTGGCTGCCGGTGGGACGTGCCGTAGGCCTGCCAGCGCCGGTGGATGGGCGCAGCTTCGCGTCAGTGATCGTGGTGGCGGTCACCGTCGAGCCCGACACGAGGCCCACCACGGTGACCGTGTCGCCGGTCTTCACGTCGGCGATCTTCGAGTTGCCGCCGTTGACCTTCGTGGTGGCATCGACGGTGAACGTGGACTCGTAGCCGTCCTCGCTCTTCGCGGTGATCGAGGTGGCGCTGACGGCGGTGACGGTGCCGGACTGGAGGCGCTGGGTGACGTACTTGCCGCTGCTGTCCTTCACCACGAACTCGCCGTGCAGCGCACGCGACAGCTCCGCTCCCCCACGAACGCCGCCCGCGCCGGGGACGCCACCCGGGCCGCCGCCCGGCCCGCCGCCATAGCCAGGACGGCCGTAGCCGCCCGGGCCCTGCTGCTTTGCCGAAGACGTAGCGGCGTTGGCCACCGCCACCCCGCCGCCGACGACGATCACCGCCGACACCGCGGCAACCACGCCGACCTTCCACCGCGACGGCCGGGCAGTCAGCGGCAACAAAGGCGGCGACGAAGGCGGCGACGGAAGTAGAGGCGGAGGTGGAGGCGACGGATCCGCCCAGGGGACAGCGGCACTGGAGCTAGGTTCGGTCATCGCACGAGCGTGGCGCCGACACCTGTGCGCAGCGTGCCACGAACATTCAGGTTGCCTGTGAGTTCCGCAGGCGGCGTCGACGGCGGGTGTCAGTGCGACTCGCGGCTTACCCGTGGACCTGAGGAGCCGAGCAGGAAGTCGCAGTCGGCGCCGGTGTCGGCGCCGAGGACGGTGTCGACGTAGAGGCGTTCCCAGCCGCGGCGCGGGCGGGCGAGCCCGTCAAGCAGCGCCTGCGACGGCGGCCGGGCGTCGAACTCGGCCTGCGGCACGTCGACGGTGAGCGAACGGCTGGCCACGTCCAGCACGACCATGTCGCCGGTCCGGATGCGGTCGAGCGGGCCGCCGGCCGCCGCCTCGGGTGCGACGTGCAGCACGACCGTGCCGTAGGCGGTGCCGCTCATACGGCCGTCGCAGATGCGGACCATGTCGCGGACCCCGGCGCGCAGGAGCTTCTCCGGCAGCGGCATGTTGGACACCTCGGGCATGCCGGGGTACCCCTTCGGGCCACAGCCGCGCAGCACCAGTACCGACGACGCATCGACATCCAGAGCGGGATCGTCGATGCGGGCGTGGAAGTCCTCAATGGAGTCGAAGACGAGGGCCGGGCCGCGGTGCTGCAGCAGGGCGGGCGTCGCGGCGGCGGGTTTGATGATGGCCCCGGCGGGCGCGAGATTCCCGCGCAGCACGGCGATCCCGGCGTGCGGCTGCACCGGCGACGACCGGGACCGAATAACCGAATTATCCCAAATCTCCGCCCCGGCCAGCGACGAGACAAGCGGCGCGCCGGTCACCGTGAGCGCAGCAGGATCCAGCAGATCCTGCACCTCACGCAGCACCGCGGCGAGGCCACCGGCCCGGTACAGATCCTCCATCAGATACCGCCCGGCGGGCTGCAGGTCCACGAGCAGCGGCACCCCCGCACCGATCCGGTCGAAGTCGTCGAGCGTCAGCGGGACACCGAGCCGCCCGGCAATGGCGAGGAGGTGCACCACAGCGTTGGTCGACCCACCCGTCGCGGCGAGCGTGACGATCGCGTTGTGCATCGACGCCGCGGTCATGACGGTGCTGGGGCGGCGGTCGGCGCGGACCAGGTCGACGGCGAGGGCGCCGGTCGCGTGCGCTCGGGCGAGGAGGCGGCTGTCGGCGGCCGGTACACCAGCCGTGCCGGGAAGCGTCATCCCGAGGGCCTCCGCGAGCAGGCCCATCGTCGAGGCGGTGCCCATCGTGTTGCAGTGTCCACGGCTGCGGATCATCGAGGACTCCGAGTCCAGGAAGGCCTGCTCGGTGAGGGTGCCGGCGCGTACCTCCTCCGACAGCCGCCACACGTCGGTGCCGCAGCCCAGCGGCACGCCCCGGAACGTGCCGGTGAGCATGGGGCCGCCGGGCACGACGACGGCGGGCAGGTCGACCGACGCGGCGGCCATGAGCAGCGCCGGGATCGTCTTGTCGCAGCCGCCGAGCAGGACGACGCCGTCGATCGGGTTGGCGCGCAGCATCTCCTCGATCGCCATCGCGGCCATGTTGCGCCACAGCATCGCGGTCGGGCGGACCTGCGTCTCGCCCAGCGACACGACCGGCAGGTTGTGCGGGACCCCGCCGGCCTCCCAGACGCCGCGTTTGACGTGCTCGGCGACCTCGTCGAGGTGGCGGTTGCAGGGGGTCAGGTCCGAGGCGGTGTTGGCGATGGCGATCTGCGGGCGGCTGCCGTCGAGCGCGTCGTCGGGGAGTCCGCGGCGCATCCAGGCGCGGTGGATGTAGGCGTTGCGGTCGTCGCCCGCGTACCACTCGGCACTGCGCAGTTCTGACATCGGACCTGCTTCCCGGAAGATGGTGCCCGTGCGCGCATTCGTCATCATCGGCCCCAACCGGGCTGAGGTCCAGGACGTCGCCGAGCCGGTTGCCGGCCCTGGTCAGGTCGTCGTCGACGTGGAGCGGGCCGGCGTGTGCGGCACGGACGTCGAGTTCTTCACCGGCGAGATGTCCTACCTGCACGACGGCCAGGCGGAATATCCGATCAGGATCGGGCACGAGTGGTCGGGCGTGGTCCGCGACGCAGGACCCGGCGTCGACGCGGGGTGGGTCGGCCGCCGGGTCACGGGCGACACCATGCTCGGGTGTGGCCGCTGCGCCAGGTGTACGACCAATCGCCAGCACCTGTGCGCGACGCGACACGAGATAGGCATCCGCCATGGGTGGCCCGGCGCCCTTGCCGAGCGGCTCCTGGTGCCCGCGACCGCGCTGCACGCCCTGCCGCCGTCGGTCGACCCGACCCTCGGCGCGCTCGTCGAGCCCGGCGGCAACGCACTGCGCGCGGTCCGCGGCGCCGCGCTGCGCCCCGGCGAGCGGCTGCTGGTCCTCGGGCCCGGCACGATCGGGCTGCTCGTCGCGCAGATCGCGGCCGCGCAGGGCGTCGAGGTGCACCTGCTGGGCGTGACGCCGGCGTCGGTCGGGTTCGCCCGTGGGCTCGGCTGCGGTGCCGTCTGGACCGCGCAGACGCTGCCGCCGCTGCGGTGGGACGCGGTCATCGACGCCTCGAACGCGGCGACGTCACCGGCGGCGGCCCTCGAGCTCGTCGAACCTGGCCGGCGGGTGGTGTTCATCGGGCTGTCGGGGACGCCGAGCCTGCTCGACTCACGGAGCCTGGCACTCAAGGACGTGACCGCGGTCGGTGTCCTCAGCGCGTCGGGTGGTCTCGCCGGTACGGTCGAGCTGTACGCCTCCGGTGCCGTCGACCCGCGCCCCCTCGTGGCGGCGACGATCGGGCTGTCGGAGGCGGCGTCGGCGCTGTCCGGCCCGCGCCCGGCCGCGTGGGGCGCCGCCCCGAAGGTCCACATCGACCCGTCGATCCCGTGAACGCCCCCGCTGTCCAGGGCCCCGCCGGATCGGGGCGCGCGATACCCTGTCGCACGTGCGGCACATTCGACGGATCGGTGCTCAGGCGGTCGCCGGGTTGTTCGCCGCCTGCGCGTTCCTCGCGGTGCCCGGTCAGGCCGTCGCGGCGCCGTCGGCGTGCGGGCCGACCTTCACCGACAAGCTGACCGAGACCCCGTGGCCCCTGGCCCGGCTGCATCCTGAGCTGGCGTGGCCGATGACGAAGGGCGACGGGGTCATCGTCGCCGTCATCGACTCCGGGGTGTCCACGATCCACCCGTCGCTGAAGGACCAGGTCCTGCCGGGCAAGGACTTCGTGCAGACCACCGGCGTCGGCGACTGTGACCAGGCGGCGCACGGCACGTTCGTCGCGGGGATCATCGCCGGCCTGCGCCTGCCGGGCGCCGGGTTCTACGGTGTTGCGCCGGGCGCGAAGATCCTGCCGATCCGCGTCATGGAGGACGACCAGAAGTCGTTCGACCAGAACCTGCCGAACACGATCGCCACCGCCATCGACTACGCCGTCGACCACGACGCGGGCGTGATCAACCTTTCGCTGGTGACGCAGCCGACCCCGAAGCTCGCCGCGTCGGTGAGCCGGGCGTTGAGCCGCAACGTCATCGTGGTCGCCGCGGCCGGCAACGACGGCGCCACGCAGAACGCCAACCAGCCCGCATACCCGGCGGCGTATGACGGCGTGATCGCGGTCGCCGGCGTCGACGAGCAGGACAAGCACGTCACCACGTCGACGTCCGGCGACTACGTCGACGTCGCCGCGCCCGGCGTCCGCATCCAGGGCCCGGCACCGCAGGGCGGCGGCTTCGGCCTGCGCTCCGGCGGCGGGACGAGCTTCGCCGCGCCGTACGTCGCCGGCACCGCCGCCCTGCTGCGCGCCTACTATCCGGACCTGTCGCCGCAGCAGATCGCGGACCGGATCACGGCCACCGCCGACCACCCGCCGAACGGCCGCAACGCGCAGGTCGGTTACGGCACCGTCAACCCCTACCGGGCAGTCGCGGCACTCCTGGACCCTGACGCGGCGGCCGCGGCACCCCAGGTCGGGCTCGCCCCCGACACCGGCGGCAAGAAGTCCGAGTCGCAGCTGCCGGCGATCTGGACCGCGTTCGGTGCGGTGCTCGTCGCGGCGCTCATCTGGTCGGGCCTGCTCGTGCAGCGCGCCCGCCGCAGGCAGCGCGGCGTGCCGGTGGCCGCACTCGCCCGCAGGCCAGCACGGGGCCGCGACCAGTTCGAGCCGACGGCCAACGGCCCGCTGAACGTACGTCCCCCAACGGTCCACCGCAGCCCATCCTCGCGCGGCATGGCCAACGCCTCCCGGCGGATGACCATGCCGACATCGAGCACCGGCGGCGACAACCGCTGAACGGTCGCGGCTGAACGGTCGCTGCCGAGCCGTCGCCGCGAGCCTGTCGCGCCGCCCGGCTGTCGCACCGAGACCGTTCAACCGTCCGAGGCGCAAGCTACTTCCCCCGGCGTGTCGCGGACCGATGGCGTGTCACACCTGGAACCGGTTCGGATTTGCGTGCTAGCGCCGGTCCTGCGGGCTCGACGGTGGCTCCCACTGCGGGGGCCGGGGTGGCTGAGGAGCGGCCGGAGGCTGCGTCCCGGTCGCCGGGAACGCGGCAGTGCCGGCCGGCGGGTAACCGGGCGGTGGTGGCTGGCCGGTTGCCGGGAACTGTGCCGTGCCACCCGGGCGGAACCCGGTCGGGCTCGCAGGAGCGGGCAGCGAGGCCGGCAGCGGCGACGGGAGCCCCCAGTCAGCCGGGCCCGCCGCCGCAACCGCGTTGCGTGCTAGCGCCGGTCCTGCGGGCTCGACGGTGGCTCCCACTGCGGGGGCCGGGGTGGCTGAGGAGCGGCCGGAGGCTGCGTCCCAGTTGCCGGGAACGCGGCAGTGCCGGCCGGCGGGTGACCGGGCGGTGGTGGCTGGCCGGTTGCCGGGAACTGTGCGGTGCCGCCCGGGCGGAACCCGGTCGGGCTCGTCGGCGGAGCACTCCCCGGGAACTGCCCGGTCGGCGGACCACCGGCCTGGAACTGCCCGGTCGGGTTGCCGCCCGGGAACTGCCCAGTCGGCGGAGCACCGGCCTGGAACTGCCCAGTCGGCGGTTGCTGGCCGGTGACGGGCCCCGTCGGGTACCCAGACTGCGGATACCCGGCCGGCGGATAGCCCGGCGGGCCCGGTGGTGGGTACCCGGGCGGGCCTGGTGGGCCAGGCGGCGGGCCGAACCCGGGCGGCGGGCCGAACCCGGCACGGGCCGCCGCAGCGGTGCGTTCGCGGCGGCGGTTCATCGCTCGGATCGGCAGCACGATGGCGAGGATCACGACGGTGAGGCCGACCAGGGCGACACCGGCGACGATGGCCGTGCGGATCGCCGGGGTGCCGAAGTCGTCGTCCCCGGAGCCGGGGCCTGACCCGGCGTCGCCGGTGGTCCCCGGCTTGGCGCTGGCCGTCCCGGCGGCGATCGGGCCGAGTGGGTCGGCGGTGACGGCCGGTACGTCGGCGGTGACGGCGGCCAAGGGGTCGATGAGGCCCCAGCCGAACCGGTCGTCGCGGCCGGCCGGGCCCTTGTCGATGGCGGTCTTGAAGAGGCGGTTGACGACGTTGGCCGCGTCGAGCTTCGGGTACTTCGACCAGATCAGGGCGAGGGTGCCGGAGACCATCGCGGTGGCGCTGCTGGTGCCGGAGCCGGTGGCGAAGCCGGAGGCGGCGAACGACTTGGGCACGGTGCTGATGATGTCCTGGGCCGGCGCGGCGATCTCGATGGTGTCGTCCTGCAGCGCGCCGCTCCACAGGTTGCCGTCGCGGTCGGTGCCGTTGACGGTGATGACGCCGGGGTAGCTGCCGGGGTGCGGGACGTGGTCGTCGCCCTGGGTGGCGTTGCCGCCGGCGGCGACGAGGATGACGCCCTTGGACCGGGCCCAGGTGATCGCGTCGGCCTCGTCCCGGACGAGGTCGCCCTTGCCGCCGAACGACATGTTGATGATCTTCGCGCCGTGCTCCACCGCGTAGTGGATGGGTTCGCTGATGCTGCCGGCGAACGGGACCGGGAGCGCGATCGGCAGGACCTTCGACTTCGGCGCGATGCCGAGCATCTGCATGTTGCTGCTGCCGCCGCGGGCCGCGATGATCCCGGCCATGTTGGTGCCGTGACCGTTCGGGTCGTCCCAGCCCTTGGCGCTGGTGCTGCCCAGCATGCCGGTGCCGGCGAGCACGGCGCCGTTGAGGTCGGGCTGGGTCGCGTCGACGCCGGAGTCGATGATCGCGACGGTGACGCCCTCGCCCTGCGTGACCTTCTGCGCCTGCGCCAGCTTGAGCGGGCCGATCCACCACTGCCGCTCGCGGACCGAGTCGGCGTGCGCGGCCTGCGGCGCGACCAGGCCCGCGGCGACGCCGCCGGAGACGCCGAGCAGGATCCCGGCAACGACCGTGGCGGTCATGCGCCGTGCGAAGCGGGTGGCCGGCCGGTGGGTCCGGCCGGCCTGCGCCGATGCGTTGCGATCGGGCACGGGGATCAGCCGAGCACCGAAGGTGGCGCTTCGCTGTCGGAGCCCCACGGGTCGTCGTCCTCTTGGAGCCACGTCGTGTGGTCCTCGCCCTCTCCACCGCCGTGGGCGCCGCCGGCCCCCGGCATCATTCCTCCACGGAGGCCGCCCGCGGCGCCGCCTCTTCCGGCGCCCGCGCCGGCACCGCGCACGCCGCCCTTGCCGGCGCCGGCTCCGGTGACGCCGCGGCCGGCGCCACGGCCGGCTCCTGCGCCACCCACGCCCATGCCGGGCATCATGCCCGCGCCCATGCCCCCGCCGACGCCGCCGCCGCGGCCGAGACCGCCCGCGCCGAGACCGCCGGCGCCGAGGCCGCTGCCACTACCGGGGCCGATGCCGCCGAGGCCTGCGCCCGCGCCGAGACCGCCGGCGCCCGGGCCGGCGCCGACGAGGCCGCCGCCCGCGCCCGCGAGGCCGCTGCCGGGCATGTCGTCCGGGTCGTAGCCGCCGCCGGGGTTGGTCAGGTTGGGGTCGGTCACGTTGGAGCCGGGCGGGTTGCCCAGGTCGTCGAGCTTGGGGTCGCCGCCGAGCTTGGGGTCGACGCCGGGCATCTTCGTCTTGGGCATGCCGCCACCACCTGGGCCGCCGCCGGGGCCGCCGAAGTCGTCCGGGGTGAGGGGCACGCGCGGGTCCTGGAAGGCCACGGGGTCGCTGCCGGGAATCTGCGCCATCGTGTTGACGTGTTCCTTGGCCAGCTGGTGGTAGGCCTCCTTGGCCTTGTTGTCCTGGTCGGAGATCCAGTCCCGCAGCTTGTTGGAGGCCCAGTCCCAGGTGAAGAACTCGCGCGCCTCGTCGAACCACTTGTTCCCGTACACCGGCAGCAGGTGCTGGTAGATCGCGTTCGGACCCCACGTGTCGGAGATCATGCCGCTGTCGATGTAGCCCTGCTTGGCCGCCATCACCTCGTGGATCATGTCGTCCGGGATCGGGATCTTCGCGATCGCCTTCTCCAGGTCACCGGCCGCCAGGTGCAGGTAGTGCGGGAGGTTCGTGTTGTCGTCGATGACCTTCTGGATGCTGGTGACCATCGTGTCGAGATGGCTGCGGTACTGCTCACCGCCGGCACCCTTCCAGGTCTCCAGGTCCGACTTGACGGCCTTGAGGACCCGCTCGACCTCGCCGAGCCGGCTCAGCAGCGCGGTCCACTCGTCCGCGGCCTGCTTGATGCGCGCCGGGCTGCCCGGGATGACGACCATCGCGATGACGTCTTCCCAGGACGGGTCGCCCTCGTTGGCGTAGGAGTCGCCGAACCAGCCGCCGTCCTGGGACTTCGTCGGCTCCGTGTACTGCTTGTCGACGTAGCTGCCCGGGTCGGTCTCGTCGCCCATGTCCCTACGCCTCCGTGGTCTGGGTGCCGGAGCCGTGCTGCTGGCCGTCGAACGCGGCGGGCGCCAAGGTCGTGGTCTTGTTGTGCTCGGTGATGGTGTGCGGGTCCTGCGCCGCCGGGTCCGTGTCGTTGCGGTTGTCCACCGCGGTCTGGTCGACCGGCACGTACTTGCCCTCGTCGAGCAGCTTCTTGATGGAGGCCATGTCGGCCCGGTTGCGCTCCTCGGCGGTGCGGTAGTTCTTCGCGATCTGCTCCGTCGGTCCGACCATCTTGCCGAGGTGCTTCGCGAGCTCGTGCAGGGACTTGTTCACCGACTTGTAGGCCCCGTCGGCCTTCGCCTGCATGCCGAACGCGCTGTAGAAGCCGCCGAAGGGTGTCGCCTGCCCGTTGAGCTTCATGTCGACGTCCTCCATGTTGAGGCCGGACATGTCCAGGTGCTCGCGGATGTTCGTCATCTGCCCGATGCAGTACGTCTCCACGTAACCCTGGAGGGTCTTGAGCAGCGCGGGCAGCTTGTCGATCTGCTCGGCATCGACCTCGGAGTCTTTGGGCAGTGCGGGTGGCTCCCCCATGGCGCCTTTCCTCTCGTGCGTGCGGACCGCGCCGGCACGGCCCGGGAGACGGGCTCGGGGGGGGGCCGCGGGGGGGGGCCCCCCCCCCGGAGGCCCAAC
>NZ_JBFAPO010000030.1:0-36982 GCF_040676755.1 Dactylosporangium sp. NPDC049525 | reverse complement strand
GGTGCCCCCCCCTGGGCGCCTTACCTCTCGGGGGTGCGCACCGCCCCGCCCCGCCCGGGGACCGGGGCGCGGCGTGCCCCGGGGGGCCCCCCCCCGAGCCGTTCAGCCGAACCGACCAGCGAAGCGGTCGTGGCTACGGACTACCAGACCCGAGCGTTTTCCATCTCGGTCGTGATGTAGTTGGTCCGGGCGATGCCCACGGCGCCACCGATCTCGTTGAGCAGGTTGTTCATGTCCGTGACGGCGGCGTCCCACTTGGCCTGGTGCGCGTTGTAGGCCTCGCGGTCCGAACCGTCCCAGGTCATGTTCTGCAGCCGCAGGCGCAGCGTGTCCAGCTCGGTGTCGATGGACTTGGAGATGCCCTTGATGGTCTGCGAGGCAGTTTCCATCTGGGCGTAGTTTGTCTGGAAGTACGACATCGCTATCCCTCTGCTCTCAGCCGTCAGTAGTTAAGTGAGTTGCCGTACTTGTTCATCATCGCGGTCTGCTGTTCCTCGTTGGCCTGGTGCGTGTTGGCACCCTTGTCGAGGAGGTCCGCGATGTCGCTGAGGGCGGTGAGCAGCTTGACCGAATCCTGGTCCCAGCGCGTCATCACCTGTGCGAAGCCAGCCGAGGCATCGCCCTTCCACGCGGCGACGAGATCATCGATCGCGCCCCGCAGATCGGTCAGCTTGCCGTTGACGGTGCCGTGCGTCGCACGAACATCCTTCGCGGCAGCGTGCATGGTCGCTGCATCGACTCTCGTCGGCTGCGTCACGCCAATTCACCCCTTCTCAGTCCGTCCCGCGGGACAAGGCACTTGGAAAAGCCCCCGTACGGTGGCACCGCGGTCATCGACGATGGTGTTTCCCCTGCGACGGTACTTGAGTCCGGCAAGTTTGCGCAGCCCTGAACCGCGAACATCATGGCACAGGATCGATCCACGCGGTCTGGACGAGCTGCCTGCCGTCGCTTCTGCGCACGAGCGTACCGCGCCCCGGCGGCTGCGGGCTGGGGCGAAGGTCACCGAACAGCGGGCCCTCCTCGCGGCTGCCGGACATCAGGAAACCGGGCGAGTCCAGCTCGCGCAGGCGCTGGATGACCGGCTCGAACAGGGCGCGTGAGGCACCGCCGACGCGGCGGGTCAGGATCAGGTGCAGGCCCACGTCCCGCGCCTGCGGCAGCAGCTCCATGAGCTGGGTGAGCGGGTTGTTGCCGGGCAGCGCGACCAGGTCGTAGTCGTCGACGATGATGTACAGGTCGGGGCCCCGCCACCAGCTGCGGTTGCGCAGCTGTTCGGCGGTGACGTCGGGGCCTGGGAGCCGGTCGTTGATGGCGCCGCGGATGTTGGGCATCATCTCGGTGAGCGCCGAGTGGGACGGGGCGTAGTCCAGCAGGTACTCGCGGTCCACGACGCCGAGCATGCCGCGGCGGAAGTCGGCGACGAACAGCCGGGCCTCGTGCGGGGTCTTCGTCTCGATGATGCTGCGCGCGATGAGCCGCAGCAGCCCGGTCTTGCCCGACTCGGAGTCGCCGAGGACGAGCAGGTGCGGCTCGGAGGAGAAGTCCAGGTGCACCGGGGCGAGGTGGGTCTCGTTGATGCCGATCGGCACCCCCTGCTGCGCCGGGCGCTGCTCGACGAGCTTCACCAGCTCCGTCCTGGGCAGCATCTTCGGCAGCAGCCGCACCGGCGGGGCGGGTTGGAACGGCCACGCCTCCCGCACCTGGCGGACCAGGTCGGCGGCGCCGGCGGCGAGGTCCTCCACGCCGTTGCCGCCCTCGATGCGCGGCAGCGCCGCGAGGAAGTGCAGCTTGTCGTGGGTGAGGCCGCGGCCGGGCGAGCGCTCGGGCACGTTCACCGCGGCCCGGCGGTCGATCTCGGACTCCGTCGGGTCGCCGAGCCGCAGCTCGACGCGGGTGCCGAGCAGGTCGCGCAGGTTGGTGCGGACCTCGCCCCAGCGGTTCGCGGCGAGCACGACGTGGATGCCGAAGCCGAGGCCGCGGGCGGCGAGGGAGGTGATGCGGGGCTCGAGCTCCTCGTAGTGCTCCCGGATCGCGCTCCAGCCGTCGACGACGAGGAACACGTCGCCGAACGGGTCGTCGGTGACCTCACCGGCGTTGCGGGCCCGCCGGTAGGTGGCGATCGAGTCGACGGCGAGCTCGGTGAAGCGGGTCTCCCGCTCGTCGAGCAGGGCGGTGACCTCGGCCACGGTGCGCCGGACCGCCTCGCCCTCGCGCCGGCCGGCGACGCCGCTGACGTGCGGCAGCCCGGCCAGGGAGCGCAGGGCGCCGCCGCCGAAGTCGAGGCAGAAGAACTGGACCTGCCACGGGCTGTGGGTCAGCGCGAGGGAGCTGATCAGCGAGCGCAGCGCGGTGCTCTTGCCCGACTGGGGGCCGCCGACCAGGACCACGTTGCCGGCGGCGCCGTCGAGCTCGACCACGAGCGGGTCGCGGCGCTGCTCGAACGGCCGGTCGACCAGGCCGATCGGGGCGGTGAGCCGGCCGGTGCCGGGCCAGCCGGTCGCGACCAGGCCCCGGCGCTCGTCGACGGTCAGCGCGCCGAGGAGTTCACCGAGGGTGGCGGGCTCGCCGAGCGGCGGCAGCCACACCTGGTGCGCGGGCGTGCCCCGGCCGCGCAGCTTGCCCACGATCACGTCGAGCATGCTCTCGCCGCGGCCGGACTCGACCTCCGGCGCGTCTTCGGGCTCCTCCGGGGGCAGCTCCGGCACCGGGATGTGCTGGGTACCGTAGGGCACGATCTGCATCCGTACCGCCGCCTGCGACCGCGGCACCAGGCCGGCCTGCCGGTAGGTGCCGGACACGTAGGCGGCCCGGAAGCGGGTCATCGTCGTGGTGTCGGTCTTCAGGTAGCCGTGGCCGGGCGCGCTGGGCAGTTCGTAGGCGTCGGGCACGCCGAGGACCACGCGGCTCTCCACGGCGGAGAAGGTGCGCAGGCCCACCCGGTAGGACAGGTGCGTGTCCAGGCCACGCAGCCGGCCTTCCTCGAGGCGCTGGCTGGCCAGCAGCAGGTGCACGCCGAGGGACCGGCCGAGCCGGCCGATCATCACGAACAGGTCGATGAACTCGGACTTCGCGGCGAGCAGCTCGCTGAACTCGTCGCAGATGATGAGCAGGCTCGGCATCGGCGCCAGCTGCTCACCGGCGAGGCGGGCCTTCTCGTATTCGAAGCGTGACACGTAGTTGCCGGCGGCGCGCAGCAGCTCCTGCCGGCGGACCATCTCGCCGTTGAGCGCGGCCTGCATGCGGTCGACCAGCGGCAGTTCGTCGGACAGGTTGGTGATGACGGCGCTGGTGTGCGGCAGCACGTCCAGCGACGCGAACGTGGCGCCGCCCTTGAAGTCGACGAGGACGAAGTTGAGGTCCTCGGAGGAGTGCGTGATGGCGAGGGACACCACGATGGTGCGCAGCAGCTCGCTCTTGCCGGAGCCGGTCGCGCCGATGATCAGGCCGTGCGGGCCCATGCCGTCCTGCGCCGACTCCTTGAAGTCCAGGTCGACCGGCTGGCCGTCGGGGCCGACGCCGATCGGCACCCGCAGCTTCTCCCGGTTGGGCCGGGGCCGCCAGGTCAGCAGCGGGTCGACCGCGGCGGCGTCGCCGATGCCAAGCAGGTCCGGCAGCTCGATGCTGCGCGACAGCGGCTCCTCCGACGTCGTCTGCCGCGACAGCCGGAACGGCGCGAGCTGCCGGGCGAGGCCCTCGGCGGCGATCACGCTGACCCGGTCCGGGACGCCCAGCGGCGTGACCCGCTTGCCCTGGTCGGCGGCGATGCCGTCGGCAGTCACCTGCAGCGACAGCAGCCAGCGCCCGGAGTCACGCGGGACCGTGCCGGACAGGTCGACGACGGTGGTGCCGTGCAGGCCGATGCCGAGCAGCTGGCAGGTGGGCGCGACCTCGCCGCCGTCGACGACCACGATGAGGTGCGGCGCGGTGGTCAGCGGGCGCAGCTCCGGCGCGAACCGGGACCGGCTGTGCAGCTCGTCCTCGAGGACCTCCTCGAGGTCGGTCATCGAGTCGAACATCAGGCGCACCGCGCCCGCGGCGTCGGTCTGCCGGTCGTGCTGGGCGTGCGGCAGCCACTTGACCCACTCCCACTCCCCGCGCCGCTCGGGCGCGGCGACGACGGCGATCTTCACGTCGTCGGGTGAGTGCAGCGTCGCCAGCTGGCAGAGCATCGAGCGGACCAGGTCGGTCACGACGGGCCGGTCGCCGCGCGGCACGATCCGGCTGAACGAGCGCGCCGACACCGCGATCGGCAGGTCCGGCACGGTCTGCCGGGCGCGGATGAAGCGCCGCAGCGCGATCGCCGTCATCGGCTCGAGGTCCTCGACCGGCTTCGTCTCCGGCGGGATGATCGCGACCGCGAGCCGCTGGGCGCCGAGGGCGATGCGGACCTGGCCGAAGTCGTCGTCGGTGGTGCGCCGCTCCCACCGGCGCTTCGACGCCGCGACGGACCACAGCACGTCCGGCACCGGGTGCTGCCACAGCAGCGCGGCCCGCTGCTGCGCCGCGGCGCGCCGGGCCTGCCGGCGCACCTGGGCGAGATAGCGCATGTAGTCGCGGCGCTCCGCGTCCAGTTCGGCCTTCGAGTCGCCACCACCGGCGTTCATCGAGCCGATCGCCATGCCGATCATGGAGACGCCGAAGAGACCGCCGACGATCCACATCATCGGACCCGCGCCGCGACCGCCGCCGGTGTACAGGAACGCCATCGCCCCCACGCCGCAGATCATCGGCAGGATCATCAGCAGTTGCCCGAAGCCCTTCGGCAGCCGCTCCGGAAGCTCCGGGGGCGACTCCAGCAGCAGCTCACCACGGGGCAGCTGGGGCCCTGGGCGGCGGGGCGGCCTGCGGAAGACGACGGTGCTCACGTGTCTCCTCCTGTGCGTCGCGGTGCCTGGGGTCCGCCCGGGGTCGGTCTCTTCAGACAGGCGGGGCACCGCGTGATGCGGCCATCGTATGTAGTCTGCCCAGGACGTGATGCCCCGGCGGGCCTCACGGGATCTGGCGGGACCGATCGAAGGGATCAGTGACGTGGCCACTACGACCGGCGGCGGGATGAGCCGGGTGACGATCGTCGCACCCAGGACCCGGGTCGACCTCGCGCTGCCCTCGGACGTGCCGCTGGCGGATCTGCTGCCCACGGTCCTTCGATATGCGGGTGACGGCCTCGCCGACGACCCCGCCGGCCGCGACGGCTGGGTGCTGTCCCGCCTCGGCGGCGCGCCCCTGGCCATCGACCGTTCGCCGATGCAGCTGGACGTCGAGGACGGCGAGATGCTGTACCTGCGGCCCCGCGGCGACGAGTTCACCGAGCCGATCTTCGACGACGTGGTGGACGCGGTCGCGACCTCCACCCAGGACCGCGCCGGTCGCTGGCGGCCCGCCTCGACCCGCCGCTTCGGTCTCACCGTCGGGGTGGCGACCCTGGCCGTCGGCGTCGTCATGGTGCTGTTCTCCGGCCCGCCGCAGCTGCCCGCCGGGATCGTCGGCATCGGTGTCGCGGCACTGCTGCTGGCCGCCGCGGCGGTGCTGTCCCGGGCCCTGCGCAACAGCCGGACCGGTGTCGTGTTCGGGGTCGTCGCGCTGGCGTATGCGGGCGTCGGCGGGCTGCTGCTCCTGGCCGGCGACCACAGCCTCACCGACCTCGACGCCGCCAACGTGCTGGTCGCCGGGACCGCGATCCTGCTCGCGTCGGCGGTCGCGACCGTCGGTGTGGCCAGCGCGGTCGCGGTGTTCCTCGGCACCAGCATGACCGCGGTCGCGCTGTGCGCCGGCGCCCTCGTCTGCATGATCTGGGACGCGTCCCCGGCCGCCGCGGCCGCCGTCGTCGCCGCCCTGACCTTCTCGACGCTGCCGCTGATGCCGATGCTGTCCTACCGCATGGCCGGGCTGCCGATCCCGTCGGTGCCGACGGACGCGGCGGACATCCGCACCGACTCCGAGCTGGTGTCGAGCCGGCAGGTCCTCGCCCTGAGCGAGCGGGCCGACGAGATCCTCGCCGGGATGCTCGGCGCGCTCGCGGTGATCGGCGGTCTCGCGTCGCTGACCCTCGCCTGGGACGGCGGGGTGCCCGGCGCGTCCCTCGCGGCCGTGTTCGGCCTGGTCATGGTCGCCCGTGCGCGCTGGTTCATCAGCCGCCGGCAGCGCATCCCGCTGCTGGTGTCGGGGCTGGTCGCGCTCGGGGTGGTCGCCGTCGGTGCCTACTACGCCGCCGACCAGGTGCTGCGTCTGGCGGTCGGGGTGACCGGCACGCTCGCGGTCGCGGCGGCGATCATCGCCTACGCGGTGGTGGGTTCGGAGAAGCGACGCTCGCCGATGTGGGGCCGGACGCTCGACATCTTCGAGACGATCCTGATCCTGGGGATCATCCCGCTCGCGTTCTGGGTCAGCGGCCTGTACGGCTGGATCCGCACCATCCGCGAGGGCTGAACCCGCCCGGCGGGGATCGAACCGACGGGAGATCGCAGCGTTACGCTCGGCGGCGCAGGAGGAGCCAGCCGCCGAGCGCGGCCACCAGCAGGATGAGGAACCCGGCGCCGGCGGCCACCAGCAGAAGGTTGACGCCGCCGCCGGTTGCGGTCGTCGGCGCGGCGGTCGGCGAGGCCGCCACCAGCAGCGGGTTGGCCGGGACCGGTGCGACGTCGGCGGTGAGCGCCTTGACCAGGTTGAGCCGGCCGTAGCCGTAGTCCGGGTCGCGGCCGGGCGGGCCCGCGTCGTCGGCGGTGCTGATCAGCCGCTGGATCACGTCCTTCGCCGGCAGCTGCGGATACTTCGCCCTGATCAGCGCGGCGGCGCCGGACACGACCGCGGTGGCGATGCTGGTGCCGTTGGCGGTCGGGTAGTAGCCGACGACGCGGTTGCCGCCGGACGCCGAGATCAGCGGGATCGCCACGCCGGGCGCGGTCAGCACCACCTCCGGGCCGCGGATCGCGCCGTCCCAGGCCTTGCCGTCGCGGTCGACCGCGGAGACGGCGAGCACGCCGGGGAACCGGGCCGGCGCGATCACACCGCTGCCGGCCGGGAACTGCGAGGTGTTGCCGCTGCCCGCCACGATCACGACGTCGTGGTCCAGGGCATACCGGACCGCGTCCTCGGCGGTGCGGTCGATGACGGTGCCGCCGGTGGAGAGATTGATCACCTTCGCGCCGTGGTCGACCGCCCAGCGGATGCCCTCGGGGATGTTGGTCGGCCCCATCTGTGAGCGGCTCGACGCGATGCGGACCGGCAGGATCTTCGACTTCGGCGCGATGCCGAGCAGGTGGTCGGCGTTGCCGCCCTTGGCCGCGATGACGCCGGCCATGGAGGAGCCGTGGCCGTCGTTGTCGGTGCGGAAGGAGCCGGGTTCGCCAATGTAGGACGTGCCGTCCAGGATCTGGCCGTCGATGTCGGGGTGGGCGCCGACGCCGGTGTCCAGGACCGCGACCACGACCCCGTCGCCCGCCGTGATCTTCTGCGCGGCGGCGACGTCGAGGGTCTGCAGATACCACTCCCGGTCGCGCATCGTCTCGGCCCACGTCGGCGGCACCGCGACCACCTGCGCGGCGGCGAGGACGGCAGCGAGGACCGCGACCTTCCGGACCGCTCTCATCTGTGGCTCCACTGCTGTCGGGGCGCCGGCGTCACTGCGGGCCGCCGAAGAGCTGCTGCTCGATCTGGGTGGTCGCGAGCCGCAGGTACCGCCAGGCCCCGGCCTGGTAGACGACGAGCCCGTCGGGTGGGGTGGCCTGCAGCGTCGCGGCCTGCATCGCGTCGAGGCGCATGAGCGTCGCCGCCGCCGCGAGCTGCCGCTCCGTCAACCGGCGCAGGATCACGACGTCGGCCTCGAACAGCGACTGCGCCACGTATTCGCCGAGCCAGCCGGCGACCGTCAGCAGCGCCTGCCACGGGCCGAGCTCCGGCACGCTCAGCGGGTGCCGTTCGGCCACGAACAGCACGGGTGCGGCGACGGTGCCGGGCAGCGTGACCTTCTGGTAGGGCGGGGCGGCGTGGAACAGGTCGGGCCGTCCGGTGACGGACTCCCCGAAGCCGGCCCACAGCTGCTCGTCGGGGGTGTGCACGACGACCCGCGCACCGATGGCGAGGGCGCGCAGCATCAGCAGCCGCTCGACCCAGCCGCGGTCGATGAGCAGCACCCGGGTCGGCTGCGCGCGGAACAGCTGCAGGGTGACCGGATTCTGGTGCTGGTCGAAGCCGAGGATGACCCCGCCGGGCTCGGTGCCGAGCGAGACGCCGCCGACGCTGCCCTGCTCGCCGGTGAACTCCAGCCCCGCGTGCCGTCTCACAGCGTCCCCCCGCCGGTCGGCGCCGAGGCGTAGACGGCGAGCTGGTGCTGGCCGTGCATCGGCCGCAGGCGGATGCCGAGCGTCTTGGTGTATTCGCGCACGGTGCCCACCGCCGCGGCGAGGCGCTCCGGCGCCGCCATGACCCGCACCACGGTGCGCAGCCCGATCTCGGTGCCGCGGCGGGCGGCGACGACCGACACCACGAGCTGCCCGGCCGGGATGGTCATCAGCGACTGCACGGCCGCCGGGTCGAACGGCACGGGCCAGTGCTCGACCTCGAACGCGACGTGCTGCCGGCCGGCGGCGAGCCAGCCCTGCCACCGCTCGCGGGCCGTGAGGGGCGCGCCGGCGGGCAGCCCGTCCAGGCCGCACGCGGCGTGCACGGCGCCGGTCAGGGCGGCGGGGTCGAGGATCTGGTAGGTCACGCCGGCGGTGTTGAGGGCCTTGCCGAGCCGGCCGGCCATCGCGGCGAGGGCCCGGTGGACGCCGTCGACGCCGCCGCCCCGGTCCGCGGCCGCCTCGATCGCGTCGGCGGCGTCGAGCCGGGCCGCGACCCACGTCAGGTGCGCGGAGGGGCCGGTCTGCCGGCCGGTGGTCAGGGCGAGCAGCTCACGGTAGGAGCTCGCGGCGGGGCTGTTGGGTGCGGGACCGCCGGCGGGTGCGGCGGTGCGCAGGCTCACCAGTTGCAGCGCCGACGGCTTGGCGGTGCCCTCGTCGAGCAGCCGCAGCAGCCGGTCCAGGCGCAGCGCCGGGCGCCGGGCGCCGAGGATCTCGTCGGCGCCGCCGACGGCGATCGCGATGAACCAGCCGTCGCGGTCCTGCCCGACGCCGAGTGCGGTGCCGCGGTCGTCGTAGCCGTACACCGTGAACGCGGGGGCGGGCAGCGCGGCCGGGCCGGCGTTGCGGCGGCGGCGCATCGCCGAGCGCAGGCCGAGCGTCTGATATGCCCACCGGCCGCCGGACCGGCTCAGGCCCACCGCGAGCGAGCCCGCGGCGACCGCGGCGCCGACGCCGAACGCAACCGGGCTGCCGGCGAACACCGCCGCGCCGACCGCGACGGCCGAGACCTCGATCGCGACCAGTTGCGCGGTGCCGAACTCGCCGGGGCCGCCGGGGGCGGGACGCAGCCGGCGCACCGGGGTGGTGCGGTCCGGTGGACGACCACCGGGGGTGGGGCGGGGGCCGCCGGTCGCGGGTGGCCTGCCCTGAGCCGTTGCCGATGTCACCTGTTCCCGTGCTCCCTCCGCTGCGTTGCGCCCGCCGAGAGGTTCCGGTCCGAGCCGAGGCGCCCACAGTGTACGGGCGGCGCCGCCGCCGCGCGGTCCTCGGTCCCGGGCCGGCGGGACATCGGCGGGGCCTGATCGAGCGGGCGGCCCGGACGCGGTCACCGGCGTGGAGCTGGACCCGCTACGATCGCCACTCGGCGAGGTGCGGCAGCCCGGCGCCGCCGCGTGGACGGCGGTGCACGACACGGCGGCACGGCGGGACGGGAGGTGCCAAGCGTGGTCGCACGCTACGAACAGGTGCGGGCGTACCGGTTCGTCACGCGCCGGATCGTCTCGGCGATGCTGTCCGGCGAGCCCGAGAGCAACGAGCTGCCGGTGCGGCGGCTCGGGATGTCGTTGTTCGGCAGCCTGCTCGTCGGCATGATCGTGCTCGCGGTCGTCGGCGTCTACGGGTTCATCAACCCCTCCGGCGGCAAGCCCGCGGAGAACGACATCGTGATCGAGCGGGAGAGCGGCGCGCGGTTCGTCTTCATCGAGGGCCGGCTGCATCCCGTGCTCAACTTCACCTCGGCGCGGCTGATCGTTGGCAGTCCCAGCCCCAAGGTGCGCACGATGTCGCACAAGTCGCTGGTCAACCTGCCCGTCGGCCCGCCCGTCGGGATCCGTGACGCGCCCGACCCGCCGCCGCCGAAGAACGCGCTGCTCGGCCTGCCCTGGAATGTCTGCGGGGTGCGGGTCACCGGCGCCGGCGCCGCCGCGACCCAGCTCGTCATCGGCCGCACCCCGTCCGGTGGTGTCCCGCTCGGCGAGGAGGCGCTGCTGGTGTCGACTTCGACGGGCAACGACCTGCCGTTGTTCCTGCTGTGGCACGACCACCGGCTGCGGATCTCGGACCGCACCACGCTCACGGCGCTGGAGCTGGCGTCGATCACGCCGACGCAGATCGACCGGGCGTTGCTGGACGCGGTCACCGCCGGCCCGGACCTCACGGCCCTGAAACTGCCGGGCGCCGGCCAGCCGAGCCCGAAGAAGATCGCCGGTGTGAACCCCGAGATCGGCGCCGTGTACCGCTCCGGCCAGCAGTTCTACGTGGTGACCCGCAACGGTCTGAACGCGATCGGCGCGGTCTCCGCGGCGTTGCTGACGGCCAGCAAGCCCGCGGTGGAGATCTCCGCCACGCAGGCGGGGCAGGTCCTGGACAACACCGCGGTCGAGCCGGAGGGCTTCCCGAAGGCGAAGCCGCCGGTCCGGTCCGGCGGCACCGACACGACCTTCTGCGCGCAGTTCGGCGCGTCCGGACCCGGTGGGCAGCAGGTCCCGGCGCTGTCGCTGTACCCACCCGGCTCGGAGCAGCTGACGCTGGACCCCGACCGGGTCCCGGTGGGCGGCGGCACGACCGCCGATCAGGTCACCCTGGCCGAGGGGCACGGGGCGCTCGCGCAGGCGCTGCCCGGCGCGGACTCGCAGGCGACCGGCACCGTGTACCTCATCACCGACCAGGGCATCCGCTACCCGCTGCAGGACACGGACGAGGTGAAGGCGCAGGCGGCGCTGGGCTACGAGGGTGTCACGCCCGTCGGGGTGCCCTCCAGCCTGCTGTCGCTGGTGCCGAGCGGCCCGACGCTGGACCCCGAGGTGGCCCGCAAGTTCGTGACCCAGGCACCGGCGGCCGCCCCGACGAAGGCACCGGCGCCGGCGACCAGCACGTCCAAACCGCCGTCGTCGCCGCCGCCGAGCAAGACGCCGTCGAGCCCGGCCGGCTCACGGTCTGGACGGCGCGCTGCGCAGGCCAGACGGGGCACGCGGCCACGGCGTCGATCGGATAGGGTCGATTTCACTGGTATCGACCAAGTAGCCTGACAGAGCGGCATCGAAGACGAGGACCGAGACGGGGATCTGATGGGCGACGGCACGAACAGAGTCGACCTCCTCACCCTTGAGGAGTTCCGGAGCCGGCTCAACAGCCGGCTGACCGACGCCAAGGCGCTGGTGCAGAAGCTCAACCACATGAGCCGGCCCGCGCTGGGCACGTTCCACGACGCGAACACCACCGTCAGCGACTACGACCGCGTGCACCGCCAGCACGTGCAGCGGGCCAACCGGCTGGTCTCCGCGATCGAGGCGGCGCAGAGCGCGACGGACAGCATCATCCGCAACTACAAGACCACCGAGGCGCGCAACGCAGCCAGTCAGGCCGAGATCCGCCAGGCGCTGGGCGACGTGACCCAGAAGCTGGAGGGCGCGACCAATGAGCAATGAGTACACGGCGCATTACGCGGGCAAGAGCCACCGTGAGCTCTACGACCAGCTCATGGCGGGCAACCCCGACCAGGTCGACCTCGTGTCCGCCGACTGGCGCTTCGCGGAGTCCACGGCCCGGCACATCGCCGGCGAGATCGACAAGGACCTGCGGAACCTCGACTGGAAAGGCGACGCCGGCACCGAATACCGGCTCCGCCTCGGCGTGGTGAGCGGCTTCTCCGGCAACCTCGCCGACGACCAGGGCGTGGTGAAGACGACGCTGACCACGATCGCCGGCGCGCTGCGCACCGCGCAGAAGCACGCCGACAACCCGGAGGACACCGACGACAACGACAGCATGTGGGGCGGTGCCGCGACCGGTGGCGCCGTCGCCGGGCTGCCCGGTGCCATCGTCGGCGGCTTCCTCGGCCACCAGCGCGACGAGCAGCAGAAGAAGGAAGCCCAGGAGCGGATGGTGAAGCTGCTGGCCGACCTCGCCGTCGACTACGTGGTCAACCAGAACATGGTCGTGGATCCGGTGGCGCCGCCGATCGCGCTGCCGGGCGGCGACCCGGGCTCCGACGTCAACCCGCAGGGCGGCCCGAGCGTCACCACGCCGCGCAAGGTGCCCGGCGTCAACGCGTTCGGCACCATCAACACCAGCACCACCGACGACGTGGCCGTGGTGTCGACCGGCCCCGGCACCAACGACGGCACCGACCCGTCGCAGACCGTGGTCGGGCAGCCGCCCACGGGCACGTCGCTGCTCGGCCTCGAGACCGGCGTCGTCGGCGCCGGTGCGCTGGTCGCGGGCACGGCCCTCGCCGGGCAGCTCGTCACGGTCAGCGGCGGCGGACCCGGCCTCGGCGTCAGCACCAGCCTCGCCAGCAGCGTGCCGGCCGGTGGCGTGCTCGGCCAGCCCGGCGCGGGCCGCGGCGACGGCGGCGCGACGACGGGCCAGCGCGGATCGACCGGCAACCTCCGGGAGAGCACCGGCCGCACCGCCGGCGCCCGCCCGGGCGGCGAGCACGGTCCCGGCGCGAACCGTGCCGCCCGCATGGGTGTCCCGGGTCGCGACGGCATGTTCGGCCCGCAGCGCGGTGTCGGCCCCGCCGCCCGCGGCAACGCCGACGGCGACGAGGAAGAGCAGTACGACACCTGGCTCACCGAGGACGACATGGTCTGGGGCGACGACGAGAACGCCCCGCCGCCGGTCCTCGGCGGCAGCGAACCACCGCCGCCACCCCCGGCCGGCTGAGCGATCGACAACCCTGTGCGGCGTCCGGTTCTCCGGGCGCCGCACAGCTTTGTGCAGAGACGGTTTGTGCAGGGACGGCGCCGGAGCGCCGTGGTTACGCGGGGACGGCGCGCAGCGCGCCCGGGCGGCGCCCCGCCAGCCGGTCCAGGGCCGCGGTCGCGGCGGCGTCGGCGGGCAGGTGCACGACGAGGCGCTGATCGTCGTCGGCCGGGAGGTCCAGCGTCTCGTACGCCAGCCGCAGCTCCCCCACCGCCGGGTGGACGATGCGGAGCACCCCGTGCGCGAGCGGCAGCCCCGGCAGCGTCGCCACCCGGCGGGTGAACGGCTCGCCGGCCGTCACGGTCAGCTCGTCGGCGAGCGCGGCCATCGCCCCGTCGGCGCGGAACGGGCCCTGCTTCAGCGCCGCGACCTGCTCGTCGGCGACGTGCTCCCAGTCCGGGAACACCGTGCGGGCCCGCGGGTCGGTGAACACGAACCGCGGCAGGCTCGGCGGGTCGTCACCGGCACCGTCGAGCAGGCCGGTGGGCTCGGCCAGCCGCTCGAACGCCGGTGTGTGCGCGAGGATCTCGCCGAGCCGGTTGAGCAGCACCGCGGGCGCCGGCTCGAGCCGCTCCAGCAGCGCCCGCGCCCCGGCCCGCACGGTCCTGGCGGCGGCGGCCGCACCCCGGCACCGGAACGCGCCGTCGGCGGCCTTCGTGAGGATCAGCAGGTGCGTGCGCTCGGCCGGGGTGAGCCGCAGCGCGTCCGCGAGCGCCGCGAGGACCTGCGGCGACGGGCGGCGGTCCCGGCCCTGCTCGAGCCGGATCACGTATTCGACGCTGACCCCGGCGAGCGCGGCGACCTCGGACCGGCGCAGCCCCGGTGTCCTTCGCCGCGGACCTGCCGGCAACCCCGCCACCGCCGGGTCGAGCGCCTCGCGGCGGGACCGCAGCAGCACCCCGAGCTCGTTGTCGCTCACGGTTCCGACGGTACCGCGCGGCGCCGGGCGGATCGTGTCCCCGCCGCTACCAGCCTCCGCCCGGGCTCCCTGCGCCGCTCGCCACGGGCGACGGTGAGCGGCATGACCACACATGACACGACTTCCGTACTCGTCGTCGGCGGCGGGTACGGCGGCATCACCGTCGCCAAGGCCCTCGACGACGTCGCCGACGTGACCGTCATCGAACCCCGCGACACGTTCGTGCATCACGTGGCGGCCCTGCGCGCGGTCGTCGACCCCGGCTGGATCGAGCGGGTCTTCCTGCCGTACGACCGGCTCCTGACCCGCGGCAGGTTCGTGCGGGACCGGGTGGAGGGCATCGACGGGACCCGCGTGCGGCTCGCCTCCGGCGGCACATTGACCGGCGACCATGTCGTCGTCGCGACGGGGACCGGCTACCCGTACCCGGCGAAACTCGACCTGCCCGACAGCGCGACCGCCAAGGCCAGGCTGCGGGCGACCCACGCCGAGCTGGCCGCCGCCGACCGGGTGCTGCTGCTGGGTGCCGGCCCGGTCGGCCTGGAGTTCGCGGGCGAGATCGCCGCCGCCTGGCCCACCAAGCAGGTCACCGTCGCCGACCCGTCGCCGGTGCTGCTGCCGGGCGGCTACCCGGACGAGTTCCGCGCCGAGGTGCGCCGCCAGCTCGACGAGCTCGGGGTGCGGCTCCTGCTGGGCACCCGTCTCCCGCAGCCGCCGACGGATCCGGGGCGGGCCGGCGGGTTCAGCGTGGACGGCGTCGGTGCTGACATCTGGTTCCGCTGCCACGGTACGCAGCCGCGCACGCCGCTCGCCGTCGACGCGCACCTGCGGGTGCGCGGCCGTCCCGGGCAGTGGGCGGTGGGCGACGTCACCGACGTTCCGGAGCTGAAGATGGCCCGGCTCGCGCAGGCGCACGGTGAGGTGGTCGCGGCCAACATCCGCGCGCTGCTGACCGGCGCCGACCTGACGATCCACGAGCCTTCGCCGGACATGCTCGTGCTCCCGCTCGGCCCGAAGGGCGGTGCCGGTTACGGCCCCGACTTCGGCGTCCTCGGCGCCGAGCAGACCGCCGACATCAAGGGCGGCGACCTGTTCGTCGGGTACTACCGGGACGTGCTGAACCTGAACCCCTAGGGGGCTGTTCAGTGGTGAACCCGCATGTGTCGCCGGGTGATCCGGGGGAGGCTGGGTGCCTCGACATCCTCGCCATCCGGAGTCCTTGGAGGACGACGTGCGTGCTGCGCCCGCCGCTATCGCCGTGCTGCTGCTGGTTCCCCTCGCCGGCTGCGGCCTCGGGCCCCGGCAGACGGTGTCGGAGCAGTACCGCATCGACGAGCCGGTGACCAGCCTGGTCATCACCGGCGACACCATGGACGTGACGGTGAAGCCCGGCGACGGCCCGGTCACGGTCGTGGAGCGGCGCCGCTTCCGCAGCGGTCACGCCGCACCGGCGACGGTGCACCAGGTCTCGGCGGGCCGGCTCGAGCTGACGTCGACCGGTTGCCGGCGCTGCGACGTCACCCTGACCATCACGGTGCCCGCCGCGACCCGTACCGAGGTCCGCGTCGACACCGGCAAGCTGATCCTGCGCGACCTGTCCGGCGACGCGTCGGCCGTCGTCGGCACCGGCGAGGTCACCGGTTCGGGGTTGCGCGGCGCGACGTACCGGATGGCGGTGGACACCGGCCGGGTCGAGCTCAGCCACGCCACGTCCCCCACCGACGTCGTCGCCACGGTCGACACCGGCGAGGTCGACGTGCGGGTCCCGGGCGGCGCCTCGTACGCGGTCCGCAGCGACCGCGGACTGTCCGATGTGGACGTCGCGCGGGACCCGTCGTCGCCGCGCACGATCACGGTCAACGTCGACACCGGCCACGCCGTCGTCCACCAGACCTGACCCGCGGCGGACGACGGCGGGTCAGCCGCGCTTCGTGACGGCCTTGCGGTAGTCGGAGTTGAGGCGGCCGATGAGGGTCAGCGGGATGCCCTTCGGGCACACCGTCGTGCACTCCCCGGCGTTGGTGCAGCCGCCGAAGCCGGCCTCGTCGTGCGCCTCGAGCATGCCGACGACGCGGGAGTCGCGTTCCGGCTGGCCCTGCGGCAGTAGGCCGAGGTGGCCGACCTTCGCGGCGGTGAAGAGCATCGCGGAGCCGTTGGGGCACGCGGCGACGCAGGCGCCGCAGCCGATGCAGGTGGCGGCCTCGAAGGCGGCGTCGGCGTCGGCCTTCGGCACCGGGGTGGCATGGGCGTCGGGGGCGGCGCCGGTGGGTGCGCTGATGTAACCGCCGGCCTGGATGATGCTGTCGAACGCGCCGCGGTCGACGACGAGGTCCTTCACGACCGGGAACGCGGCGGCCCGCCACGGCTCGACGTCGATGGTCTCGCCGTCCTTGAAGTGCCGCATGTGCAGCTGGCAGGTGGTGGTGGCGCGGGACGGGCCGTGCGCCACCCCGTTGATCATCATGCCGCACATGCCGCAGATGCCTTCGCGGCAGTCGTGGTCGAACGCGACCGGCTCGTCACCGTCGAGGATGAGCCGCTCGTTGAGGACGTCGAGCATCTCCAGGAACGAGGCGTCGGGCGAAATGTCCGTCACGTCGTAGGTGACCATGCGGCCACGATCGGCAGGGCCGCTCTGGCGCCAGACGCGCAGCTTGAGGTTCATTACTTGTAGCTCCGCTGGCTCGGGTGGACGTATTCGAAGTCGAGCGCTTCCTTGCGCAGCACGGGCGGCTCGCCGGTGCCGGTGAACTGCCACGCGGCGACGTAGGAGAACTCGTCGTCGTGGCGCAGCGCCTCACCGTCGGGGGTCTGGCTCTCGGCCCGGAAGTGCCCGCCGCAGGACTCGGCGCGGTGCAGGGCGTCGACGCACATGAGCTCGGCGAGCTCGAAGAAGTCCGCGACGCGCCCGGCGCGCTCCAGGTTCTGGTTCAGCGTCTCGCCGGTGCCGGGGACCTTGACCCGGGTCCAGAACTCCTCGCGCAGCGACCGGATGAGGCTGATCGCCTTGCTGAGGCCCTCCTCGGTGCGTTCCATGCCGCAGTACTCCCACATGATGTGGCCGAGTTCGCGGTGGAACGAGTCGACGGTGCGGTCGCCGTCGACGGACAGGAGCGCCTGGATTCGATCCTCCACAGTTGACCGGGCGGCGACCACCTCCGGATGGGTGGCGTCCACCGCCGGGAACGGGCCGGCGGCGAGGTAGTCGTTGATGGTGTTCGGCAGCACGAAGTAGCCGTCGGCGAGGCCCTGCATGAGCGCGGACGCGCCGAGCCGGTTGGCGCCGTGGTCGGAGAAGTTGGCCTCCCCCACCACGAACAGGCCGGGGATCGTGGACTGCAGGTCGTAGTCGACCCACAGCCCGCCCATGGTGTAGTGCACCGCCGGGTAGATGCGCATCGGCGTCGTGTACGGGTCGTCGCCGGTGATCCGCTCGTACATCTCGAAGAGGTTGCCGTACTTGGCTTCCACGGCGTCGCGGCCGAGGCGGGCGATCGCGTCGGCGAAGTCGAGGTAGACGCCGAGGCCGCCGGGGCCGACGCCGCGGCCCTCGTCGCAGACGTTCTTCGCGGCGCGGGAGGCGATGTCGCGCGGGACGAGGTTGCCGAACGACGGGTAGATCCGCTCGAGGTAGTAGTCGCGTTCGTCCTCGGGGATGTCCGCGGCCACGCGGTCGTCGCCGGCGCGGACCGGCACCCACACCCGGCCGTCGTTGCGCAGCGACTCGCTCATCAGGGTGAGCTTGCTCTGGTGCGTGCCGGACTCGGGGATGCATGTCGGGTGGATCTGCGTGTAGCAGGGGTTGGCGAACAGGGCGCCCTTGCGGTGCGCCCGCCACGACGCGGTGACGTTGCAGCCCTTGGCGTTGGTGGACAGGAAGAAGACGTTGCCGTAGCCGCCGGAGGCGAGGACCACGGCGTCGGCGAACTCGGTGGAGATCACGCCGGTGACCAGGTCCCGGACGACGATGCCGCGGGCCTTGCCGTCCACGACGATGAGTTCGAGCATCTCGTGCCGGGCGTGCATCTCGACGTTGCCGAGCGCGATCTGCCGTTCCAGGGCCTGATATGCGCCGAGCAGCAGCTGCTGCCCCGTCTGGCCCCGGGCGTAGAACGTGCGGGACACCTGGGTGCCGCCGAAGGACCGGTTGTCCAGCAGGCCGCCGTACTCGCGGGCGAAGGGCACGCCCTGCGCGACGCACTGGTCGATGATGTTCACCGACACCTGCGCGAGCCGGTACACGTTGGACTCGCGGGCGCGGAAGTCGCCGCCCTTGACGGTGTCGTAGAAGAGCCGGTAGACGGAGTCGCCGTCGTTGCGGTAGTTCTTCGCGGCGTTGATGCCGCCCTGCGCCGCGATCGAGTGGGCGCGGCGCGGGCTGTCCTGGTAGCAGTATGACCGCACCTTGTAGCCGGCCTCGGCGAGGGTCGCGGCCGCGGAGCCGCCGGCAAGGCCGGTGCCGACCACGATGACGGTCAGCTTGCGCCGGTTGGCCGGGTTGACCAGCTTGGCGCCGAACTGGCGGCGTTCCCAGCGGGTCTCGATCGGCCCGTCGGGCGCGGCCCGGTCGGCGATCGGTTCACCTTCGGTCCAGTAGGTCATGCGACCACTCCGATCAGCACGGCGAACGGCACCGACAGGTAGCCGACGACGAGGACGACGGACAGTGCGAGGGCGATCGCGCGGGCGCGGCGCTCACCGCGCGGCGTCTGCTGGCCGAGGGTGCGCAGCGCGCTGAAGATGCCGTGCCGCAGGTGGAACCCGACGGCGACGATCGCGAGGGTGTAGAAGAGCGTCACGTACCAGCGCGACGGCGCGAAGTCCGCGACGACGTTGGCGTAGGGGTGCTGGGCGTCGCCGACCGGGTTCACGGTGCCGGTGGTCAGGTCCAGGATGTGGAAGATGACGAACAGCAGGATGATGACGCCGCCCCAGCGCATCGTGCGGGCCGCGTAGCTGCCCTGCACCTTGGGGCGGTGCGCGTAGCGGACCGGGCGGGCGAGCCTGGCCCGCCGGGCGAGGATCACCGCGGCGGCGATGTGCCCGACGACGGCGACGGTGAGCCCGCCGCGCTGGATCCACAGGTACCAGGTGTGCGGCAGCAGCGGCGTACCGATGTCCCGCAGCCAGTGCGCGTAGTGGTCGAAGGCGTCCGCGCCGACGAAGATCTTCAGGTTGCCGGCCATGTGCGCGAACAGGAACAGCACGAGCAGCAGGCCGGTGCCCGCCATGAGGAGCTTGAGGCCGACCGACGACCGGCGCTTCCTCGGCCGGGCCGGTGCCTTGATGGGCTTGACCGCTGTATCTACCGCCACGCAATCGACGCTAGGGACCGGTCCTTTCATTCGTCCAATGCATCGTGTACGCAGTGTCGATAGCCGTAGGCTATGAAGGTGCAGCTGCAGCAGCTCCGATACTTCGTGTCCGTAGCCGAATCAGGACATTTCACGCGGTCGGCGGAAGCGCTCGGCGTGAGCCAACCGACACTGAGTAAACAAATTCACACCCTCGAGGCGACGCTCGGTGCGCCCCTGTTCGACCGGTCCCGCGGCGGCGTCGCGCTCACCACCGCCGGCGAGACCCTGCTCCCCCTGGCCCGCAGGATGGTCGCCGACGCCGACGCCGCCCGCGACGCCGTGCAGGAGGTCGTCGGGCTGCGCCGCGGCCGGGTCCGCCTCGGCGCCACGCCCAGCCTGTGCACATCGCTGGTACCGGTCGTGCTGCGCCGCTTCCACGCCGCCCACCCCGACATCGAGCTGCACGTCGACGAGGGCGGCTCGCAGGACCTCGTCGCCGGCCTCGTGGCCCACCAGCTCGACCTGGCGCTCATCGTCGCCTCCGCGCACGGCACCGACCCGGCCCTGGAGGTCGTGCCGATCCTGCGCGAGGACCTCGTCGTCGCCTCCGTCCACCCGCTGCCGGCCTCGCTGACCCTCACCGACCTGCGCGACACCCCGATGGTCATGTTCCGCACCGGGTACGACCTGCGCGACGTCACCATCGAGGCGTGCCGCCGGGCCGGCTTCACCCCGCGGTACGCGGTCGAGGGCGGCGAGCTCGACGCCGTGCTCGCGTTCGTCGAGGCCGGCCTCGGCGTCGCGCTGGTGCCGAGCATGGCCCTGGTGAACCGCCCGCTGCTACGTGCCACGCCCCTCGCCGCACCCGGCGTCCACCGCACGATCGCCCTCGCCAACCCGCGCGGCGCCGTGCTGTCCCACGCCGCGCGGGCACTGCGCGCAATGCTGCTGGAACAGACCGTACAGACCCCCGGAGTGCGGCGCGTGGAAGCGCTAGAGTCCCCGGCAACCGAGGTCAGGGGGAGGCCGGGGTGAACGAATTCTTCGTCGATCCGAGCGGGTTGCGAGCGCTCAGCGGGCTGCTCGCACGGGCGTCCGGGGACGCCCGCGACACACTGGACTACACACGACGGCACTGCGAGCTCAGCTGGGACCGGCGCGGGCTGCTGATGCTCGTCGCCGACCCGCACGGCAAGGCATACGGTCGCGTCACCACCGCCCTGGACCGGCTGCGGGACCTCAGCGATGCCGCCGCCGGCCAGGTCGACCGGGCCCGCGGCGCGTATGCGGCGACCGACCACGCCGCCGCCGCGACCCTCGACGCCACCTATCCCGGCGCCACCGACCCGCACGACCTGCGCGGCACCCTGCACCAGTCGCGGCCCGACCTGCTGCCCGCGCGGGCACCGTTCGCCGACGCCACCGACGTGGTGTTGCAAGCGCCCAGCCCCGGGTCGCGCGCCGACCTGTTCACGCTCAACCCGCTCACCGACCTGCTCAGCCCCGCCGCGTGGATCCGGCAGGTCGCGGTCTGGCTGTTCGGCATCGACCCGTTCGAGCCCTGGCTCATCGCCTACAGCGGCGACTGGCGCGCCTATGAGCACTGCATGGCCGCGTGGCCGCACATCGGCGCCGCCGCCACCGCGCTCGGCGGCAACCTCGTCACCGGCGCCGCCGACGTCAGCACCGCCTGGCGCGGCAACGCCGCCGAGGCCGAGCAGGAGTTCCAGCTGCTGCTCGGCGGCGCCGCCACCGCGCTCGGCCCCGCCTGCGCCGAATACGCCAGGCTCTACCCGAAGGCCGTCGACGCCTGCCAGCAGCTCTATGAGGCGACCGGCAGCCTCATCGGCCAGCTCATCGACACGCTCATCATCGTCAACGTGGCCGGCGCCGTCGGCACCGCCACGATCGAGACCGGCATCGGCGCCGTCACCGGCTACGCCGCCGCCGCGTATTACACGTGGCAGGCCTACAAGCTCTACCAGGAGATCTCCCGGCTGTATGGCGCCGCGGAGATCACGATCCGCCTCCTCGCCGCCCAGATCGAGGCGGTGCAGGCCGGCGCCGAGGTCACCCGCCTGCCATCCGTCGAGCCGTATCACCACCCGGCGGTCCCCCGATGACCGCCGACCCGGTGGTGACGGCGCTGCTGCGGCGCATCGTCGAGCTGCGGCCGGCGTCGGACCCGTTGCACGACTTCGCCCGGACGGTGCTGTCGGGCGAGGCGACGCTGCGGGCCGCGGCCGAGCACCCGGCCTTCGAGGAGACCTTCGCCGAGGCGCTACGGAACTTCGACCCACCGGGTGACGGGCTGTCCCGTCTGATCCAGCGTGGCAGGATCTGAGATCCCCTACAAAGGAGTCCATGTGTCGATCTCCGGCGCAAAGACGACCAGCGATACGCCCGCGATCACCTCCACGCTGTATGTGGCAGCTGCCGGCTGGGTCATCGCCGCGTTCTTCCTCGGCACCGCCACCTGGCAGTCAGCGTCCGAGTTCGGCGACGCCCAACCGAACAACGCGCCGGCGCTGACCATCATCGTGCTGTGCCTGATCGGCGCCACCGTGTCCCTTGCCGGCGGCGCGATCGTGCGCCTGCTGGCGAAGCAGACGGTCGAGGACAGGGAGTCCTGACGGGGTGCTGGTCGCGGGGCGCGCGGACCGTCAGGCCGGGTCGGCGAGGACCCGGTTGCGGCCGCTGCGCTTCGCGGCGTACAGGTTGCGGTCCGCCTGGCTGAGCAGCGCCGCCGAGGTGATCCGGCCGTCGGCGGCGCACGACACCCCGATGCTCACCGTCACCGGCAGGTCGCCGGTCAGCTCGGCCCAGGGGTGCGACTGGATCGCGGCCCTGATCCGCTCGCAGCGGGCGACCGCCTCCTCCGCGCCGGCGCCGGGCAGCACGATCACGAACTCCTCACCACCGAGCCGGGCCACCGTGGCGGGCTCGTCGACGGCGCCCGCCATGACGGTCGCGACCCGCTGCAGGACCACGTCGCCGACCTCGTGCGACAGGGTGTCGTTGATCCGCTTGAAGAAGTCGATGTCGACCAGGGCCGCGGACACCGCCTCGCCCCGCTGCTCCGCCCGGCTCAGCAGCGCCGGCAGCTGGGCGTCGACGAACCGCCGGTTGTACAGGCCGGTCAACGCGTCCCGCAGCGCCATCTCCCGGAACCGGACCGTCTCGCGCTGCCCCTCGCGGCTCTCGAACACCAGCTGCGCCAGCCGGGCCTGCTCCTCCCGCTCCGCGGAGCGCAGCGCCTGGGACTCCGCGTCGAAGCGGCACTGCTCCTCGTAGGCCTCCTGGAACCGTCCGTTCGCGGCGTGCAGGCGGGCCAGCTCGCGGCGGGCCCGGGCGCCGACGTCGGCCATGCCGCGCTGCTCGCTCAGCGCCCGGCACCGATCGACGGTGGCCCGGGCCCGGTCCAGCGCGCCGCCGAGCCGCTGCGCCTCGGCGAGGGTGAGCAGCACCTCGGGCAGCATGTTGCCCTCCGCGTCGCGCCGGGCCACGCCGGCGTCCACCAGCGGCAGCAGCGTCTGCTCGGCCTCGTCGTACCGTCCCTGCAGCAGCTGCACCCGGGCGATCGTGTCCAGGTCCGGGGGCCGCAGCTCGACCCCGGTCCGCATCACCAGGCGGCGCATCCGCTCGACCAGCTCGCCGGCGGCGTCCGCGTCGCCGTCCTGATACGCGGCGTACGCCATGTTGTTCAGCACCGAACGGCTCAGCTCGTGGTCGCCGGCGGCCGCGGCGATGTCCAGGGCCTCGGCGTGATACGGAGCGGCGTCGGCCCGTGACACCACGTCGACGGACAGCGCGAGGATCACCAGGTGCGCGCCGCGGATCAGCGGCGGCACGTGATCGGGCAGGTGGTCCACGGACATCAGCGCGTGCCGGCGCGCCTCGGCGTTGTCGCCGAGGCAGGTGTGCAGGATCGACAGCAGGAAGTGGGTGCGGGCCAGGACGTACTGGTCGTTCTCCAGCACCGCCCACCGCTGCACCTCGTGCAGCAGCGGCGCCGACGCCGCCAGCTCCCCGCCGCGGGCCAGGGCGTCGGCGACGACGAGCCGGGCGCGGGCGGCCAGGTCGGCGCGGCCGAGCTCGACGGCGGCGCGCTCGGCGGCCTCGGCCTGCTCACGGTCGGCGGTGCGCCGGTCGACCTCCATGCCGAGCACCACGGCCGCGACCCGGTCCGCACTGATCACTGCTGTGCCACTCATGACCCGAACAATCGGCATGCCGCGCCGGTACCTGAGCGCAATGCCGCGCGGGTGCCCCCTAGGATCGGGCGGGCGGCGGAGGCACGAGAGGGGATCCTGTGGAGATCTGGCAAGCGGTCGTGCTCGGCGTCGTGGAGGGTGTGACCGAGTTCCTGCCGGTCTCCTCGACCGGTCACCTGACGATCACCGAGAAGCTGATGGGCATCCCGATCGACGACAAGGGTGTCACCGCGTTCACGGCGGTCATCCAGGTCGGTGCGATCATCGCCGCCATCATCTACTTCCGCAACGACATCGCGCGGTTCATCGCCGGGTTCGTGAAGGGTCTGCGCAGCAAAGAGGCGCGGCAGGAAACCGGCTGGAAGATGGCGATCAACGTGATCGTCGGGTCGCTGCCGATCGCGGTCGTCGGGCTGCTGTTCAAGGATCTCATCGAGGGTGAGCTGCGCAGCCTGTGGTTCGTCGCCGGGGCCCTGGTGGTGTGGAGTCTCGTGATGGTCCTCGCGGAGCATCTCGCCACGCAGAAGCTCGGGGAGGCCGACCTGACCTGGAAGGACGCGCTGATCATCGGGCTGGCCCAGTGCATCGCGCTGATCCCCGGCGTGTCCCGGTCGGGAGCGACGATCAGCGTCGGGCTGCTGCGGCACCTGGACCGGGTCACCGCCACCCGGCTGTCGTTCTTCCTCGGCATCCCCGCGCTGGCCGCGGCCGGGGTCCTGGAGGGCGTGCAGCGCGCCGGTGAGGTCAGCGAGACGGTCGGCTGGGGGGCGGCCGCGGTGGGCACGGTCGTCAGCTTCGTGGTCGCGTACGCGTCGATCGCCTGGCTGCTGAAGTTCGTCGCCAGCAACTCCATCGCCACGTTCGTGTACTACCGGGCCGCGCTCGGCGGCATCATCGTCGCCCTGCTGTGGGGCGGCGTCATCAGCGCCACCTGAGACGGGGTCTCAGATCACCATTGTGCGACGGCCTCAAGCAGGAGGAACTGCTGGCGGCTGACCCAGTCCGGGTAGCGGTTGACCATGGCGTCGAACAGTTCCTGGTCGGGCAGGCCGGCGTCGCGCAGGTGCCCGTAGTACTGGAGGTAGCCGCGAGATTCGGCGATGACCGTGGGCGGGTTGCCCTGGGTTGGGTCTTTGTGTCCGGAGATGACGGCAGTGGGGTTGAGCTCGGCCAGCCGGTCGAGCGCCGCAATCCAATCGGCCCTGCTTTCGGTCGTCGTCGCGCCGACGTACATGTGGCAGTGGTTGTAGGCGACGTCGCCGGCGACGATCAGGTCCAGGTCAGGCACGTGCAGCGAGGTCGTGTCGAGCGTGTCGGTGTGCCCGGTTGCGATCACCTCGATGGAGGAGCCCTCGAGCCGGATCTCCGGCGAGTCGAGCGGTTCGGGCAGCGGGACCGCGTCCGCGATCTGACCGGGGAACCGCGCCCTGAGGGAGTCGTCCAGCGCTTGAGCGTCCTGCTGTTGCATCAGCCGCACCGTCCCCGGCGCGGCGACCGCCTGCGCATCCGGGAAGCGTTCGAGCACGACCGGCAGGCCGAGATAGTGGTCGCCGTGGCCGTGCGTGATGTAGACGGTGGTGAGCCGGCGATTGTGCAGCGCCACCCAGTCGGCCAGGGCGGTTGCCTCCTGCACGGTCATCAGCGGGTCCACGAGCACGGCGTCGCGAGCACCGAAGATCAGCGTCGAGGTCGTCGGGTCCCACGCCGGCGCGTCGCCCACTGCGGGGGCCGGGGCGACGAACGGCTTTTCCGGTGCCACGAAGACGTCGTAGCTCAGCGCGGAACGGGTGGCTGGCATGCGTTCCCCCTTATGCAGTGGTGAAGGACCGGCCGCCCCACATTTGCCACAACACCACGGTCGGCGCATCCGGTGGAAGGCGGCATCACCTGAGCCGGACGACCACGGAAACAGGACGACGGCGGCGGCTGTGGTCGCGATACTGCTGCGATGCGGCACCTGGCGTATCCGAAGATCCCGACGGCGAAGCAGCTGGGCAGCGGCCGGTCCGGCGGCGGCACGTGGGTCGCCACGGAGAAGGTCCACGGCGCGCAGCTGGTGATCGCATCCGACGGCGGCGCGACGAGGGTCGGCAAGCGCAAGGCGTGGCTGGGCGGCGACGAGCCGTTCTTCGGCTGGCAGCTGCTGCGCGGCGGGTTCGACCGGGCCGTCAAGGTCGCTCTGGCCGACGGTGCCGCGGCGGTACGCATCTACGGCGAGCTGCACGGCGGCCACTATCCGCACCCGGACGTGCCGCCGGTGCCGGGCGCTTCGGCGGTCCAGACCGGCGTCTGGTACTGCCCAGATGTCCGGTTCACGCTGTTCGACGTGCTGGATCATGAGCACCCCGACGACGAGGGCGTCTACCGGACGTATGCGGCGGTCGCGCGGGTCGCCGAGGCCGCCGGGCTCGACGTGGTGCCGCTGCTGGGCCGCGGCACCCGGGCGTCCCTCGACGCCGTGCCCGTCCGGTTCCCGACGCGGGTACCGCAGCTGCGGGACCTGCCGCCGCTGCCGGGCAACCTCGCCGAGGGTGTCGTGCTGCGGCCGGACGCCGCGCTCGCGCCGCAGGACCGCACCGTCGTCAAGGTGAAGATCGACGAGTTCGACGAGCAGCGGTTCGCGGAGAGCCGGCCGTGGGACCCGTACACCCGGATCCCCGTCGACGACCTGCGCCGGCTCGCGGCAGGGCTGGTCAACGCGCCACGGATCGCCGGCGCCCGGTCGAAGGTCGGCGAGGTGCCGGCGGCGGAGCTAATCGACGAGGTGGTCCTGGACGTGCTGGTGGATCTGTCCGAGGCGTACCCAGCGGCCGTCGCGGCCCTGGACGCCGCCGGGCAGGCCGCGCTGGAGGACTCCGTGCGACGGGCCGCGGGCAAGTACCGCTGAGGCCGCTATCGTCGCGGTATGCCGTTCGATGTCGCACGGGCCCGGCGGGCCTACCCCGCACTGGCCGAGGGGTTCGTCCACTTCGACGGTGCCGCCGGCACGCTGGTCGCCGAGCCGGTGGCGCGGGCCGTCGCCGGGGTGCTCGGCGGTGCCGTGAGCAACCGGACCACCGCGTTCGAGCCGGGCCGGCGGGCGTTGCGCATCGTCGACGCCGCCCGCGCCGCGGTCGGGGACCTGCTCGGCACCGACCCCTCAGGGGTGGTGTTCGGGCCGAGCGCCACGGCGCTGACGTACACCGTGGCCCGCGGGCTCGCCGAGCGCTGGCTGCCCGGCGACAACGTGGTCGTGACCAGGCTCGACCACGACGCGAATGTGCGGCCGTGGGTGCAGCTGGCGCAGCGGGCCGGGGTGGAGGTGCGGTGGGCGGCGTTCGACCCCGGCACCGGTGAGCTTCCCGCGAGCGTGTTCGGGCCGCTCGTCGACGGCCGGACCAGGGTGGTGGCGGTGACGGCGGCGAGCAACGCCATCGGGACCCGGCCGGACGTGGCCGCGATCGCCGGGATCGCGCACGATGCCGGCGCGGTCGTCTACGTCGACGGCGTGCACGCCACCGCGCACCTGCCGGTCGACGTGGCCGCGCTCGGCGCCGACTTCTACGTCACCAGCGCCTACAAGTGGTCCGGGCCGCACCTGGCGGCGTGCGTCGCCGCGCCGCGGCTGTGGGAGCGCACGGCCATGCTGAAGCTGCTGCCGTCCTCGGACGCGGTGCCGGAGCGGTTCGAGCTGGGCACGCCGAGCTTCGAGCTGCTCGCCGGGGTCGAGGCGGCGGTCGGGTTCCTGGCGACGCTCGACGACGAGACGAAGGGTTCCCGCCGGGACCGGGTCCTGCGGTCGATGGCCGCGGTCCACGCCTACGAGCTGGGTCTCTTCGAGCGGCTGCTCGACGGGTTGCGGGCCGTGCCGTCGGTGCGGGTCCTGCCGGCGCCGGCCGGTGGCTGCCCGACGGTGTCGTTCCGGGTGGGCGGGCAGGACCCGGCGCGGACGGCGGAGATCCTGGGCGAGCGGGGGATCTGCGTGTTCTCCGGCGACTACTACGCCGCGGAGTACTTCATCGCGATGGGGCTGCGGGAGTCCGGCGGCGCGGTGCGGGCCGGGATCTACCACTACACGACCGCCGACGACGTGGACCGCCTCGTCGCCGCCGTGGCTCAGGTGCGGTAGCCGTCGGCGTATTCGGCGTGCCGGCCGTCGGCCCGAAGTGGACGGTCGGTGAGGACGGCGGCGCCGGCCAGGGGCCACCACCGCCCGACCTGGTCCATGGCCGCGAGGAGCGCGTCGAGCTCGGGGAACCCGGGCAGCGGGACGGTCCGCGCGGCGCACTCGAACGCGGCGATGACCGACGCGGTGGCCCGCGGGTCGAGGTAGCCGCCGAACTCGTGCCACCGGACCACGCCCTCGGGGTCCGGTGACGTGCCGATGACGTCGCCGACCCGCAGCCCGGTCACGTCGCCGGGTGCGGGCGCCGACAGGTGCGTGCTGAGCCGGTCCGCCAGCTGCCAGATCGGGCCCAGGAACGCCTCGCCGCGCAGCTCGGTCAGCAGCGCCTGCAGCGCTTCCCAGTAGTCGGCGGCGGGGAGCTCCACGTCCATGTCGTCCCACATGTCGTAGGACAGGCGGTCGCCGCCGAGCGCGGCGAGCAGCGCCGACTCGAGCCGCCGGCCGAGCGGGTGCCACAGCGTCTCGCGCTGCGGGGCGGTGCCGTAGTAGGCGTCGGACACCAGGCTGCGCACGGCGTCGGGGTCGGCCCACGGGTCGATGGTCGCGTCCGGGTCGCCCCAGCCGGGTGGCAGTTGCGCGGTGATCGCCGCGACGGCCCGCGCGGCGATGCCGGCGACCTCCGCGGTCCCGGGTCGCGCGGCGAGCAGCGCCTGGAGGCGGTCGGGGGTGAGCCGCCCGCGCACCGCCCGGGCGGCGAGCGCGCCACCGTAGGGCGAGTCCATCCACACGATGAACGCCGGTGCCGGCTGCCCCGCCGCGGTGTACGCCGCGACGACGGCCGCCTCGGCGGCGCCCCGGTCGCACCGCCGCACGGACGCTCCGGTGCGCAGCCAGCGGTCGACGACCTCGGCCACGGTCGCCTTCTGCGCGTCGGTCAGCATGGGTCGACGGTACCGGGCGGCAGGCGCACCGTGACCCGCAGACCGCCGCCCGGGTTGGGCACGGCGCTGGCACGTCCACCGTGGACGGTTGCGATCGACGCGACGATCGCCAGGCCCAGCCCGAAGCCGTCGGTGCCGGTCCGGGTGTGCCGGTGGAACGGCCTGAACAGCCCCTCGGCGTCGCCCGGGCCGATGACGGGGCCGGTGTTGGCGACGGTGAGGAGCACGCCGCCGCCGGCCGCGGCCGTGGTGATCCAGACGTCGCCGCCGTCGACGTTGTACCGGGCGGCGTTGTCGACGAGGTTCGCGGCGAGGCGCTCCAGCAGGATCGGGTCGCCGGCCGTCGGGGCGGGCGACAGCGACAGGTGCAGCCGCCGGTCGCCGATGTCCTTGCCGTCCAGGACGTCCTCGACGCAGGTGGCGAGGTCGACGGGCTCCCGCACGGCGAGGCCGGCGTCGGTGCGGGCGAGGGTCAGCAGCGCCTCGATGAGCGTCTCGGCGTGCCCGACGGCGCCGCGGACGTCGTCGGCCATCCGCAGCAGCTCGTCCCGTGACGGCGCCGGTTTCGCCAGCACCACGTCGATGGTGGCGCGCATGACGGTCAGCGGGGTCCGCAGCTCGTGGCTGGCGTTGGCGATGAACCGCCGCTGCCCGGTGAACGCGGCCTCGAGGCGGTCCAGCATGGCGTCGAACGTGTCGGCGAGCTGCCGCAGCTCGTCGCGGGGGCCGCCGAGCGACACCCGGGCCGCGAGGTTGTCCTCGGTGGCGGCGCGGGCCGCGGCGGTGATGCGGTGCAGCGGGCGCAGCACCCGGCCGGCGACCAGCCACCCGGCCGCCGCGGAGAGCACGGTGACGACGGAGAGTGTGGTGACCGAGTAGCGCAGCAGGTTGTCCAGCGTCTCCTGGCGCTGCGTCCGCACGCCGGCGAGGACACCCTCGTCGAAGGCCGCCTGGCACTTGTTGCGCATGCCGGGCTCGAGCTCCGGGGCGCCCTTGAGCACCGCCTTGCAGTCCTCCGAGAACTGCGCCGGCGACGGCTCCACGCCCTTGCCGACCGGCTTGTCGTCGACCAGGCTCGCGGCGACGAGACCGTAGATGATCGTGACGACGATCGCGCCGCCGGCCGCGAACAACACGGTGTAGAGCAGGGTCAGGCGGACCCGGACGGTGAGCCTCACATCCGGTACCCCCTGCCCACGACGGTCTCGATGAGCGCCGGCGGGCCGAGCTTGCGCCGCAGCCGGGTCAGCGTCACCGACACGATGTTGCTGAACGGGTCGGCGTTGGCGTCCCACACGTGTTCCAGGAGCTCCTCGGCGCTGACCACCGCACCGTCGGCGGCGACGAGCATCTCCAGCACGCCGAACTCCTTGCGGGTCAGCTGCAGCGGCCGGTCGGCGCGGCTGGCGCGGTGCCGGGCCCGGTCGACGGTCAGGTCGCCGCGGCGCACCACCGGCGGCGCCGACGGTGCCCGGCGGGCCAGGGCCCGGACCCGGGCGACGAGCTCGTGGAACGCGAACGGCTTGCCGAGGTAGTCGTCGGCGCCGAGCTCCAGGCCGTCGACCCGGTCGTCGACGGCCGAGGCGGCGGTGAGCATGAGGATGCGGGCCGCGCCGCCGGCGAGGGACCGGCACACCTGGTCGCCGTGCACGACCGGCAGGTCCCGGTCCAGCACGACGACGTCGTAGCCGGTCTCGGCGGCCCGGGTCAGGGCGGCGGCGCCGTCGGTGACGACGTCGACCGCCATGCCTGCGTCACGCAGCCCCTCACCGATCCGCGCGGCGAGGGTCGCGTGATCCTCGACGACCAGCACCCGCATGGCGACCATTGTGCCGCGCCGGGCATGACATCCGTCCGACACGCGCGGTAGCGCTCGTGTCACCGGCATCCCGGTACACCGGCAGCATGAGAATCGTCATCGCCTGCGCCGCGGCACTCGTGCTGACGCTCGCCGGCTGCAGCGGCTCGCCGGGCTCGCCCGGTGTGCCCCGCCTGTCCGGCGGTGCCGCGGCCGGCAACGCGCAGCAGCGCAAGGCCGCGCTGCACACCGCCGCCGAATGCATCCGGCAGCACGGCATCGCCGGTTACCAGGATCCTGTGCTGACGGCCGACGGCCATGTGTACACCGACTCCCGCAGCTACTACCAGGCCGAGGACGCCACCATCCGGGCCGTCGAGGAGGCGTGCAAGAGCCTGCTGGACGCCGCGCAGTTCCAGCCGACCGAGCAGGCCCCGGCGCCGCCGGCGCTGGTGCAGGCCGGGGTCCGGTCGCGGCAGTGCCTGCGCGAGCACGGCCTGGTGAACCTCTCCGACCCGACGGCGACGTCGGACTTCACGCCCGGGCACGGCTTCGGCGTCAACCCCGAGGAGATGCCCGGCGACAAGACCGACCCGGTCGTGCAGCGGGCGCTGGACGCGTGCCGGCCGATCCTCGACGAGGAGGCCCGCGCGTCGAGCCTCGGAAGTCTCGGCGATGCGTAGGCGGGCCGTGGTCGCCGGCGCGGCCGTCGCTGTCGCGGCGACCGCCACCGGCGGCGGATGGTGGCTGCGCGACCGGTCCGCGCCCAGCGCGGCGGCGTCCAGCTCGGCGCAGGCGGCGACGGGCACGGTGGCGGTGGTGCGCACCGACCTGTCCACGACCGCGCACGTGACCGGGGCGCTCGGGTTCCGCGACACGTACACGGTGTTCGCGCAGGGGCCCGGCGGCACGGTCACCGGACTCCCCCGGCCCGGGCAGGTCGTCAACCGGGGTGAGCCGGTGTTCGAGCTGGACGGCCGGCCGGTGCGGCTGCTCTACGGTGCCCGCCCCGCGTGGCGGCCGTTCGGCGCCGGCATGACCGGCGGCGCCGACGTGCGCGCCCTGGAGGAGAACCTGGCGGCGCTCGGCCACGGGCAGTCGCTGACGGTCGACGACCGGTTCACCGCGGCGACGGCGGCCGCGGTACGGCGCTGGCAGCAGGCGACCGGGCAGGCGGTGACGGGCCGGGTGGAGCTCGGCGCGGTCACGTTCCAGCCGGGTCCGGTGCGGGTCACCGAGATCACCGCGAAGCTCGGCGCCACCAACCGCGGCGAGGAACCGGTGCTGTCGGGGACGTCGACGGCGGCGGCGGTCACGATCACGGTCCCGGCGGGGCGGACCTACCTCGTGCACGCCGGCGACCCGGTGACCGTCACCATGCCCGACGGCACCGAGGTCAAGGGCACGGTGGCGTACCTGTCCGCGGTCGCCGAGACGGCGCCGTCGATGGACGGGCGTGCGCCGCAGCCGACGGTCACCGGGCTCGTCACCCTTGACGACCCGGCCACCGGCGGCGACCTCGACCGCGCGCCGGTGCAGGTGAACGTCACCGGCAAATCCGTCCGCGGGGTCCTCGCGGTGCCGGTCACCGCGCTCGTCGCGCTCGCCGGCGGCGGCTACGGCGTGTGGGTCCGCGACGGCGCGCAGCGTCGGCTCGCCGGGGTCACCACCGGGCTGTTCGCCGAGACGCTCGTCGAGGTGCGCGGCGACGTGCACGAGGGCGACCTGGTGGAGGTGCCGGTCGGATGACCGCGGCGCTGGAGCTCCACCTCGTCAACAAGATCTACCCGCCGCCGACCACGGTGACCGCGTTGCGCGACGTGTCGCTGGTGGTGCGGGCCGGTGAGACCGTCGCGGTGACCGGGCCGTCCGGTGCCGGGAAGACGACCCTGCTCAGCGTCCTGGGCACCCTGGAGCGGCCGACGTCGGGGGTGGTGCGCATCGCCGGGACCGACACCACCGACATGTCCGACCATGAGCTGTCCGGGGTGCGGGCGTGGCACCTCGGCTTCGTGTTCCAGCAGTTCTTCCTCCTGGAGCACCTGTCGGTGCTGGACAACGTGGCGACCGGCCTGCTGTATCGGGGGGTGCCCGCCGCGACGCGTCGGGCGCGGGCCGGTGAGGTTCTCGAACAGGTCGGGCTCGCCGGGCGGCTCCGGCACCGCCCGGCGCAGCTGTCCGGGGGCGAACGGCAGCGGGTCGCGATCGCGCGGGCGCTCGTCGGGCGGCCGGCGGTGCTCCTCGCGGACGAGCCGACCGGCAACCTCGACTCCGCCACCGGCGGCGAGATCGCGGCCCTGCTGGCCGGCCTGGCCGGCACGACCACGGTCGTGCTCATCACCCACAACGCGGAGGTGGCCGCGACCATGGCCCGTCAGGTACGGCTGCGCGACGGCCGGATCGTCGAACAAGCGGATGGCCCGTCATGAAGCCGGTGACGCGGCTGCGGGCCGGCGACGCGGTCGCGGTGTCGACCGTCGGCCTGCGGGCCCGGCGGCTGCGCGCGGCCCTGTCGGCGCTGGGCATCGCGATCGCGATCGCCGCGCTCGTCGCGGTCCTCGGCGTCGCGGAGTCTTCGAAGGCCGACCTGCTCCACCAGCTCGGCGAGCAGGGCAACCTGCTGACGGTCGCCTCCGGCAAGACGTTCAACGGCGAGGCGACGCCCCTGCCGGCGACCGCACCGGCGATGATCCGGCGCATCCCGCCGGTCCGGTCGATCACGACCGTCGGCGCCGTCGACGATGTCACGGTCCGCCGCTCCGCCGCGGTGCCGGCGCAGCAGACCGGCGGCATCACCGTCCTCGCCGCCCAACCGTCCCTTGTGGACGTCCTCGGGGTACCGCTGGCACGGGGCGCGTTCCTGCCCCACCCGGCGTTCCCGGAGACGGTGCTCGGCGACGCGACCGCGCGGATCCTCGGCATCGGCGTGCTGGACGCGCAGACCCAGGTGTACCTCGGCGGCACGTACTTCACCGTCGTCGGGATCCTCGCGCCGGCGCCGATCGCCCCCGAGATCGACACCGCCGCGCTGATCGGCTTCGACGTCGCCGACGACCTGTTCCACCTCGGCGGGGTGGCCAGCCGGGTGTACCTGCGGGTCGACCCGGACCAGGTCGCGGACGTGGCGTCGGTCCTGGCGTTCACCGCCGCGCCGCAGGATCCGCGTTCCGTCGAGGTGCGCCGACCGTCGGACGTGCTGATCGCCCGGATCGCGGCGAAGGGCGCGTTCGTCGGGCTGTTCCTCGGCCTCGGCGGCATCGCGCTGCTCGTCGCGGGCGTCGGCATCGCCAACATCATGGTGATCTCGGTCCTGGAGCGCCGCGCCGAGATCGGGCTACGCCGCGCGCTGGGCGCCCGCCGCCGGGACGTCGCCGCGCAGTTCCTGCTGGAGTCGGCGCTGCTCGCCTGCGCGGGCGGGGTGCTCGGCGTCGGACTGGGCTGCCTCGCCACCGTGGTCGCGGCGCATCTGGGTGGCACGCCGGTCGCGATCCCGCCGGTGGCGCCGCTGGCCGGGCTCGCCGCGGCGCTCGCCGTCGGGGCGCTTGCCGGCGGTTACCCGGCGGTGCGGGCGGCGCGTCTCCCACCGGCGGACGCGCTCAGGACGTTGTGAGCCACACGGATTCCACTATAGTGGAGCGGGTGACGACCTTCGATCTGGGGGCGCTGGGCGCCCGCGTGCGGCGGGAGCGGCGCGCCCGCGGCCTGACCCTCGACGACCTCGCCGCGGCCAGCGGGGTCAGCCGCAGCATGCTGTCGGAGGTGGAGCGGGGCAGCCGGACCCCGACCGTGCTCACCGTCGACCGGATCGCCACCGGGCTCGGCACCAGCCTCGCGCGGCTGCTGCGGGACGAGCTGCCGGACCCGGTGGTGGTGCTGCGCCACGGCGAGCAGGACGTCGTGCGCGACCCGGCGGGCTGGGAGCGGCGGGTGCTGAGCCCGGTGCGGACCGGCGTCGAGTTCGAGTTCATGCGCACCACCATCGGCGCGGGGGTCGACGCCGGCACGTTCGACCCCCACGCCGCCGGATCCCGGGAGCATCTCGCGGTCGAGTCCGGCCGGCTGCGGCTGACCCTGGACGGCACGCCGGTCGAGCTGGGCCGCGGCGACAGCATCGCCTACGCCGGCGACGTGCACCACGGCTTCGTCAACCCGGGCACCGAGCCCTGCGTCTACTACCTCGTGATGGACCTGACCCGATGAGCGGGCCGCTGCACCCCGCCTGGCGGTGGCGGGAGGACGACGTCCGGGCGCTCGGTGAACAGGTCGCCGGGATTGTCGCCGCGCATTTGGCAGGGTTGCCGTCGGATCCCGTTTTCCGGCCGGTACCCCCAGCCGCCGCCGCAGCGTTCGCGACCGCGCCGCTGCCGCTGGACGGCACTGCCGTCGACGAGGTGCTGGCCCGCTTCGTGGCGGACGTCCTGCCGTACCCCTTCGGCAACGGCCATCCACGCTTCTACGCGTGGGTCAACTCTCCCCCGCACGCCCTCGGCGTGTTCGCCGAGGCCCTCGCCGCCGCGATGAACCCGAGCGTCGCCGGCGGCAACCACGCCGCCGTGCACGTGGAGCGGCAGGTGGTGCGCTGGTTCGCCGACCTCGCCGGGTTCCCGTCCGGCGCCACCGGCCTTTTGGTGAGCGGCGGCTCGATGGCGACGCTGACCGCGTTCACGGTCGCCCGCCACCGCGCCACCCGCGCCGCCGGGATCGACGTGCGCGCCGACGGGCTGCAGGGCCTCGGACGGCGCTGCACGCTGTACGTCGGATCCGAGGGCCACGGCTCCGCGCACAAGGCCGCCGAGCTGCTCGGGATCGGCTCGGCCAACGTGCGGGTCGTGCCGTCCGACGCCGCCCACCGGATGCGGCCCGACCTGCTCCGCTCGGCACTCGACCAGGACGTCACTCTTGGATGCCTGCCGCTCGCCGTCATGGCCACCGCCGGCACCGTCAACACCGGCGCGATCGACCCCCTGGACGAGATCGCCGACGTCTGCGCCGAGCACGGCATCTGGCTGCACGTCGACGGCTCCTACGGCGGCCCGGCCGTCCTGCTGCTCGACCGGTACGCGGAAGCCAGGGCCGCCCTGGCCCGCGCCGACAGCATCGCCATGGACCCGCACAAGTGGCTCTATGCGCCGGTGGACGCCGGCCTGGTCCTGCTCCGCGACGCCGCGGCGGCCCGGGACGCGTTCAGCCTCGTCCCGGCGTACCTGCGCACCGACGGCGACCCGTCCGGCGTCGGCGGGCCGGTGTGGTTCAGCGAGTTCGGCTTCGACCAGACCCGGCCGTTCCGGGCGCTCAAGGTGTGGATGCTGCTGCGGCACCTCGGCGTCACCGGGTACCGCGACCTGATCGCCCACGACATCGCCGTCGCCGACCGGCTCGCCGACGGGATCACGGCCGCCCCGCAGCTGCGGCTGCTGGCCCGCGGGCTCAGCGTCGTGTGCTTCCGCGCCGCACCCGCCGGCTGTCCCGCCGACGCGCTCGACGACCTCAACCGCCGCGTCCTCACCGACGTCCAGCTCGGCGGCCGCGCGTTCCTCGCCGGCACCACCGTCGACGGCGTCTTCGCGCTGCGCGCCTGCGTGGTCAACCCGGGCAGCGGCGGCGCCGACGCCGACGCGGTCGTCGCCGAGGTCCTCGCGGCCCTGTCCCGGCAGGGCTGAGGCCGGTCCGGCATACTGGCGCGGACCGGCGAGCGGTGGAGGACTCATGGCGACCTTCGGCGGCTCCGACGACCTGCGGGGAGCGCGATTCTCCGGCGTGGACCTGCGCGGTGCCCGGTTCGCCGGCGGTGACCTGTCCGGCGTCACGATCCGAGGCGTCGAGCTGCGCGGCGCCGAAATCGACTCGCCGTGGCTGTTCGACGGCGAGAACGCCCTGCGCGTCAACGGTGTCGACGTGCTCCCGTTCGTCGACGCCGAATTGAACCGCCGCTTCCCCGGGCGGGCCGGCCGGCGCGCCAAGGACCCGGCCGGTCTGCGCGCGGCGTGGGCGTCGGTCGAAGACACGTGGGCGGCGGCGCTCGCCCGGGTCGCGGCGATGCCGGACGGCACGGTCGACGTGTCCGTGGACGGCGAGTGGTCCTTCGCGCAGACGTTGCGGCACCTGGTCTTCGCCACCGACATGTGGCTGGGATGGGCGGTCCTGCGGGCCGAGCAACCGTTCCACCCCATCGGTCAGCTCGACTCGGGCACCGAGGCCGACGGCATGCAGCCACCCGCGTCGCCTCCGCCACCCGCGTCGCCTTCGCTGTCTGCGTCGCCGCCGTTCGCGGAGGTCCTCGCCGTGCGGGCGGGTCGCGTCGCGATGGTGCGGGACTTCCTCACCGCCGTCACGCCGGACGTGCTGGCCGAGCCGCGCGCCAACCCGCACGCACCCGAGCACCCGGAGACGGTGCTGTCCTGCCTGCACGTGATCCTCGACGAGGAGTGGGAGCACCACCGCTACGCGGTGCGGGACCTCGACGCGATCGAGGCACGGCCGGCCGGTTCCTGAGACGGGCCGAGGCCGGTCACCGTGTTGGTGACCGGCCTCACGCCAGGGGTCGTGCTGTGAGTGCTGTGGTGGTGGTTAGTTGGAGGCGACGCCGAGTTCGGCGGTGCCGCCGCCGTTGATCTGGGTGGCGGAGGCGAAGGCGGTGTCGAGGCGGGCCTGGAGGGCGTCGA
>NZ_JBFAPO010000029.1:0-131880 GCF_040676755.1 Dactylosporangium sp. NPDC049525 | reverse complement strand
GGCCCGGCTGCGGTACGGCGCGGCGGGCGCGATGGGGGAGGCCCGCCGCGGCTTCCCGCACACGGTCCGGATCGCGCTGCCGGTGCTGCGGCGCGCCGGCCGGACCGACGCGCTGCTCGCCTCGATGAGCCGCCTCGAGGACACGTGCCTGCTGCACCGGGCCGGACCCGCCGGGCTGCGCGCCGTGCGGGACGGTGCGGCCGCGGTACTGCACGCCGGCGGGTCCGGCACGGCCGCCGGGGCCGCCGCCCTGGACCGGCTCGACCGGCTCTGCCGGCGCCGGGGGCTGTCCCCGGGCGGGAGCGGCGACGTCCTCGCCGCGGCCGTCTTCCTCGACTCGGCCGCCGCTGTCCTCGCGGAAGGGAACCGCTGACATGCGCACGCTGCACTTCACGTTCCCGGCGACGGTGCGCGCCGCGCGCCGGGCCCACGTCGGCGTCGTCGGCTCCGGCGACCTCGAGGTCCTCTTCGAACCCGCCACCGCCACGGAGGACACCGCAACCGTTCGGGTGCGAACGAGTGTGGAGGGTTTCGACGAGGTCTGGCGCAGCACCCTGCAGCGGTTCTTCGCCCGTACGCCCGTCCAGGGCACCTGGGAGCTCAACGACGCGGCCGCCACGCCGGCCCTCGTCACACTGCGGCTGCAGCAGGCCGCCCACGCCGCCGGCCACCGCGAGGAGGGATCATGACCACTACGGTGCAGGCGCTTGGCGCCGCCCGCAACGGATCCGCCGTCGACTGGGACCGGGTGCTGCGCCGCCGCAGCTTCCTGGAGCTCGGCGCGCTCGCCCGCGCCGTGGCGCTGCTGGACGACGGCACCACCCGCGTGCTGTGCGGCCCGTTCGAACGCCTCGAATCGCCGTGGCTGGCACCGCAGGACGTGACCCCGCAGTCCGACGACGGCGTGGTGGTCGCCCGCGGTACCGTCGGCGGCGCGCCCACCGTCGTCATCTCCATCGAGCAGGCGTTCCAGGGCGGCGGTGTCGGCGAGGTGTCCGGCGCGAAGATCGCCCAGGCGCTGCGGCTCGCCGCCGCCGACAGCCGCGCCGGCACCCCGACGCCGGCCGTGCTGCTGCTGGAGACCGGCGGCGTCCGGCTGCAGGAGGCCAACCTGGGTCTCAACGCGGTCGCCGAGATCTGCGCGGCGCTGCTCGAACTGCGCCCGCTCGCACCCGTGATCGGGGTGGTCGCCGGGACGGTCGGCTCGTTCGGCGGCCTGAGCATCGCCACCGGCCTCTGCACCCGGGTCGTCGTCACCCCTGAGGCGCGCATCGGCCTCAACGGGCCCGCCGTCATCGAACAGGAAGCCGGGGTCGAGGAGTTCGACGCCGCCGACCACGACCTCATCTGGGCCGTCGACGGCGGTGCGCAGCGCCGCCGGACCGGCCTCGCCGACGCCCTCGTCATCGACGACGCCGACGCGCTGCGCGACGCGGTCCGCGACACCGTGGCCGCCGGCGTCACCGCACCGGGCCGGCACCGCAGCGAACGTCTCGACGTCCTCGACGCCCGCCTGGCCACCATCGACCCCGCCGCCCCGCCCGCGCCCGGGCAGCTGCCGGAGCTGTGGGGCGACACCTACAACGTGCCCAGCGCCACGGTACCGGCCGGCCGTCACACGCACACCGCCGGCACCCGCACCACGATGCGGCCCAGCGAACGCGGACGGACCTGGATCGCCGCCCTCGCCGGCACCACGCCGCAGCCAGTCATCGGCTCGGTGCTGCGCGCCGACACCTCCGACGCCACGTACCTCGCGGTCGTCCCCGATCCCGGCAATCCGTACTACCGGGCCAGGCAGGGCCAGGTCGGCGTCACCGAGTGCGCGGCTCTCGCCCGCACGATCCGGGCCGTCGTCGCCGAGGACGCGGACCGGGATGCGCGGCGCGCGATCGTCGCCGTCGTCGACCTGCCCAGCCAGGCGTACGGCCGGATCGAGGAGATGACGGGGCTGTACCAGGCGATCGCGGCCGCCGTCGACGCCGCCGACGCCGCCCGCGTCGCCGGTCACCCGCTCGTCACGCTCGTCGTCGGCCAGGCCCTGTCCGGCGGGTTCCTCGCCCACGGCCTGCAGGCGTCGCAGATCCTCGCCCTCGACGCACCCGGCGTGGAGATCCACGCCATGCACAAGCAGGCCGCCGCGATCATCACCCGGCGCACCCTTGCGCAGCTCGACGAGCTCGCGAAGTCCGTCCCGCCGCTGTCCTACGACGTGCGGCAATGGGCCACCCTCGGCTTCTGCGACGGCCTGCTGCCCGTCACCGACGCCGACGCCCCCTCCGCCGCGGACGTGCGCGGCGTGGCGCAGGCGATCCACGACGCCGCCGCCCGCGCCCGTACCGGCCCCACCGACCTGTCCAACCGCCTCGACTCCGACCAGGCCAGAACCGTCCGCAAGGCGTCCCGGGCGGTCCGCGACACCCTCACCGACCAATGGAACCGGCGATGACCACCACCCGCACCCACGACCTCGTGCGGCTCGCCGACCCGAGCGCGGTGCTCATCGGCACCGAACCCGCGTGGGTGGCCGAGTCCCTCGCCGGCGCGCCGTGGGCCGTCGTGCGCCGCGGCACCGCCCCCGACGGGCAGGTCGCCGTCGGCGTCCGGGGCCCGGCCAGGCATCAGCGGCACGCCGCACTGGTGCCCACGCACGCCGTGCAGCGCGTCGTCCGCCCGGAGCAGCTCCGGCCCGGCCGGGACGCCTCCGCGGACCGGACCCCCGCGCTCGCGGCGCTGCGCGCGATCGGCCCGACCCTGGACGGCCTCGGCCACGACTGGGGGCCGGTCGGCAGCGTCGGGTTCGAACTGGCCACCGGGCGGCCGACCACGACCCCGGCGAGCGACCTCGACGTCGTCGTGCGCTGCGACCCGCTGCCCGGCGCCGACTGGGCCGCCGAGCTCCTCGACACGTTCCCGGCCCTCCCGGCGCGGGTCGACTGCCTGATCGAAACCACCGCCGGGGCGGTCGCGCTCGCGGAACTGGCCACCGGCGCCGACCGCGTCCTGCTGCGCACCGCCGGCGGCGCCTGCCTCGCCGACCCGGCCCGGATCCGTGCCCCGTGAGCGTCGCGCTGCTGTTCCCCGGGCAGGGCGCGCAGCACCCGGGGATGCTGCGGCGGCTGCCGTCCTCGCCGGCGGCGGCCCGGACCCGCGACGAGGCCCTCCCGGTGCTGTCCACGCTGGACACCGCGGCCGCGTTGCGGTCCACGACCGGCACGCAGCTCGCCCTGCTCGTCGCCGGGGTCGCGACCGCACGAGCCCTCGTCGACGACCACGGCCTGCGGGTCGACGCCGTCGCCGGGCACTCCGCCGGCGCGTTCGGCGCCGCCGTCCTCGCCGGCGTCCTGGACCTGCCCGGCGCGCTCCGTGTGCTCCAGGTCCGCGGCGCCGCCATGGAACGCGCCTGCGCACGAGGCAGCTGGGCGATGGCCGCGGTACGGGGGCTCGGGCGGGTCGCCGTACAACACCTCATCGACGACGTGTCCACCCGCGACGATCCGCTGTGGGTCGCGAACGTCAACGCCGCCGACCAGATCGTGGTCGCCGGCACCCGGGCCGCACTCGGCACGCTGCGGCGGCGCGCACCGGAGGCGGGCGCCCGCGACCTCACCGACCTCGCCGTCACCGTCGCCTCACACGGCCCGCTGCAGGCCGGCACGGCGCACGCCGTGGCGGAAGCGCTGGCCCGGGAGACCCCCGGCGAGCAGCGGCGCGCCTACTTCGCCAACACCACCGGCCGCCGCGTCGCGCACGCCCCCGACGCGGTCCTCGACGACCTCGCACAGGCCGTCCAGCACCCGGTCCGCTGGCACGACATCGTGCGCCTCATGCCCGAGCTCGGCATCACCACGACCGTGCAGGTGCCACCCGGGCACGTCCTGTCCGCGCTCGCCACCCGGGAACACCCGCGGAGCATCAGCGTCGCGGTCGACGACCTCGGCATCCCCGCCACCCTGCACCGGCTCCGGCACCCGCCGGGCTGAAGCCGAGGAACCGGCCCCGGACCGGCGCATCCTCGCCGCCGGCGCCACAAGGAGAGCACGAACGCCACGGTCGCGGCGTCATGAGCCGGCGCCGGTGACGTACCGCCCGAACGACGCGTCCCACTGGGCCGCACTCGGCCACGAGTACACGTCGTTGACGAAGGCCCCGATCCCGGCCGGGCAGAGGAGCTCGTCGCCGACGATCCGGGCGGACGCGACGGCGCGGCGGGTGCGGATCTCCCGCAGCGTCACCGCATACGTCGCGCGGTGCATGGCGGCGGTCTTGCTCGCGCCGTTGCCGGACCCACCGTAGGCGCAGTCACGGACGCTCTCGCCGGCCGCGGCGACCCGGACCACGCAGGCGACGAGCTGGATTCCGGCGTAGTCGACCGGACCGAACGTCCAGGGCAGCACGGTGGCGCTCAACCCGTCGTCGGGAACGACGTCCCCGCCACCGGCGTCGCGGAACACCTCGACGTTCGTCGGGTGCGGGCCAGGGCCCTGGTAGGCGGCGACCGAGGTGTAGGCAGTGCCGGGCTCGGTGCACACCGCCCGCCACGGATGCGGGCCGCCCGGCACCTGGGACTCCTCGTGCGGCCCACGCTCGCGCAGCACCACCCAAGCGGTCACCGCCCCGGCGACGACCACCACCAACGCGATCAGCACGATCACCCGGCCGCGCGATCGATCGATCCCCATCCCGGCAGCGTAGTCGGCCGGTGGATGGTGTGGTCAGGTCGCGCGGCGGGCGCTGAGCCAGGCGGTCGCGCGGCGGGCCGAGGCGCGGGACAGCCACGCGTCCTGGATGACCTCGGCCAGTTCGTCGCGGGTCAGCTCGCCGATCCGGCTGGCGCGCACGAGCACCGACGGGTGGCCGTTGAAGTGCGCGGTGGTGAAGAACGGCGTCGACTCGTCCTGCACCAGCGCCTGCTTGTCCACCTCGGACTCGACCCAGAAGACGATCACGTCCGGGTAGCGCTCGCCGGTGTCGGGGTCCACCGCATCCGGCCGCGGATTGCGGAAGAACACGAACGATTTTCCGCCCACCTGGTACACCGGGTTGTCGCCGGTCCCGTATTCGACCGTGACATGCGGCATGCCCGCGGCCAGCTCGTGCACGTCGTCGATCCGGGCGGCCCGGCTTCCGTCATCTGCCACCCGCCCAGCGTAAGACTAGAAGCGTCCGGAGCTGCGTATCGAAGGAGGCCTGGACGACGGTCGTTATCGAGCGCCCATGGAAATTGCTCTGGGCCTGCCGGCGGAGCTTGCCGCCTACGCGCCGGTGATCGCCGGGTCGTCCGGCCCACCCTGGCGCTGACCGCGGTGCCGGTCGACGAGGCGTTGCCCGTGCTGTCGACGAAGCTGGGCGGGGTGCCGGACCTGCCGCCGGGGCAGGCGTGGCCGGTCGCCTCCGACGGGGCGCCGCTGCAGTTCGTGCTGCAGCTCAACCTGACCGACCTCGCTTCGCGGTTCGAGGGGCTGCTGCCGTGGCCGGCCGGGGGCGGCGTCGTGCAGCTGTTCACCGACGGCGACAGCCGCGGCGACGCGGTGCTGGTGCATCGCGACCTGAGCGGGCTGCGCCCGGCGGAGTCCCCGGCGCCGGTGGTGGGCGAATACCGGCTCGACCCAGCGGTCACCTTCACCTTCCCGGACGACGCCACCGGGGATGAGCCGTTCTGGGCGTTGCGCGCCCGGCTCGAGCAGGAGAGCCCGGAGCTGAAGCAGCTGCTGGACAAGTGGCAGTACCTCGACCGGGCGCAGCTGCTGTATCAGTGCACCTGAGGCGGGACCGGGTGGTTGGCGCGCGAAGGTCACTGATCGCTGCCACTGTTGCAGTATTCTGGTCGGTGGGACCTGGTCCGGTGGTCCGACGACCGCCGGACCGACGTATCGCTGCCAGCGGTGCGGGGACGCTTCGCGGACCTTGCTGCGGCATGCAATACGTGCCCGCGACCACCCGCAGTGGTGCCCGCCCAGACCCCGCGGACGCCTTTTCGTGCGCAGCTTGTTCGGCGACGCCCGACGCCGCACCGCGTCGGCCGCTTGCCGGTCACGCTGCCGTGTCGACAAGGAGCGTCGTCCGTGCCAGGTTCGTGTACTTCACCGTCCGCCCTGGTCCAGCGCACCGAACCCGCCGGGCCGTCCGCGAGCGGTGCCCGGGGCGCGGCCGGCCAAGACGGGCACAGCGACTCGACGCGCGCGTCCGACGCGGTCGCATGGTCACTGCTGAAGCTGCTGGCCGAACTGCCGCACGGGCACCCGGAGCGGGCCGGTGTCCGTGATCAGCTCGTCGAGATGTACCTGCCGCTGGCGCGATACTGCGCCAGGCGTTTCCGCAACCGGGGCGAGCCCTTCGACGATCTGGTCCAGGTGGCGAACCTCGCGCTGCTCAAGTCGGTGGACGGGTTCGACAGCGGCCGCGGCGTCGCCTTCCCGTCCTACGCCGTCCCGATGATCGTGGGGGAGCTCAAACGGCATTTCCGTGACCTGTGCTGGGGTATGCGGGTGCCGCGACGCGTCCAGGAGACCCGGCTGCGCATCAGGGAGGTCTTCGAGGACCTCACCCACGAGCTGCGGCGTTCGCCGACCGTCGCCGACCTCGCCGGCCGCCTCGGCCTGGCCGAGGACGCCATCATCGAGGGCCTCGAAGCGGCCCGCGTATATCGGCTCCTGTCGTTGCACGCGCCCATCAACGGCGGGGACGGCACCGGCGAGTTGGGCGAGCTCATTGGCGGTCCGGACCTCAACCTGGAGCGGGCCGAGGAGCGCCACGCGGTGCGCGCGCTGCTGTCCAGGCTCCCGGCCCGTCAGCAGCGGATCGTGGCGCTGCGGTACTTCGGCAACCTCACCCAGGCGCAGATCGCCGTAGAGGTCGGACTGTCCCAGATGCACGTGTCGCGGCTGCTCGCACAGTCGCTGCGGTCGCTGTACCGCGGACTGGTCAACGACTGACCCCGGCGCGCCGCCGAACATCACCTTGACACCGGCTGGAACGCTGTTCCACGATGGAGCTGATGGAACGCCGTTCCAGTCGGCTTGGAGGGAACATGATGACGCCAGTCACGATCGTCGGCGCGGGTCTCGGCGGGCTCACGCTCGCGCGGGTCCTGCACGTGCACGGCATTCCCGCGACGATCTACGAGGCGGAGCCCTCGGCGCAGGCCCGCACGCAGGGCGGCCAGCTCGACATCCACGAGCACAACGGGCAGGTCGCGTTGGAGGCGGCCGGACTCACCGAGCAGTTCCGCGCGATCATCCACGCGGGCGGCGAGGCCGCGCGGGTGCTCGACCGGCACGGGAAGGTGCTGCTCGACCAGCCCGACGAGGGCACGGCCGGGCGCCCCGAGGTGCTCCGCGGGGACCTGCGCCGGATCCTCATCGACGCCCTGCCCGCGGGAACGATCCAATGGGGACGCAAGCTCACCGGCGTCCGGCCCCTCGGCGACGGCCGCACCGAGCTGACCTTCGCCGACGGATCGACCGTGCGCACCGAACTCCTCGTCGGTGCCGACGGCGCCTGGTCGAAGGTCCGCCCGCTGCTGTCGGACGCGACACCCGAATACACCGGCACGACCTTCGTCGAGACCTACCTGCACGACGCTGACGAGCACCATACCGCGAGCGCGACGGCGGTCGGCGGTGGCGCGATGTACGCGCTCGCCCCGGGGCAGGGGATCGTCGCGCACCGCGAGGCAGGGGGCGTCATCCACACGTACGTCGAGCTGAACCGCTCCGCCGAATGGGTCAACGCCATCGACTTCACCGCCGCCGCGGCCGCCGCCGCCCGGGTCGCGGCCGAGTTCGACGGGTGGGCGCCGGAGCTCACCGCACTGATCACCGACGGCGAGACCGCACCGGTGCCGCGCATGATCCACGCACTCCCGGACGGGCACCGGTGGGACCGCGTGCCCGGGGTGACGCTCCTCGGTGACGCCGCGCACCTGATGCCGCCGTCCGGTGAGGGCGCGAACCTGGCGATGCTCGACGGCGCCGAACTCGGGCTGGCCATCGCCGCGCACCCCGGCGACGTCGAGGCGGCACTCACCGCCTACGAGGCGGCGATGTTCCCCCGCAGCGAGGCCGAGTACGCGGATGCGCACCAGATCCTGGATCTCTGCCTCGGCGACCGCGCACCCTTCGGATTCATCGACTTCTTCACCGGCGCGCTCCAGCAGGAGCCCGACGCCCCGCGACGGTGACCATCCCGCCGAACAGCCCGACGAACCCGGCTGTCACGGCAGCCGCCCCGGCGAGGCGGCGCGACACGATCACCGAACGTCGATCGCTGGGCCGCATGACGACAAGGTTCCTGCCGTCGGGGTTGAGCGGACCGGACGCGTGGACAACTATGTTCGGGTGGTAACGGTCGGTTGAGAGGTATGGGATCTGGCATGGTGCAGGTGGTGCCGGTATCGGTGCACGGGGTGGAGTTCTTCGCCGAGGTGGAGGCGCCGGCCGGCCCGTCGAACGTCGCACTGGACCGGGTGCTGTCCTTCGACGGGGTGCGTGAGACGGTCCAGGCGATCTCGTCGGAGCTGGTGCAGGCCTGGGAGGTCGTGCGCCCGGATTCGGCGAGTGTGGAGTTCGCGCTGACGCTGAAGGTGAAAGAGGGCGGGCTCACGGGCCTGCTGGTCAGCGGCGGCGCCGAGGGCGCTCTGAAGGTGACGCTGAACTGGACGCGGAAGGCTGAGCCGGCGGCGGACACCGCGGCCGCCGATGGAGCGTCGGGGACGCCGTGATGATGACGGCGACCGGTCAGGTGGCATCGAAGCATCCATGGTGACGCCGGTGGTCGATGTCCGGGTGGACACGGCGGCGTTGCAGTCGTTCGTGGTGCGGATCCGCGACGCCGCGGGCCGCACGCTGGGCTCCGGGGTGCTCGTCGCGCCCGGCTGGGCATTGACCTGCGCTCATGTCGTGGCCGGTGCGGACGACGTCGTGCTGGAGACGTCCGGCGAAGGGCGGCCGGCCCGGGTGGCATTGCGTTCGGCCCCGCCGCGCTTCGGTGGACTGTGGCCGTTCCCCGATCTGGCGGTGCTGCGGTTCGACGCCGCGGGTGGGGTACACCCGATCGCGCCGCTCGACATTGCCGGCTGGCCTGCCCGGGCGGGCCGTGAGCCGGTGCTGCCCGACGACACGGTGACCGGATGGGGCTTCGCCCGTCGGGAGGAGGGCCGGGACCCGCCGGGCTCACCCGCGTCGTTCGTCGTGGAGGGCGTGGAGGGCGACGGGTTCATCACGCTCAAGGCCGGTGAGGCGAAACCGGGGCTGAGCGGCGCGCCGCTGGTTTCCCCGAGGGTCGGTACCGTCGTCGGCCTGATGTCGGCGACCCGCGGCACGGGCGTCGAACTGGGTGGCTACGTGTCGCCGGTGTCCGCTCTGGGCACACCCGAGCTGTTCACCGCGCCCGGCGGCGCCGATGTGTCCTCGATGCTGGACGCACTGCTGGCGACCAACCGCTCCAGCGTGCTTTCGGACCGCACGCCGTGGCTGTCGGTGCTCGCGATCGTCGAGCCCGGTGCCCTGGTGGAGCAGCCGTGGGCGCGCTTCCGCAAGACCGTCAGGTCCGATCCGGCCGACCTGCTGCGCGCTGACTTCGGCGTCGTGGACTACCTGTTCCGCAACGCCGAACTGGAACGCGTCCGGCAGGAGTGGTGCGAGACGCCGGACCCGTTCGGGGTGCTGGTCGTGCGCGGCGTCGGCGGCTCCGGCAAGACCCGCTTCGCGATCCAGCTGTGCCGCCGGATGATCGAGCGTGGCTGGCTGGCCGGTTGGCTGTCCCTGGCCGATGGCGCAGTCCCCGCCGACACGCCGGTCCTCGCCGCGCGGGTCCCGCGGGTGCTGGTCGTCGACTACGTCGAGGCGGTCGACCCGCAGCGGCTCGCCGCGATCGTGACCCGCCTCGCGGTCTCCGCGACGCCGCTGGCCCCGGCCCGGCTGATGCTGGTCACCCGTACCCGCGTCGGTGGCCGCGCCGACCCGCTGGACGCGATCGGGGAGGTCGCCAACGCCCGGGTCAAGAGCCTGCTCGACCTCGGGCAGGAGTCGGACCAGGCCACCCAGCCGCTCAGCACGTCCCAGCGGGACCAGCTCTACCGGACGTCGGTGGCGGCGTTCGCCACGGCCTGGCAGGTGCCCACGGTCGCGACGGCGGCCGACCTGTCGCACGAGCGGTACCGGTGGCCGCTGGACGTCCTCTTCGAGGCCCTCGACCGGGTCCTGACCGACGACACCACCACCGTCAACACCTCGACGCCGCCGGTGGAGCGGGTCCTGGCACACGAGCAGCGCTACTGGGCCGCCACGATGCCCGACCTCGACCCGGACCTGGCCAGCTGGGCCGCCGCCGCGGCCACCATCGCCGGCGCCGACAGCCCCGACGAGGCCCACGCGCTCCTGTCGATCCACCACGCCCTCGACGGCCCGGCGCAGGCCGCAGTCCGCACCCGGCTGGTCGACTGGTGGTCGCAGCTCCAGCCGGGCCCCCGCCACCTCAACCCGCTGCGCCCGGACCGGCTCGGCGAACACCTCGCTGGCACCGTCCTGGCCGGCCTCGGCGACGACGCCGGGTCCGTGCTGACCGACCTGCTCGCCCTGCCGTCCGACCGGCAGCTCGTCGCATGCCTGGACCTCCTGGCCCGGGCGGGAGCGACCTCGCCGACCGTCCGCCGGCTCCTGGACACGACCATCCCGCAGCAGTTGCCGGCCCTCGCGACCCGCGCCGCCCAGGCCGCCGACCCCGCCCACACCGGCGCCGTGGACCGCAGCGTCGCCGACAACGTCCTGCGGCATGTCACCCCGCAGATGCTGGCGCGAATCCCCGCCCCTGGTGAGACGCTGCCGGGCCGCCGGCGGGACGCGGCCGTCGCCTGCACGGTGTTGACCAAGCTGGCCCGCGACACGGGACAGTCCGAAAGCGCCATCCAGCTGGCCCGTGCCGCGCTGCGCATCGACCTCGCGCTGGCCGAGGCCCACCCGGACAGCGTGGTCCACCTGCACGACACCGCCATCGACTACCTGACGCTGGCAGACCTGGACCGGGACGTGGGGCGCCGGGACGAGGCCGCCCTGGGTTTCCGGCAGGCGCAGGAGATCTACCGGAAGGTGGCCGAGTCGGACCCGGCCGACCCTGCCTACCGCCACGGCGTGGCGATCACGCTGCAACGGCTGGCGGACCTGGACCTCAGCGCGGGGCGGCGCGACGAGGCCGTCCAGGGATACCGCCGATATCTGGCCGCCGCGCAGGACGTGGCCGACTCGGATCCGGGCAACCTCGCCTATCGCCGCGACGTCGCCCACGCAGTGCGGCGGCTGGCGGACCTGGACCGAGATGCCGGGCGCCGCGATGACGCCGTCCGGGGTTACCGCCAGGCGCAGGAGGTCTACCGGCAGGTGGCCGAGTCGGATCCGGGTGACCCTTCCCATCGTCGTGACGTGGCGATCACCGTGCAACGGCTGGCGGACCTGGACCTCAGCGCGGGGCGGCGCGACGAGGCCGTCCAGGGATACCGCCGATATCTGGCCGCCGCGCAGGACGTGGCCGACTCGGATCCGGGCAACCTCGCCTATCGCCGCGACGTCGCCTACGCGGTGCAGCGGCTGGCGGACCTGGACCTCGATGCCGGGCGCAGCGACGATGCCGCCCGGGGCTTCCGCCGGTACCTGGCCGCCGCGCAGCAGCTGGTCGGGTTGGATCCGGGCAACCTTGTCTATCGCCGTGACGTGGCGATCGCGCTGCAGCGGCTGGCGGACCTGGACCACAATGCCGGGCGCGGCGACGAGGCGGCCCAGGGTTATCGGCAGGCGCATACCATCCACCAGCGGGTGGTCGAGGCGGATCCGGGCAACGCCACGTACCGCCGAAGTCTGGCCGTCGTCCTCACCAGGCTCGGCGATCTCGCCGCGGCCCGGGAAGATCTGGACCAGGCGCGCCGCCACTATCAGGACGCGTTCGACATCGACCGGGCCCTGGTCGCCGAGCACCCCGACAACCCGACGTACGCCGCCGACCTCGAGGTGGACCGCGGTCGCCTGCGCAGGATCCAGCCGGAGTAAGCGTCGCGTTGACAGCCGCCGGTAGCGTGCCCGCCATGGACGGCGACATCGCGGCCGGGTTGCTGGAGCTCGCCGAGGACGCGCAACGGCGGCGGCGCCGGCAGGACCCCGAGGCCGAGCGGATGCTGGAGGCGCGCTACGGCGAGCTGCGGGAGGCGCTGGACTGGTACGCCGCGGCCGGCCTGCCCGGCACCGCCTTCCGCCTCGCGAGTGCGCTCGTGTCGTTCTGGATCGCGACGAAGCGGATCGGCGAAGGAGACACCTGGTTCGACCGGGCGCTGGAGGGTACGCCCGTCACCGGCGTGACGTTGGCGCGGGCGCTGTACGACCACGGCTACCTCGTCTTCTGGGCGGGCAGGTATGCGCTTGCGGAGCAACGGTTCCGGGCTTCGTTGGCGCTGGGGGAGCGGGACGGCGACCCGTCGCTGCAGGCGCTCGCGCTGGCCGGACTCGCCCGGGTCGCCATCAACACCGACGTAGAGGAGGCCGTGCGGCTGCTGCGGCAGGCAGAGGCGGTGACGGCCGGGCTGGACGACGCGGACCTGGGACGGTCCAGCGCGCTGCACGTGCTCGGCGTGGCGTTGCAGATGGCCGGAGACCTCACCGCGGCGCGGGAGGTGATGGCGGCGAGGTTGGCGACGGGCCGGTCGCGTGGGGACGAGTTCGTGGTGTGGGTCGAGTCGGCGAACCTGAGCATGGTCGAGCGGCAGCTCGGCAACCTCGACCGGGCCGAGGAGCTGTCCCGGGAGGCCCTGACCCTGTGCGCGCGCCGGGCCGACGCGATGGCGACCGCCTGGATGTTCAACGGGCTGGCCGCCGTCACCGCGGCCCGCGGCCGGTTCGAACGGGCCGCGACGCTGCACGGCCTCGCCGCCGCGCAGCTGGACCGTGCGGGCGGCGAATGGCCGGCCGACGAACGCGCCCAGTACGAGGAGACGCTCGCGACGCTCGGCGCCCACCTGCCCGCCGACGACCTCGACCGGCTCCGGCGCCGAGGCGCCACGCTGCCCGCCGACGCCGCCCTCACCTACGCACTGTCCGAAGTGGACAATGAGCGCGCGTCCTGACTGAGCTCCGCTCCTGACACGGCAGGCGTGGCCCGGTACCGTGCGACGGTGCGGATTGGTGTGACGCTGCCGATGTCGGCGTCGGACGGGCCGGGCCGGATGCCGGGCTGGCCCGATGTGCGCGCGCTGGCCCTGCACGCGGAGGCCGCGGGGCTGGACTCCGTGTGGATCTGTGACCACTTCGTCAGCGAGCCGGGGGACCGGCCGCCGGAAGGGGTGCTGGAGGCGTGGACGACGCTGTCCGCGCTGGCCGCGGCGACCCGGCGGGTGACGGTCGGCACCCTCGTCACGTGCGGGGTGTTCCGGCATCCGGCGCTGCTGGCGAAGATGGCGGCCACGGTCGACGGGATCAGCGGCGGGCGGCTGGTGCTCGGGCTCGGCGCCGGGCAACCCGGTCTGGAGTTCGACGCGTACGGCTTCCCGAGCGACGCACGCATCGCGCGGCTGGAGGAGACGCTGGAGATCGTCGGTGGGCTGCTCGGCGGCGCCACGGTCACCAGGTCCGGCCCGTTCCACCGGCTGCGGGACGCGGCGCTGCTGCCGCCGCCTGATCGGCGGATTCCGCTGCTGGTCGCGGGTGGCGGCCCCGGTGTGCTGCGGCTGGCCGCCCGGCACGCCCAGGCGTGGAACACCGCCTGGCACGGCGCGCCCGATGACCGGCTGCGGTCACGGCTCGCGGCGATGGCGCGGGCGTTGGCCGACGAGGGCCGCGCCGCGGAGTCGCTGCGGGTGACGGTGGGCGTGACGGTCGCGGACCCCGACCAGCCCGGCGTCAGCCCGGACGACGGCGCGTTCACCGGCCCGCCCGCGGAACTGGCCCGCGTCATCGACGCGTACGCCACGCTCGGCGTCGACGAGCTGATCGTCGCGCTGGAGCCCAGGACGGAGCGCTCCGTGGACCGCCTCACCCACGCACTGACCCTCCGGGCGGCACCACCCGGTGATCCACCAGGCGGTCCCTGATCAACCCTGCGGGGGCGGCGCGGTTACCGCAGCCAGCGCAGGGCGGCGTCGGCGGTGTCGTCGGGGGTGCTGTTGAAGGCGATCGCCGCGCCCGGCGCATGCTGGTGCACCAGGTTGACCACCCGCTCGAACAGTTCGAGCAGCGGTTCGTGCTTGCGGATGCCGCCGCCGACCACCACGCAGGCGTAGTCGTTTCCGGTCAGCGCCTCGACGATGGCCGCCTCGGCGTCCTCGTCCGGCGCGACCAGGCACATGTCGGCCTCGATGCCGAGCTCGGCGAAGCGGGCCTGCCCGCGGGCTATCCCGGCCACGATCGGCGCCGGGTCCCAGCCAGGGATCCGGACCGGATCGAGACCGATCACCAGCACACGCCCCGCTGCCATGTGTCCTCCTGGGCCTTCACCGGTCGATGAGCGGCAGGGCCGGGAAGGTGTACTCCCGCCACAGTCGCTCGGATGCCTCCTCAGGGTAGGCCGTGACGACCCGCTGGGCGTCGAGAACCTGGGTGAGCCGCTGCCCCGCGTCATACGCGGGCCAGCCGGGGTCGCCGCCGGCGGCGAACGCCGTCCACGCGACGCGGATCCACGCGGACAGCTCCTCCGCCTCCGCGGAGGGGGTGTCGCCGATCAGCGCGCCAGGCCGGCCGCTGCTCAGGTTGCCGAAGACGAGCGGCACGTCGAGGCCGTGGCAGGCGCCGAGGCCGCCGCCGAAGCCCGGGGCGGGCCACGTCACCTCGTAGAGGTAGGTCCGGCCGCCGGCGGCGGCGTGCGCCTGCGCGAGGTGCAGCGTCGGCATGCGGAACAGCCAGTCGGCGTTGACGACCTCGTACAGCTCCTCCGGGCCGGCGGCCGGGAACGCCTCGCGGTAGCGGCGGGCGCCGTCCGCGCCGGGCGCCAGGGCCTGCAGAGCCGCCTCGGTCTGCTCGTCGGTCACCTGGCCCAGCACCCCGTCGATGAGGCTGAACAGGCGGTGCTCGTCGCGGACGTGGCCGGCGAGCAGGTCGACGTCCCGGGCGGCGCCGGCCGCGAGGGCCTGCCAGGGGGTGGCGGGCAGGACGTCGCCGTCGACGACGGGTGCGAACGGGATCGGCCGGTACGTGATCCGGCCCCAGCGGTCCTTCCACCGGTCGATCTTCGCGAAGACGGCGTCGCCCGCGGCGGGCAGCAGCGAAGGGTCCACAGTGGACAGAGCGGCGGCCGTGGGTCGCACCCCGAGCTCGGCGGCGCACGCGGCGGCGATGTCGGCGGCGAGCTGCGGGGTGAAGAACGGTGCCGGCATGCTCTGCACGACGGCCCGGCCGAAGAGCCCCGCGGCCCGCGGCATGGCCAGCAGCGCGGCGATCGATCCACCGCCGGCCGACTGTCCGAAGACCGTCACCCGGTCCGGGTCGCCGCCGAAGGCCCGGATGTTGTCGCGCACCCACTCCAGCGCGGCGACCTGGTCGAGCAGGCCCCGGTTGGCGGGGGCGCCGTCGAGCTGCACGAAACCCTCGATGCCCAGCCGGTAGTTGAGTGTCACCACGACGGCACCGCCGGCCGCCAACCGGCCGCCGTCGAACTCCGGGAGGCTGGACGCGCCGATCGCGTATGCGCCGCCGGGGATCCACACCAGCACCGGCAGGCCGGCGCCGGGCCCCGGATCGGGCGACCAGACATTGACCGTCAGCCAGTCGTCGCCGGTCTGCTGGGTGAGCTCGCCCATGCTGAACAGGCCGGGCTGCGGAGGCGGCGGGCCGTAGGCGACCGCTGTCCGCACCCCCGTCCAGCCGCGCGCCGGCCGCGGTGCGGCGAACCGGAGCGCACCGACGGGTGGCTCGGCGTACGGGACGCCACGGAAGACCGCCAGGCCCGCCTCCCGGCTGCCGCGCAGCACCCCCGCGGCCGTGCGGACCTCAGGTGCGGGCGACGACGACCTGGCTGCGGTGACGGTCACGACGGCTTCCCTCCGGCGGACGGGCATGGCCGGGGGGCCCCGACTCCGCGGATCGTCCCACCGCACCCGCGACACCGGCCAGCCATTAACGAGCCGGTCAGACCCCGTCGTGCCAGGAGTGCCAGAGCGCGGCGTACGGCCCGTCGGCGGCGACCAGGTCGTCGTGGGTGCCGAGCTCGATGATGCGGCCGTCGTCCATCACCGCGACCCGGTCGGCGTCGTGGGCGGTCTGCAGCCGGTGCGCGATCGCGATGACCGTGCGCTCGTGCAGGACGGCGGCGAGGGCGCGTTCCGCGGTCCTGGCGGCGGTCGGGTCGAGCAGCGCGGTCGCCTCGTCGAGGACGACGGTGTGCGGGTCGGCGAGGACGACACGGGCGAGGGCGACCTGCTGCGCCTGGGCGCCGTCCAGCGGCCGCTGCGCGAGGTCGCGGTCCAGGTCGTCGGCCCAGTCGGCGCCGACGGTCTTCAGCGCCGCGCGGAGCACGTCGTCGGGTGCGGCGACGATCAGGTTGTCCCGCAACGACTCGCGGAAGACGTGGTGTTCCTGGGTGACGAGCACGACCTGCCGGCGCAGCTCGTCCGGTGGGAGGTCGGCGATCGGCACCCCGCCGACGGTGACGGTGCCGGCGGTGGGCCGGTCGACGCCGGCGATGAGCATGCCGAGCGTGGACTTGCCCGCGCCGGACAGGCCCACGATCGCCAGCCGCTCACCGGGGCGGATCGTGAGGTCGACGTCGTGCAGGACGTCGTGGCCGGGGTCGTACGCGTACCGCACGCCGCTGACCTCGATCCTTTCGTCCCGTGGCGGGTCGGTCACGGCCGGCGGCGCGGCGGGGATCGCGGCCAGCCCCTCCACCCGGGCGAACGAGGCGCTGCTGCTCTGCAGCTGCTCGATCCAGATGAGGATGCCGTCGAGCGGCCCGACCAGCTGCCGCATGTACAGCACGGCGGCGACGACCGTGCCGAGGCTGACCCGGTCGTCGATGTACAGCAGCCCGCCGAGCAGCAGCACGAGGACCCCCGGCACCGCGTAGGACGTCTCCACCAGCGGGAAGAAGACGGACCGCAGCGCGAGGGTGCCCAGCCGGGTCCGGCGGGTCTCGGCGATGGCCGCGTGCCCGGCGGCGAGGCGACGCTCGCGCAGGTTGAACGCCTCGATCGTGCGGGCGCCGGCCGTGGTCGCGGCCAGGTCGTCGGCGAGCACCGAGTTCGCCGCGCCCTCGGCGAGGTACGCCTTGCGGGCCCGGCGCAGGTACCACTGGGTGACGAACCAGATCCCGGAGAGCCCGGCGACGCCGACGACGCCGAGGAGCGGGTGCAGCACCACCACCGCCGACACGATGAACACGATCTGGACGGCGCCGACGGCCATGCCGGGCAGGATGTCCCGCAGCGTGTTGGCGACCGCGTCGATGTCGGTGGTGCCACGCGCGGCGAGGTCACCGGCCGGCACCCGCTCCACCACGGCGGCCGGCAGGCCGAGGGCGCGCCGCAGGAAGCCTTCCCGGATGCGGTACGCGGTCCGCTCGCCGAACCGGTACGCGATCGCGAGCGCGGCCCGGGTCAGCAGCGTCTGCGCGACGGCGCAGCCCAGCACCGCCAGGGCGAGCCGGTCGACCTGGCCGCCGCCGCGGGTGACGGTGTCGACGATGCGGCCCAGCAGCCACGGCGCGCCGAGCCCGGCAAGCGCGGCGAGGGAGTTGAGCGTGACGATGGCGAGGACGGACCGGCGGTCGGCGGCCAGGAGCCTGAGGGCCGCCCGGCCGACCATGCGCTGATCGGCGATCGGCAGGGTCGACGTCATGCGTCCTCCCCGAACGCCCTGGTGACCAGCGCGCGGTAGCCGGGTTGTGCGGCCAGCAGCGCCCGGTGCGTACCGGATGCCGCAACCCGACCGTCGACCAGGTAGTGCACCACATCGGCCCGGTCCAGCAGTACCGGCGACGTGGTCGCCACGACGGTGCCGCGGCCGGCCCGCGCGACCGAGAGCCGCTCGGCGATCGCGGCCTCCGTGTGCGCGTCGACCGCCGACGTCGGCTCCGCGACCAGGAGCATCTCCGGATCCGCGTGTACGGCACGGGCCAGCCGGACCCGCTGCCGCTGCCCGCCGGAGAGGTTGCGGCCGCTCCACTCGACGGGACGGCCCAGGTCGGTCGCCACGTCGTGGGCGACCGCGGTGCGGATCGCCAGGCCGACCAGGTCGTCGTCGGGCTCGTCGGGCCCGGCAACCACCTCCCGCAGCGGCCCGGCGAACAGGTCGGCGTCGTGGTCCGCGACCAGGATCCGCGCCCGGACCTCGGCCTGCGCAATGTCCGCCAGGCGCAGGCCGCCCCAGGTCGCGTCGGTCGGCCCGTACCGCCCGAGCCGGTCGATCACGGCGGCCGCCTCCTCCGGCCGGGCCCCGGCGAGGGCGGTCAACCGACCCGGCTCGGCGACGACACCGGAACCCGGGTCGTGCAGCGCCGCCGGTGCCGCGGGTGCGGCGCCGCCCGACGGGTCGTCCACCGGCAGCCGCAGGAAGTCCACTACCCGCCGGGCCGCGACCAGCCCCCGCACGATGTCGAACGCGCAGAAGATCATGACGTTGACCGGGACGACGAGCATGGCGGTGTACCCGTACACGGCCACCAGCTGACCGACGGTGAGCTCGCCCGCGGCCGCCAGCCGGGCGGCCAGCCACACCACCACCCCCAGGAACACGACCGGCAGCCCGTCACCGAGGGCGCCGATCCAGCTGGACGGCCCGCCGACCCGGTAGCCCTGGTCACGCAGGGTCGCCGACTCCTTCTCGTAGCGGCCGAGGTAGGTCTCCTTGCCGCCGAGCCCGTTGAGGATCCGCAGGCCGCCGAGCACGTCGACCAGCCGCGCGTTCAGCTCGCCCTGCCGGTCCCGGTAGCGCAGCCCGGCCCGCTGCGTGCGGTGCAGCAGCGGCCCGACGACCAGCAGCAGCACCGGCAGCCCAGCGGCGACGGCCACGGCGAGGGTCGGCGCCGTGCGCGACAGCAGCGCCGCGACCACGACATACGCCAGCGTCGAGGCGAACCCGACACCGCCGACGTTCATCGCCCGGCCGATCGTCCACACGTCGGAGATGCCGATGGTGACGACCTCGCCCGCGGTGATCCGGCGGGGTAAGGCGGCGCCGAGCCTGGTCGCGTGGGTCATGATGAGATCCGCGGTGTACAGCGCGGCGCTCATCCGCAGCTTGGTCATGCTGCGGTGGCGCATGATGCCCAGCCCGGCACTGGCCACCCCGACGGCCAGCACCGCCGCCGCCCATCCGACCAGCGCGCCGGGCCGCCGCGACTGCAACCCCCGGTCGATCGCCTGCGAGATCAGGAACGGCGTGAACGCCAGGCTCATGAACCACAGCGACGCGAACATCGCCCCGAGCCCCACCTTGCCCTTGAGCCGCCGCCCCAGCCACCACAGAAATCGCGCCGGTCCCCGTACATCCACGAACCCATGCTGCCCGATGCCCCCGGGTGCCTGTCGCCCCGATTTCCGTCACGTGGACCACGTTCGTGTCATCGATCGTCCGCTCAATGCAGGAAGCGGCCGCGGAGCTTGGTCATCGCCTCCGGGAAATAGTCGTGGTACACCGTGAGGGCGTTGAAGGAGGCGAGTGTCGCTATGTCCGCAGGTAGATCGGCGGCGCGCGGCATGCCGGTGCCGTTGGCGAGCAGCGGGACGACGTTGCGCCCGTGCGCGATGGCGTGGGCGATCTCGCGGTGCAGCCAGTCTCCCTCGTTGCCGATCCGGTCGAGCGATCGAGGCTCCAGCAGCAGGAGGAAGTGCGCCCGGCTTTCGATCTGCGTCAGGATCACCGGCTCGAACCGGCCGCTGTCGATGTTCTCGACATCCATGAAGACATCGAAGCCGTGCTGTTCGAGGTCAATGCGGACCAGGCGGGCCATCGCCCAGGACACGCCACGCCGGTAGGACAGGAAGACGGCCCGGCGATTCTCGGGCGACTCCGGCTGCCGCGGTGTCCTCGCCGGCACCTGCTGCCGCGGTGTCGTGGCTGGCACCGGCACGTGCTGGACGAGTGCCGGGTTGTAGCCGAGGTGCACCGCGCCGTGCAGCACGGCCAGCCGTGGGTCGGTCGGGCGGACGACCCTCGCCTCGGCGCCGAGCTCGTGCTGGATCCTGGCGTGCAGGTAGTCGTCGGATGCGAACCCGCCCACCAGGAAGGCGGTGACAGGGGCGCTGCCGACGCGCGCCTCCTGCAGCAGGTCGTCGCATACACGCCGGACCAGCCGGACGATCGGGTCGATGACCTCGTCGAGCAGCGCCTGGGTATCCTGGGCGGTGAGCATCAGCGTCCGGGGATCGCCGTCGGCCTCCTCAATCAGCCGGCGCCGCACCGCCGCCGGCACCATCGGCCACAGCCGGGTGAGATCCAGGTAGACGGGACTGACGACCTCCGGCCGGCCACCGCTGCCAGGAGCGACCGCGACGAACGGTCTGGCCTTCTCCCACTGGCCTTCCAGCTCGCTGACCAGATCGCGGTATTCCCGCTCCAGGTGTTCGACCAGGGTCGGGCTGAGCCGCCGGGGCAGCAGCCGTGTCCGGAAGGCGCGGTTGACGTCCGGCGCGCCGAGCGCCACACCGGCGCCGCCGGCGCCGATCTCGGCCAGCCGCACCTTCCCGTCGTCGAAGACGCCGCTGAACGCGGAGATCTCGGTGGTGGCGCCACAGTCGACGACCATGAACCGGTGCTCGCCGATCCGAGACACCGCGCGGGCGCTGCCCTTGTCGGCGTCCAGGATGCCGTACACGGCGGCGGCCTCCGGCTCGGTCACGACGAAGATCGTGTCGGCGGCGCCGAGCCCGGCCTCCTCGGCGGCCCGGCGCAGGCCCAGCTTCTGAGCATCGGTCCAGACCGCCGGCACCGTGAGACACCACCGGATGTCCTCCGCGGTCAGACGGAGGTCGAGCGCCCCGAGCGCCGCCACCGTCTGATCCCGCATGTACCGCAGGATCGACGGGATCAACCTGCCCAGCGTCCGATCCGACCCGAGGTCGACGATGCCCTCGCTGCGGGCCATCGCGCGGAGCTCTGCGCGGCTGCTCAACGCCGCCTTGAACGCGGACGCGTAGCCGTGCAGGCCAAGGTCCTCCCGCCGGGCCGGGGAGTTCAACTGCCACAGCTCAGCGGCCTCGTAGCCCCACGCAACCGGCTGCAGGTCCCGGTCGACGACCACCGCGGAGAGGGTCTTGGCCCCCCGTACGGGCGCCTTCGGCCAGTCGTACCGCGAGACCATCTGCCGCGTGCGCGGGTCGTCGTTGTCGGGGGTGACGAGCGTGTACGCGAACCCGGTGCCGTGTGTGCCGAAGTCGATCGCGGCAACCACCTTCGACGCCCTCATCGAGCCCATTGTTACGGCCCGACGCTCCTCAGGCGAGCCCCCACACGGCCAGAACCGCGCCGGGCGCGGCAGCGGCCCGGGTCAGTCGGTGCTGGTGTCGTAGGGCAGGCTCTTCGATCCGGGCGCCGCGAACCGCACCCCGAAGGCCCAATGGTCCGGGTTCGCCGGATCGTCCGGGTAGTTGATCCCGAGCCGTTTCCAGAAGTCGACGAAGACCCACGGATCGTCGAGGTGGAACTGGTCGTCGGGCCACGCCTTGACGCCGTGCGGCGGTGCTCCGAGCAGCCTGGCCCATACCCGCCGCAGTGGTCGGGGCCGGGCGAAGTACGGCGCGATCTCCTCCGTGCGCCGCTCGAACACCGCCGCCACGACCGCGGCGTCGCCGGCCCACCGGTGTCTCGCCTCGGCCAGGGTGGTCAGTTCGGAGGTCTGGCCGTCGGGGTCGGAGGCGTACCGGTCCCGCACCTCACCGCAGTCGAACGCCATGTGGTTCCAGTCGTCGCCGTCGTAGTACTCGGCCAGGCTGGCCACCACGCCCAGCTCCCCGGACAGCCACCGGGTCGCCTTGGCCGGCCCGGCGAAGGAGCGCGGCCAGTCCACGACCGACCAGCCGTCGTCCGGGTGCCCCACCGAGGCGACGTCCGACCTGTCGCCCGCGCCGGTCGGGACCACCTCGGCCGGGACACCATGACCGGCGGCATACCGGACGACGGCGTCCGCGACGGCCCGCGAATCGGTGCACCGCAGCGCGGCGATGTGGATGAACCCGCCCATGATCATGACGGTACGCCCGCATCCGGCGCCGCGTTGAGCAACCGCCGGTTCGTCGGCCTACCCCGGTCTGCCCAGCAGGTGGTCGAGGACGCCGTCGAGCTCGGTGGAGGGCGGGGCGCCGTCGAAGTCGAAGGTCACCACCGGGCAGGTGTCGCGGGTGGCGCGCACCTCGCGGGTCTCGCCGAGCACGTCGCGCAGCAGCAGCACGTCCACCGTCCTCGGCTCGGCCGAGCAGTGCAGGTACGGGACCTCGCCGAGCGCTTTCTTCGACACCGCCTCGACCGCCGTGGCCGCGTCGGCCGCGACGCCGCGGTCGGTGACTTCGCGGGTGCGGTCCCAGGTGCCGTCGGCGCCGCGCACGTACCGGCATGCGGTGACGACCGCCAGCGGCACCGGCAGGTAGCGGTGATCCTGCCCGTGGGAGTAGACCCAGACGTCGGAGACCGGCTGCGGGTCGTACCGCGCGTTGGCCGGGCCGGTGGTGAGCCGCTGGACGCAACTGGCCGCGGGCACGTCGGCCGGCCTCGCCACCGCGAGCTCCTGCGCCGTGTACCGGACGTCGAACGCCTCGACCGCGGTGCCGCCCTGGTAGCGGGTGACCGCGCCGCGCCGGACGAACCCGCAGCCGTTGGAGAGCTCGACCGCCGCCTTCGTGCCGTCGCTGTACTCCAGGGTGAGGTAGCCGCCGCCGTCGCCGCCCGTGAAGCAGGGGTCGATGTCGCTGGTCGGCAGGCCGTTGAGCACGGTGATCAGACCGGCGACGTCGCGGGTCAGGACGAGCCGCCGCGGCGGCCCGGGGCGTTCGGTGTTCAGCTCGGGCACCGGGTTGTAGCGGCACAGGACCGCGCGGACCGCGCCGGGCGGGGCCACGTCGCCGGGCGCGGTGGACGGCAGCGCCCAGTTGCCGCCCTCGAACAGCGGCGGCGCCGCCGGGCAGTCGCCGGCCTCCGGCCGGTTCGGTCCGGCCGTGCCGGTGGTGTCCGGTCCGGCGATCTCGTGCGCGTCCGGGCGGGTGGTGGCGACCACGGCGGCGCCGCCGGTCAGGATGAGGGCCACGGCCGCCGCGGTCAGCGCGCCGGTCAGGACCCGCCGGCGACGCACCCGCCGGCCGACCGCGGCCAGCCGGTCCGGTGGCGTCGCGAGGTCGGGCACCAGCGCGTCGAGGAGCCTGCCGATGTCACGGCCGTCGCCGTCAGGATGCGTCATGGTGCTCGACTCCCTCGTCGGTGAGCAGCGCCCGCACGGCGGCGTCCGCCCGCAGCGCCTGCAGGGCCCGGAAGGCCAGGGTCTTCACGGTGCCCTCGGAGCACCCGAGCAGTTCGGCCGTTTCGGCGACGGTGCGGTCCTCGACGTACCGCAGCACGACGACCGCCCGTTGCCGCCCGGTGAGGCGGGCGAGCGCACGGCGCAACCCGTCGCGTCCGGCCGAGTCGGCGGCGACGTCCTCGCTGCTGGCCCGCTCCGGCGGCGCCGCGCTGGGCAGTTCACCCCGCCAGTGCCGCCGCCACCAGCTCGAGTACGTGGTGAACAGCACCCGCCGGACGTACCCCTCCGGATTGCTGCCTCCGGCGATCCTGTCCCAATGCTGCCAGCTGCGGGCGAGGGCGGTCTGCAGGAGGTCCTCGGCCCGCCCGGCGTCACCGGTCAACAGCCACGCGGCGCGCAGGAGCACGTGGGAACGCGCGGCCACGAACTCGGCGAAGCCTTCGGGTGGTGCGGGTGCTCGGGTCATCCGGTTCCTCCTGCCAGTACAACCGGATGGGCCCCGCCGTCGGTTGACAGGCTCGCTGTTACGTTCGCGGTGCGGTGCGTCGCAGTTGGCGCCGCGAGCAGCTCGTGGTGAAGGTCGGCGGTCCAGGCGTTCGCGGCGGCGTGGGTCTTCGGTGCTGCCCGCGGGGGTGGCAGGAGGTTTCGTGACTTCGTCCTCGACGGCGCCGCCGGCCCGGCGGATGTGGCCGCTGTATGCAGCGGGCTTCACCACGGCGTTCGGCGCGCACAGCATCGCCGCGAACCTCGGCGGGTTCTCGGCGGACGCGGTCACGTCGCTGCTGGTGCTGGGCGGGCTGCTGGCGGTGTATGACGGCGCCGAGGTGTTGCTGAAGCCGGTCTTCGGCAGCCTGGCCGATCGGGTCGGTGCCCGCCCGGTGCTGCTCGGTGGGTTGATCGCGTTCGCGGCCGCGTCGGCGGTGTACGTGGTCGCGGACAGTCCGAGCTGGCTGTGGGCGGCGCGGCTGGGGCAGGGCGCGGCGGCGTCGGCGTTCTCGCCCGCGGCGTCGGCGCTCGTCGTCCGGCTCAACCCGGCGGCGAGGCACGGGCGGGCGTTCGGCTCCTACGGCTTCTACAAGTCGATCGGCTACACGCTCGGCCCGCTGCTCGGCGGGTTGGTGGTGTGGGTGGGTGGGCTGCGGTTGCTGTTCGCGGTCCTCATGGTGCTGGGCGCGGCGGTGGCGCTGTGGGCGGTGGTCGCGGTGCCGGTGGTCGTGCCGTTGCCGAAGGCGCGGCAGACGGTGCTGGATCTCGTGCGGCGGCTGACCGATCGGGCGTTCCTGGCCCCGACCGGTGCTCTGGCGGCGGCGACGGCGGCACTGTCGGTCGGGGTGGGGTTCCTGCCCGTTTTCGGCCGGGCGGCCGGGTTGGGCACGGTCGCCACCGGCGCTGCGGTGTCGGTGCTGGCCGCGTGCGCCGCCCTCGTCCAGCCGGCGGCCGGCCGCGCTCTCGACGACGGGCGGCTCACGTCGCGCACGGGCCTCGGTGCGGGGCTGGCGGTCACGGCCGCTGGGCTGGGGTCTGCGCTGCTCCCGGGCCTGCTCGGGGTGCTGGTCGCCGCGGTGCTGATCGGGGCGGGGACGGGGTTGATCACGCCGCTGGGGTTCGCGGCGCTGGCCGCGAGGACCCCGCCGGAGCGGCTTGGGCAGACGATGGGGTCGGCGGAGCTCGGCCGGGAGCTCGGCGACGCGGGCGGGCCGCTGTTCGTGGCTGCCGTCGCGTCCGCCGCTACCCTCAGCGCCGGGTTCGCGGCCCTCGCGGTGGTGCTGGCGTTCGGTGCGGCGACGGCGTTCGCCGTGCGTGACGCCCCGGCGCCGAGGTCTTGACCGGGGCATTTACGTGGCGGTGGCGACGGCGATCGGCGGGCGATCAGTAGTCGCGGGCGGTTCCTCGTGGAGTGGCGTCAGCGTCTGCTGTCGACCGATGAGGTCCTGGTGGACGGCTTCTCGATCGCAAGGTCGGACTTCTTGGACGAAATGCTCTACCGCGGGTCGTACTCCTTCTCGCTGGCGAGCGACGGCGTCCCGGTCAAGTTTCGCCTGACGATCAGAAAGCGGCCGTTCTACCGCGGCCTCGCCTCGTTCGTGCTCGCCACTGCCGACGGCGAGGTCTACAAGGAGCCGTGAGGCCGGGCCGCGGTCAGGTGGGCTTGCGGCGGCGTGGGGGAGTCGGGGGAGTCGCCTCGGTCAGGTGGGCGAGGACCTTGTCGGCGATGCGGCCGAGGGCGGCCACGTCGTGCTCGTCGAGGACGTCGATGAAGTGCCGGCGGACCGAGGCGACGTGATGGATCGCCGCCGCCTGGACGATCTCCCAGCCGGCGTCGGTCAGCGCCACCGTCGCGCCGCGGCCGTCGTCGGCGGAGCCGCCGCGGGCCACCAGGCCGCGCTGCTCCATCCGGCTGACCTGATGTGACAGCCGGCTCACCGACCAGCGGATCGACGCGGCCAGCTCGCCGAGGCGCAGCTGCCGGCCGGGAGCCTCCGACACGGACGTGAGCACGTCGTAGTCGGCGTCGGACAGGCCGGAGTCGGCGCCGAGGTCGCGGGTCAGCTGCAGGTCGAGCAGGTTGCGCATGCGGCGGTACCCGCGCCAGGTGTGCATCTCGGCGTCGGTGAGCCAGCGCGGTTCGGTCATGCGCCAAGCGTACGAGATCTGTTTGACATGTCAAGCAGAACGGACGTAGCGTGTTTGACATGTCAAGCAAGCACGGAAGGCTGCGTCGCCAACGCGGTCGCCACCGGGCTCTACGTCGGCGCCGGGCTCGGACCCGGGCCGCGGGACGGGCTCATGACCGGGCTCGCCGCTCGCGGTCACTCGCTGCGACTGGTCCGCACCCTGATCGAGGTGGCGGTGCTCGGCGCCGGCTGGCTGCTCGGCGGCACCGTCGGCCTCGGCACGTTGCGTACGCCCTCGCCATCGGCCCGCTCGTGGGCTGGTTCATGCCACGGCTCAAGGTCCGTGTTCCCGTCGAAAAAGCCACCATAGCCATACAGAAGGAGCGAACATGACCATCTTCGGAATCGACATCCCCGCCTCGACGACCGTGGACCCGGTCGCCGCCGCCCGCGCCGCGGAGGACCTCGGCTACGACTTCGTCTCCACCTCCGATCACCCCAGCGGCACCGACCCGAGCAACGAGACCTGGACGATGCTCACCTGGATGGCGGCGCACACGTCCCGGATCGGCGTCATGCCGCGGGTGCTCGGCGTGCCGTACCGCAATCCCGCGATGGTCGCCAAGATGGCCGAGACCCTCGACCGGCTCTCCGGCGGCCGGCTGATCCTCGGCCTGGGTGGCGGCGCGTCCGACGAGGAGTTCCGCGCGTTCGGCATCGCCGTGCCGTCGCCACGGGACAAGGTCGACGGGCTGGCCGAGGCCATCGAGCTCGTCCGCGGGCTGTGGACGGAGCCGGCGCTCACGTACCCGGGGCGCCTGCACCACGCGGTGGCCGCGCCGCTGGAGCCGAAGCCCGCCCGGCGGATCCCGATCTGGGTCGGCACGTTCGGCCCGCGCGCCCTGGCCGTCACCGGCCGCCTGGCCGACGGGTGGATGCCGTCGCTCGGGTACGCACCCCTGGACGAGCTGCCGCGGATGCGGGACCGCATCGCCGCCGCGGCGGAGAGCGCCGGCCGCGACCCGGGCGACATCACCTACGCCCTGAACGTCGAGGTGCCCGCCGACGAAACGCCGGAGCGGGTCGCCGAACGGCTGTGCGGGCTCACCCGGATGGGCTTCACCGTGCTCAACCTGAAGCCGTCCGGCCCCAGCCGGGACGAGTTGGTCGAACGCCTGGCCCGTGAGGTCCTGCCGGCCGTGAAGGAGTAGGAGCGGCCCGCCGATTTTGACGGTTCTGTTACGCCCGTGCGTCCCCTGTGTTCTTGACACCCACCGCGCCCGTGGCCAAGATGTATAAACCAAGCGCTTGTTAGGTTTATGACGACGACCACAGTACGAGGCCACACGGCCGGGCGGCGTTCGCCACGAACACTCCTCCTGAGGCTGACGATTCGTATAATTCCGTGACAGGGGTACAAATGGGCGTTTCATCGACGATTCGCATCGTCAGCTGTCTCGCGCTGGCGGCGCTGACCGTCGCCGGCTGCGGCAACAAGGCGGGGGACGACAAGCCGAGCAACGGCACCGCCTCCGGCGCTCCGATCATCATCGGTCTCGACGAGGACAGCACCGGCTCGGGCGCCTCCTACAGCACCATCGCCGGCAAGACGATCCGGCTGGCGATCCAGGACGTCAACGACAAGGGTGGCGTGCTCGGCCGCCCGCTGCAACTGGTGGTCGAGAACGACGAGTCGGACCCGACCAAGGTGCCGGCCGTCCTGCAGAAGCTCGCCAGCCAGGGCGCCAAGGCCCTCTTCCTGCAGAGCGGCAGCGCCGCCATCCTCCAGGCGAAGTCGACGCTCACCCAGCTCGGCCTGCCCGCCATCGCGCCCACCGGCGTCACCGCCACGCTCGTCTCACCGCCGGACAACGAGCTCATCTACATGCTCGCCAACACCACGACGGACTGGGCCTCCGTCTACTGCGGCGCCTTCAAGGCCGCCAACATCACCAAGATCGGCGTGCTCACCGACGACACCACCACCATCGCCGCGCTTGACAAGGCGCTGCTGCCGGCGCTGTCGTGCGTGCAGATCGTGGCCACCGAGAAGGGCGCGGCCAACGCCTCCGACCTGTCCGCGCAGGTCGCCCGGCTCAAGAACGCCAACCCCGACGCGGTCCTGGTGACCAGCGTCGGCGGTGCCTTCGAGGTGCTCGCCCAGAACACCCTGGGCAGCCAGATGAAGGCCACGAAGCGCTTCTCGCTCGCGTCCATCGGCAACCAGCCCTCGTCGTGGAAGCTGGCCGCCCCGGGCGCCCTGGAGGGCCTCATCTTCATGGGCTCCATCAACACGGCCAACCCGCGCACCCAGACGCTCGTCAAGCTGCTTCAGGACAAGTACGGCAAGGACTACGACATCACCGCCTACGACGCCCAGGCCTGGGACTCGGTGCAGGTGCTCAAGCAGGCGATCGAGAAGGCCGGCGGGGTCGACGACTCCAAGAAGCTCAACGAGGCCATCCAGAGCATCAAGGGCTACCCGGCCACCTTCGGCCAGGCCAACTTCACCCTGTCCTTCGGCGCCGACAAGCACCTGGGCGCGGACGGGCCGTGCGGTCTGTCGCTGATCGAGTTCGGCGCGGACAACAAGCCCAAGGGCCCCTGGGCCACCTTCCAGCCGCCGTGCGCAAAGTAAGCCACCGAAGCAAGCAACGGCAGTAGGGAGGTAACAGGTATGGGCCAGCTGCAGCTGTGGTTGTCCGCCCTCGAGATGGGGTGTTTCTTCGGCCTGCTCGCGCTGGCCTACTACCTGGTCCTTGTGGGCGCCGGGTTCTTCAACTTCGCGATTGGGCCGTATGCGATGGTCGGCGGCCTTTGCACGTCGTACCTGGTGCTCTACGAGGACATGAACGTGTGGGTGGCCGCGGCGGTGGCGATCACCGCCGCCGCGGGGCTCGCCGTCGTCACCGAGCTGGTGGTGGTCCGCCCGGTGCAACGGCGCTCCGGCGGCGGCGAACTGCCCGCGCTGGTCGCCGTCGCGGCGGTGCTCTTCGCGATCCAGCAGCTCGGCGGGTACCTGTTCGGCTACACCACGTTGCCCGGGCAGAACGTGTTGACGTTCGACCCGGTGACCGTCGGCGACACGGTGATCCAGCCCAGTACGCTGGTGCTGATCGCGTTCACCGTCGTCGCGTTCGCCGGGCTGGCGGTGTGGATCCGCAGCACCCGCTCCGGCCGGCTGCTGCGCGCCGTCGGGGACAGCACCCACGCCGCCCGGCTGCTCGGCCTGCCCGTCAACCGGGTGCGGCTGATCGCGTTCGTGCTGTCGGGCCTGCTCGCCGGGATCACTGGGCTGCTGTTCGCGCCGAAGGCCGGCGTCAGCTCCCTGTCGGGGCTCAGCTGGGCCCTGTCGGGCTTCCTCGCCATGGTCGTCGGCGGCACCGGCTCGGTGTGGGCGCCGCTCGTCGGCGGGCTGCTGCTCGGCGCGGTCGAGGTCTTCGTCCCCTACTACTTCGGCGGCCAGTCGCACGTGTACGGGCTGCTGATCGTCGCCCTGGTGTTCTTCGCCCTCAAACCGAGCGGCCTGTTCGTGCGGAGGGTACGAGCATGAAACGCATCCCCGGCTCCTTCGGCCTGCTGGGCGGTGTCATCGGCGCGGTGCTGATCCTGCTCTGGGTCGGCGCCGATGGCTACAAGCAGACCCTGGTCACCACGACCGCCACCTACGCGCTGATCGCACTCGGCATGTACGTGCCCTACCTGATGGCCGGGTCGCTGTCGATGGCCTACGGCGCCTACGCCGGCATCGGCGGCTACGCGGTCGGGCTGATCTCCAGCAAGAGCGGCCTGCCGCTGGTCGTCGCGTGGATCGTCGGGCCGATCGTCGCGGCCGCCGTTGCCGTGCTGCTCGGGCTGGCCACCCGGCGGTTGTCCGGCTTCTTCCTCGCCGCGGTGACGCTGCTGTTCGGCATGGCGTTCACCGCCTGGCTGGTGGACGCCGAGGGCATCTCCGGCGGCTCGGCCGGCCTCGGCAGCCTCCGCAAGCTCAACATCCTCGGCTGGCAGCCCGACCACTACGACGTCGTCGTCGGCTCCACCGTGGTCGTGTGCGTCATCGCGTTCCTGCTCGACCGGCTGCGGATGTCGCCGTGGGGCGTGATCGTGCGGACCATGCGCGACGCGCCCCGCGCGGTGGAGGCCGCCGGCGTGCGGGTGCCGGTGATGAACCTGGTGTCCCTCGCCATCGGCGCCGCCATCGCGGCGGTCGGCGGCGGCCTGTTCACCTACTCCGCCGGCAGCGTCACCCCGGACACGTTCACCCTCAACCTGGTGTTCCTGGCCATCTTCATGCCGCTCATCGGCGGCTCGGCCACCCCGTGGGGCGCCGTCCTCGGCGCGGTCATCGCGGTCGAGCTCACCTTGAACTTCCCCGCCGTGGAGACCAGCGGCACGCTGATCCTCGCCCTCGGGGTCCTCGTCATCCTGCTCGTCGCACCGCAGGGCGTGATCGGATATGCGAGCAAACTCGCCAAACTCGCGGGAGGACGCCGTGGCTGAGACGCTCCTCGTCGGAACCGGCCTCACCAAACGCTACGGCGGGGTCACCGCCCTGCAGGACGTGTCGTTCTCGCTCACCGCCGGCGAGGTCCTCGGCCTCGTGGGGCCCAACGGCGCCGGCAAGACGACCCTGGTCGACCTCATCTCCGGCGCGCAGCCGGCCACCGAGGGCTCCCTGACGCTGCGCGGGCAGCGCCTCGCCGGCCCCGCGTCCCGGCGCGCCAAGGCCGGGCTGGCCCGCACCTTCCAGTACCCGCAGCTCGCCCTCGAGCTCACCGTCGCGGAGAACCTGCTGCTCGGCCGGGTCGCCCGGAGGCACGGCACCATCTGGCAGATGATCGCCGGCTCGTTCAGCGGGGCGCTGCGTCCCTATCCGGCCGCCGACACCGCCGCTGTCGCCGCGATCGCCGAGGAGCTCGGCATCGACCGCCTCGACCGGCCCGCCGGCGACCTGTCCCTGGGCGAGCAGCGCCTCGTCGAGGTCGGCCGCGCCCTCGGCCAGGACCCCCTCGTGCTGCTGCTCGACGAGCCGTTCGCCGGCTCCGACGCGGCCGGCGTCACCGGCATCTCCGAGGTCGTGCGCACCGTGCAGCGCCGCGGCCACGCGGTCATCCTCGTCGACCACAACGTCGACCTCGTCGCCGGCCTGGTCGACCGGATCATGCTGCTGGACCGCGGGCAGTCGGTGTTCGACGGCTCGCCCCGCGAATGCCTCGACAGCCCGCAGATGCAGCAGGTGTACTTCGGCGTCACCGAAGAAGCGCCCGAAAGCACTGTTGAAGACGCTCCTGAGGAGGTCGACCGTGTCGGCTCATGAGCTGCGCCTGGAAGGGCTGACCGTCCGGTACGGGCACGCCAGCGCCGTCGCCGGCGTGGACGTCGTCGCGCCCGGCGGCGTGATCACGGCCCTGGTCGGGCCGAACGGCGCCGGCAAGAGCAGCGCCCTGCTCGCCGCGTACGGCTCCGTCGCCGCGACCGGCCGGGTGTTCCTCGACGGCGAGGACGTCAGCAAGCTCAAGCCCGCCGCCCGGGCCCGCGCCGGGATCGCCGTCGTGCCCCAGGGCCGCCAGCTGTTCCCGAAGCTCAACGTCGTGGACAACCTGCAGGTCATGGCGGAGCTGCTGCGGCTGCCGCGCAGCGCGGTGCAGACCGCGATCGACCGCTTCCCGATCCTGCGGACCCGGATGAAGAGCCTCGTCGGCGTGCTGTCCGGCGGCGAGCAGCAGATGCTCGTCGTGTCCCGGGCACTGATGGGCTCGCCGCGGGTGCTGCTGCTGGACGAGATGATGACCGGGCTCGCTCCGCTCGTCGTGCAGGAGCTGCTGCGCACCGTCACCCAGCTCGCCGGCGAGGGCGTCGCGGTGCTCATGGCGGAGCCCGCCCTCGGCGCGGTCCGCGGCGCCGTCGACCGCGGCTACGTCCTGGTCCGCGGCGAGGTCGTCGCGACCCGCGAGGACGGCGGCGCGGCCCTCGACGACGAGTACCGCACCCGCATGGGCGTGCTGAAAACGGCGGCGCACTGACCGCTGTACCCTCCTGCGCGTGGGCGCGGACGCCGAGGTATAGCCGCCGCTACCGGCACACGGTGGTGCCCGGCCCGATCGACCTGATCGGCGGCGCCGGGCCCACCCCGTGGTAGTTCGGCTGCTCAGCGTTTGAGCATGAGCGGCATCACCGCGTGGACCTGGTCGACGAGGGTGGCGAGCGACTCGGGGTGCCCGCCGACGTGTTCCAGCAGCGCCTGCTGGAACAGCCCGTCCAGCATGCCGTAGGCGACCTGAGGTTCCAGCGCCGCCGGTCGGTCGGCGAGTTCGGCATACCGGCTCACGACCCGCCAGATCATCTCCTGGAGCGTCCTGTCGATCGAGGTGACGGCCTCGCGGAGCTGCTCCTCGAACATGCTCTGGGTGCGCAGGTCATACCAGAGGCGGTGCATCGGTGCCTCGTCGCGGATCGTCTCGGCGAGCTTGTCCGCGAACGCGTCGAGCAGGCCGTCCGCGGTGGTGGCGTCGGCGATGACGGAGTCGTAGCGGGTGACGCAGCGTGCCTTGTAGTAGCGGACGCTGTGGATGACCAGCTCCAGCTTGTCCTGGAAGTAGTAGTGCACGACACCGTGGCTGAACGGGGAGTTGTTCGCGATCTCCCGCAGGGTGGTGCGCGCATACCCGAGCTCGCCCAGGGTCTTGAGCGCCGACTCGGCGAGCTGGTCACGACGCGCGTCGAACTTGTCCACGGCGCGCATGGCGCCTCGGCGCGCGGTCTGAGCTGGGGCCACCCCCGCATCCTAGGCGTTCGATCCGGGTTCTGGCCACCTGTCCAACTTTCGTTGGACACACGTCAAGGTTTCTCTTGACAAGCGTCAAGACGCGGGACTGTGATGGGGGTCTCAACCCCGCCGCACACCCCCTGGGAGAGCACCCCATGACCCAACTTGATCTGAACGGACGCAGGGCACTGGTGACGGGCGCCGCCCAGGGCCTGGGTGAGGGCATGGCCCGGGCGCTGGCCGCCGCCGGCGCGAAGGTCGTCGTCGCCGACCTGCAACAGGACCTGGGCCCGAAGGTGGCCGAGTCGCTCGGCGAAGGGCACGGCTTCGTGCACCTCGACGTCACCGACGACGCCGGCTGGGAGAGCGCCGTCGCTCAGGCCACCGAGCTGCTCGGCGGCCTGGACATCCTCGTCAACAACGCCGGCATCGAGATCACCAGCCTGCTCGTCGACCTGGACGCCGCGGCCGCCCGCAGGCAGCTCGAGGTGAACCTGCTCGGCACGGCGCTCGGCATCAAGCACGCGTTCCGCACTATGCGCCCGGGCGGCCCGGCCGGCTCCGGCGGCGTGGTCATCAACGTGGCCTCGGTCGCCGCGACCATCGCGTTCCCCGGCATCGGCGTGTACTCGGCCACCAAGTCCGGCGTCGACCGGCTCACCCGCGTCGCCGCGATGGAGTCCGGCAAGCTCGGCTACGGCGTGCGGGTCAACTGCGTCTACCCCGGCCTGGTCCCGACCGCGATGGGCGCCGGGCTGGCCAACGACGTCGCCCGCATCGGCCTGTTCGGCTCGCCGGAGGAGGCGGTCGGCGCGGTCATCGGACTCACCCCGTCGGGCCGGCTCGGCGAGGTCGCCGACATGGCCGCCGCGGTGGTCTTCCTGGCCTCCGACGCGGCGAGCTTCATCAACGGGGTCGGCCTGCCCGTCGACGGCGGAATGGGGATGTGACCATGGGAAACAAGCCCGTCGTCGTCTACGGCGCGTCCGGCTACACCGGCCGGCTGATCTGCGAATACCTGCGCGAGTACAACGTCCCGTTCATCGCCGCCGGCCGCAACGCGGGCAAGCTCAAGGCCGCGATGGAGGCGAACGTGGCCGGCATCGAGACGGCCGACTACGAGATCGTCGAGGTCGGGCACGACGCCGAGGCGCTGCGGGACCTCTTCGCCGGCGCCGAGGTCGTGTGCAACACCGTCGGCCCGTTCGCCAAGCTCGGCCCCTCGGTGGTCGAGGCGTGCCTGGCCACCGGCACCCACTACCTCGACACCACCGGTGAGCAGGACTGGCTCATCACCTGCGACGAGCAGTACGGCGCCGCCTTCGCCGCCGCCGGCCTGCTGCTGGCACCCGGCGTCGCCCACATGTACACCACCGGCGAGATCGCGGCGGAGCTGTGCCTGGAGCGGCCCGGCCTGGACACCCTCGACATCGCGGTGTTCTGGGGCGGCAGCCCGACGGTCGCGTCGACCCTCACGATCCTCGTCAACGCCGCGCTCGCCGGCGCCTTCCACCTCGAACAGAACCGGTACGTCCCGTGGGACCCGGACGCCGGGCTCTACCAGCTCGTCATTCCCGGCCAGCACGAGCTCGCGCTGGCCCTGCCCTGGGGCGGCACGTCGCATCCGGTCTGGTACCGGCGCGACCCGCGGGTCGCCAACGTCAAGGTGCTCGGCGGCGTGTTCAACCGGCCGCTGATGCTGGGCGTCCCGCAGATCGTGGCCGCCGCCGTCGAGGCGACGAAGGACCTGCCGCCCGACGAGCAGTACGCCGCGCTGACGGCCACCGCCGCGCAGGTGATGAACCAGATGCCGCCCCGGGAGAACCCGCGGGTCAACAAGTCCCTGGACTCGGTGCACGCATCCGGGCCGCTCGGCCGGGCGCACTGCGTGATCCACGGCAACTCCAACTACAAGCAGACCGGCCTGCTGCAGGCGTACGCGGCGTACTCGCTGCTGCAGCGCGCGCCGAAACGCACCGGCTTCGCCTCGGGCTGCCAGGCGTTCGGGCACCGCGAGCTGCTCGGCGTGCTCAGCAGCTTCGGGCTGGTCCGCGAACCCGTCGTCACCGTCGGGAGCTGATCGCCGTGCGGCTGGTCGACTACCTGGACAAGGGCGCGTCGCTCGACGCCGGCGCGCCCTGCCTGACCACCGACGGGCGGAGCCGCTCCTACGCCGAGGTGCAGCAGCTCAGCCGAAGGATCGCGGGCGCCCTGGCGGCGCGGGGCGTGCGCCCCGGCGACCGGGTCGCGATCCTGTCGGCCAACGATCCGACGGCCTTCAGCTGCGTGTTCGGCATCAGCCGGGCCGGTGCCGTGTGGTGCCCGATCAACCCGCGCAACGAGGCGGCCGAGAACCGCGAACTGCTCGACCTGTTCGGCTGTGTCGCGCTGATCTTCCAGGGGAAGTTCGCCGCGCTGGTCGGGCAGATCCGCGCCGACCTGCCGGACCTCACCACGCTGGTCTGCCTCGACGGCGCGGTCGACGCGGACGGCGCGGTCGAGGGCGCGCTGGGCTGGGAGGAGTTCCTCGCCCTCGGCGGCACGCCCGTGGACGAGCCGGCCCATGACGACCTGGCGATGATCGTCGGGACCGGCGGGACCACCGGGCGGCCCAAGGGCGTCGAGTTGACCGCGACGAACATCGAGACGATGACGGCCATCACGCTGATGAGCTACCCGTTCGACGGCCGCCCGGTCTACCTCGCCCTCGCGCCGCTCACCCACGCCGCGGGCGTGCTGTGCTTCCCGGTGCTGGCACTGGGTGGCGAGATCGTCGTGATGCGCGGCCCCGGGATCGGCGTCTTCCTGGACCTGATCCAGACCCATCGGGTCACGCACACGTTCCTGCCGCCCACGCTGATCTACATGCTGCTCGCCCACGAGTGCCTCGACGACACGGACCTGTCGTCGCTGCAGTGCTTCTGGTACGGCGCCGCGCCGATCTCGCCCGCCCGCCTCGAGGAAGCGCTCCGGCGGATCGGCCCGGTCATGGCGCAGCTGTTCGGTCAGACCGAGGCACCCATGATGATCTCCACCATGGCACCGCGGGACCATTTCCGCCCCGACGGCACGATCGCCACCGAGCGGCTCGCCTCCGCCGGCCGGCCCACACCGCTGGTCACGGTCGCGATCATGGGGGACGACGGCGCGCTGAAGGGCCGGCGGGAGACCGGCGAGATCGTCGTGCGCGGCTCGCTGGTCATGCGCGGGTACCACCACGACCCGGCGGCCACCGCGGCGGCGTCGGCGCACGGCTGGCACCACACCGGCGACATCGGCTACCTGGATGAGGACAACTACCTGTTCATCGTCGACCGCGCCAAGGACATGGTGATCACCGGCGGCTTCAACGTCTACTCCACCGAGGTCGAGCAGGCGATCATGCGGCATCCCGCCGTGCAGGACTGCGCCGTCGTCGGGCTGCCGGACGACAAGTGGGGCGAACGGGTCACCGCCGTGGTCCAGCTGCGCGCCGGGCACTCCGCCGATCCGTCGGAGATCGGGTCGTTCGTCCGCGAGCGGATCGGCGCGGTGAAGACCCCCAAGCAGATCGAGATCTGGCCGGACCTGCCCCGGTCCAAGGTCGGCAAGGTCCTGAAACGCGACATCAAGGCCACCCTGACGTCCTGATCGTGCGAGCGGCTGTTGAAAGGTCGTACGAGCCGGCTGTGGAAAGGGCGCCGTCAGGCGGCGTAACCGCCGTCGACGTCGAGCTTCTGGCCGGTGATGAACCGGGCCCGGTCGCTGGCGAGGAAGCACACCGCCTCGGCCACGTCCGCGGCCGTGCCGAACATCCGCAGCGGGATGTTGGCCCGCGTCACCTCCAGGGCGCGCTCGTCCAGGTCGCCGTCGGCGATGAGCCGGACCGCCATGCCGTCGGTGAGCATGCCCGGTCCCACGCAGTTCGCCCGCACACCGAAGCGTCCCTCCTCGGCGGCGATCCCGCGTACCAACGCCTCCACCGCCGCCTTCGGGGCCGCGGAAAGGCCGTCGCGGACGGGAAACCGGCGGGTGGCGGCGGTGGTGACCGCGACCAGGCTGCCCCGCGACTCGCGCAGCCGGGGCAGTGTGGCGGCGAGGATGTTGAAGAACCCGGCCACGTCGTCGGTGAGCTGTGCGGAGAACCGCTCCGGCGCGACCCGGCTCAGGTGCAGCATCGGTACATGAGGACCGGCGGCATGCACGAGCGTGTGCACGACCGGTGCGGCGTCGATCAGCGCCGCGCACGACGCCGGGTCGCTCAGCTCGACCCGGTGCGCGGTCGCGTCCGGAAGTTCGGCGGCGAGGGCCTCTGCCGCTGCGGCGTTGCCCCGGTACGCCAGCAGCACGCGGCTGCCCCGGGCGGCGAGGAGGCGGGCGACGGCGGTGCCGATGCCACCCGTGGCACCGGTGACGACGGCGACGCCCTTGCGGAACCTGAAATCCATGCGCTTACGCTACCAAGCAAGCGTTTGGTAGAGTACCCGTCGTGGAGCTGAAACTCGGGATCATGCCCGTTCTCGGCGGCACCGGCGCCGCCGATCCCGCCACCACCGCCCGCTTCGTCCGGCTCATCGAGGACCTCGGCTGCGAGTCGGTCTGGGCCGTCGAACACGTCGTGGTGCCCGACGACTACACCTCCGCCTACCCCTACGACCCGGGCGGCCGGATGAGCCTCGGCGCCGGCGACGACATCCCCGACCCGCTGCACTGGCTCACCTTCGCCGCCGCGCACACCACCAGGCTGCGCCTGGGCACCGCCATGCTCATCCTGCCCGAGCACCACCCCGTCGACCTCGCGAAACGCCTCGCCACCGTCGACGTGCTCAGCGGCGGGCGGCTCCTGGCCGGCATCGGCGTCGGCTGGCTGCGCGAGGAGTACGACGCCGTCGGCGTGCCGTTCGAGGAGCGCGGCGCCCGCGCCGACGACTACCTCGCCGCCATGCAGGCCCTGTGGACCCAGGCGCCGGCCAGCCACACCGGCCGGTTCGTGTCGTTCCAGGGCGTGCACAGCCGCCCCCGGCCCACCCGCCCCGGCGGCGTGCCGATCGTCGTCGGCGGGCACTCCATGGCCGCCGTGCGCCGCGCCGCCCGCTTCGGCAGCGGCTGGTATCCCCTCGGCGTCACCGGCGACCGGTTCGCCGAACTGCGCACCGCCCTCGCCGCCGAGTGCACCGCCGCCGGCCGCACCATCGACGACGTCGAGATCACCATGCGGGCCCCCGGCAACGTGGGGGACCTGGAGACGCTGCGCTCCCTCGGCGTCGCCCGGGTCGTCATCCGCGCGGACCCGAACGACCCCGTCGGCGTCCGCGACAAGGTCCGCCGCTACCAACGAGAGGTGCTGCGCGTATGAGGTCCGTCATCATCACCGGCGCCGCCCAGGGCCTCGGCCGCGCGCACGCCCTCGCGTTCGCCGAGGCCGGCGCCCAGCTGGTCCTCAACGACCTGGACGCCGACGCCCTCGCCGCCGTCGCCGACGAGACCGGCGCGGTGGCGTTCCCCGGCGACATCGCCGACTGGGACTTCGCCGCCGCCCTCATCGGCAAGGCCGTCGCCGAACACGGCCGCCTCGACGCCCTCGTCAACAACGCCGGCCTGGCCCGCGACCGGATGGTCGTCAACCTCGCCGAGGACGAGTGGGACGCCGTCATGCGGGTCAACCTCAAGGGCACCGCCGCCCCGCTGCGGCACGCCGCCGCGCACTGGCGGGCCCGGTCCAAGGCCGGCGAGGACGTCGCCGCCCGGGTCGTCAACACCACCTCCGGCGCCGGGCTCATGGGCAGCGTCGGGCAGGCCAGCTACAGCGCCGCCAAGGCCGGGATCGCCGCACTGACCCAGGTCGCCGCCGCAGAACTGGCCCGCTACGGCGTCACCGTCAACGCCATCGCCCCCAGCGCCCGCACCGCCATGACCGAGGTCGTGTTCGCCGACGCCATGCGCGCCCCCGACGACGGCTTCGACGCGATGGCCCCGGACAACGTGTCCCCCCTCGTCGTCTGGCTCGCCGGCGCCGACAGCGGCGACGTGACCGGCCGCGTCTTCGAGATCTCCGGCGGCAGCGTCAGCGTCGCCGGCGGCTGGCAGCACGGCGAGACCCGCGACGCCGGCCGCCGCTGGCACCCCGACGAGCTCGGCCCCGTCGTGCGCGACCTGCTGTCGCGCGCCCCAGCCCCGGTGGCCGTCTATGGCGCCTGAGATCTCCCTGCGCGCGGCCGACATCCGCGCGTGGCTGCGCGAGCACCTGACCGGCGAGTTCGCCCCGCTCGTCGGCACCGGCGGCCCCGGCCGCGAACACGAACACCTCGACCTGCGCGCCAAGTGGGAGCGGGTGCTGGGCGCCGCCGGCTGGATCGGCCTCGGCTGGCCCGCACCGTACGGCCGCGGCGCCAGCATCGCCGAGCAGGTGGTGTTCTTCGAGGAGTACGCCCGCGCCGGCGGCCCCGGCCGGCTCAGCCACATCGGCGAATACCTGCTCGCGCCGACCCTCATCGCGCACGGCACCGACGCGCAGCGGGACCGGTTCCTGCCGCCGATCGCCCGCGCCGAGGAGCTGTGGTGCCAGGGCTACTCCGAGCCCGGCGCCGGCTCCGACCTCGCCGGCGTGCGCACCCGCGCGACCCTCGCCGACGGCCGGTGGCGGGTCACCGGCCAGAAGGTGTGGACGTCCCTCGCGCACGTCGCCGACTGGTGCTTCGTCCTCGCCCGCACCGACCCCGCCGCGGCCCGCAAGGCCGGCCTGTCCTACCTGCTGGTGCCGATGCGGCAACCCGGGGTGGAGGTGCGGCCCATCATGCAGCTGACGGGCACGTCGGAGTTCAACGAGGTCTTCTTCGACGGCGCCGTCACCGACGCCGACCTGGTCGTCGGCGCGCCGGGCGACGGCTGGCGGGTCGCCACCAGCACCCTGTCCTACGAACGCGGCGTCGCCACCCTCGGCCAGCAGCTCGGCTTCGCCCGGGAACTCGCCGCCGTCGTGGCCACCGCCCGCGCCAACGGCACCTTCGACGACCCCGTCGTCGCGGACCGCATCGCCGACGCCTGGGCCGGGCTGCAGGGCCTGCGCCACCACGCGCTGCGGGCACTGTCGGGCACCGCACCGGACCCGACCGGCGCATCGGTGGCGAAACTCCTGTGGGCCGGCTGGCACCAGCGCCTCGGCGAGCTCGCCATGGACGTCGGCGGCGCCGCCTCCACGGTTGCTGCGGCGGCGCCGTACGAGCTGACCGACGCCCAGCGCCTGTTCCTGTTCACCCGCGCCGACACCATCTACGGCGGCTCCGACGAGATCCAGCGCAACATCGTCGCCGACCAGATCCTCGGCCGAGTCCCGCGAGGCATCCGATGACCGACCAGCCGTCCACAATGGACGCCGAACACGCCGCCCTGCGCGACAGCGTCGCCGCGTTCTTCGGTACCGGCGCCGACTGGGAACGGCTCACCGGCGAACTGGGCCTCACCGCGCTCGCGATCGCGGAGGAACACGGCGGGTTCGGCGCGTCACTGGTCGAGCTCGGCATCGTCCTGGAGGAGGCCGGCGCCGCGCTGCTCACCCTGCCGCTGCTGTCCACCACCGTCGCCGCCCTCGCCCTCGACCCGCACCTGCCGGCCGCCGCGGCGCTGCTGCCCGCCCTCGCCGCCGGCGACCTGATCGGCACCCTCGCCCTCGACGGCGACTGCACCGCCCGCCCCGACGGCGACGGGTTCGTCCTGGACGGCTCGTTCACCCACGTCCTGGACGCCGACACGGCAGGGGTCGTCCTGGTGTCCGACGGGACCGCGCTGTACGCCGTCACCGACCCCGACGTGCGCCCGCAACCCACCCTGGACCAGACCCGCGGCCAGGGCACCCTCGTGCTGTGGCAGGCACCCGCCCGCCTCGTGTCCCACGACGCCGCGCACGCCCGGGACCTGCTGCACGCCGCCCTCGCCGCCGAGTCCGTCGGCGTCGCCCGCGCCTCCCTGCGCCTCACCGTCGAGCACCTGCGCACCCGCGAACAGTTCGGCGTGCCCCTGGCCACCTTCCAGGCGCTGCGGCACCGCGTCGCCGACCTGCACGTCCAGCTCGAACAGGCCGTGTCATCCGTCTGGTACGCCCTGCGCGCCGCCGGCACTCCCGACTTCCCGACCGCCGCACCCCTGGCAAAACTCATCGCCACGGAAGCCGCGTGGACCGTGGCCCGCGCATCGATCCAGCTGCTCGGCGGCATCGGCTTCACCTGGGAGCACGACGCCCACCGCTACCTGAAGCGCGCCACCACCAACCGCCTCCTCGCCGACGACCCCACCACCCTCCGCCGCCTCCTCCTGACCCGCGCCGACCTGTGAGTTGACACCGCCATTTGCCGTCTGCGGTAATCGATAGGTGACTGAGCGTCGAGAAGGCATGCTCCTGCGGGCGCTCGACGTTTCGAACGTACTGGGGACGACCGTCCTGATCACCTGGCTCCCGGCGGTGGTCGTCGGCGGCATCACGGGGGAATCGTCGCCGTGGCCCTCGGTGCTGATGCTGGTCCTCGGGCCGGTATACCTGGTCGTGATGGCCGGGCTGTACCGGCAGAACGAGGCGCCGGTGACGTCGCGGCTGCTGGCCCGGGTGCGGCACGAGATGCCGACGGGCAACCACGAGTACGTCCTGTATCTGCGTTCCTTCCTCGTCGACCGGGTGCTGGCCGGGCAGGACCCGGTCGGTGGCGCGAACTTCATGACGACCCTGGCCAGCTACTTCGGCATCCGCCACCCCCGTCGGCTCGAAAATCCGTGGGAAAGCCGCATCACCGACCTGCTCGGGCGGCTCGGGCCGGTGGTGGCGGTCGGCCGCCCCGGCGAGCCCCTGCCGCCGCTGGGCGCGAAGCGCGTCTACCTGCGCCCGCCGGCCGGCCGGACCTGGAAGGACGAGGTCAGCGAGGCCATCCGATCCGCCCGGCTGGTCGCCATCGTTGCGGCGGTCAGCGAGGATCCCGGCACCGCGGAAGGCACGCTGTGGGAGTACACCGAAGCCCTGCGCCTCCTCCCGCCTGAGCAGGTGGTCCTGGTCGCCTGTGGTGGCCGGGAAGCCTACGAGCGCTTCCGCGTGAGAGCCGCCGAGTATCACCGCAAGCGGGCTGGGGCGCTGCCGCCGTTGCCGGTGCTTCCGGACTGGCCGGAGCCACGGCGACCCGGGAAGGCGCGAGCCGGCTTCCCGTTCCATGGGGTCGTGCGTTTCCGCACCGGCTGGGCCGCCGAGTTCGTGCACTTCGACACCACCACGGTGCGCGGTCCCACCCCCTTCGCGCGCTGGCGCAAGGCGGAGCGGACCTCGGTGGAGCCCTGGCTGGAAGACTGCGAGCAACGGCTGCCTGGGACCGCCGTGCGTCCCATGAAGATCCGTTTGCATTGGAATCTCAAGGTCCTGCTGGCACTTCCCTTCGTCGTGCTCGGGTCCGTCCTGGCCTTGCGCTCGGATGACATGTCTGCGGCAACCGTGGCAACGGGATGCGTCGCGTTCATCTACATGGCGCTCACCGTGGTGAGGATCGCCGCGACGATCCGGGACGCAGGCCGCAGCGATGTGCGAGTCCGGTTGCCGGCCGACGTGAGCGACGTCGGCGTTGACAGTTCCGTCGCGAGCTATCTCGTGGTCGGATTCACGTTGCGCTGGCCCGGGCGTTCCGGGCTTGGTCTGGCCGATTTCGCCTTCTACCGTGACATGGACCGCCGGGAGGTCGACGCGCCGCGTGGCCCGTTCTGGCGCGTGAAGACGTTGCAGCGGCCGGTGCCCTTTCTCGATGATCCGGAGCAGGTCGCCGTCCATTCCGTGCAGGGTCGCCAGGTTTTTGTCGTTCATCCCGTGCGGTTGGCGGTTGTCGCCGAACGCGACGCGGCCGTGACGAGCGACCAGTTCATCCAACGGGTCATGAACCGCACTGCCGGCACCGTCGGCGTGGTGGTGGGGTATCCCGTGGCCATCATCTTCCAGGCTCACACGCTCGGCATACGTCTCGCCCTCGGCGCGCTCGGTGTGCTCAGCCTGGTGAGCATGCGAGCCGGCCGGCGCCGGACGCTGCGCAGGCTCGGCCAGATACGCTGGCGCCCCCGCATTCCCGCTGATCTGTACCGGGACCCGTGCGTGCTCTACCTTCGACCGCACACCGACGACCCCGACCTGGATCTCGACCTCAACGAGATCCTGTCCTCCGTGGGCCTGTTCCGGGTCGGATACCGGCAGGACACCCCACCGCCGCGGAGGAACCTGGGCTGGCTGCCGCTTCCCGAGGACGGCCGGCTGCTCACGACGGCGCTGCCGAACTGCAAGCTGGTCGTGGTGCTCACGACCGGAACGGATCCGGCGACGCTTCAGCAGGTGACCGAGGCCGTCCGCCAGCTCGAACCGTCCCGTCTGCTGCTGTTCATCCCGTCGGCGACATCCGACGAGGAGTACACCCGCTTCCGCGACGCCACCGCAGACGCGTTCGCGGAACGCGGCGCCGCACTTCCCGGGAACCTACCGCCCCAGGCACCGCCCGGCGCCGAGCCGCCCATCCGCGGGGTGATCCACTTCACCGACGACTGGTCACCCACCGTCGTGAGCCTGGTGCCCCAGTCCACCGACGTCCCCCGCGGGGCGCAGTTGCTCAGCATCCAGGCGAAACTGCGACCGATCCTTGCGGGGCTACCGGCCGAGACGCCGGTCCACCTGCCGGAGCCCCGCACAGCCGACGACGACCGGCCGGTCGGAGCGGACCAGAGCGGTGCTGCCGTGCCCTCCTCGCCGCTCGCCCACGACGCCTGAGGCGAGGGGCAGCGGGCGGGCCGCCGTCGATCTACTGTGGCCGGCGTGTTCCGCAACTTCGCGACCGTGGTCGTGCTCGTCCTGTTCGCCGTGCCGGTGTCCGCCTGCAGCGGCGATGACCCTGATCCGTTGCCCGTCAGCGTCTCCGCCTACCTGAAGGGCGACGCGGAGCCGGCGGCGGTCGAGGCGCGCATCCGCGCGGTGCCGACGGTGACGAGCGTTGCGTTCGTCAGCAGGCAGGAGGCATACGAGCAGTTCACGAAGACCTTCAAGGACGACCCGGACCTGATCGCCTCCACGAAGCCGGAGGTCATGCCGCAGTACTTCACCGTGGTCGTCACCGAGGGGTCGGTCGGCGAGGCGGTGCAGCTGGTGATCGGCACGCTCGACGGGGTCGAGCAGACCTCACTCGCCAGCGGCGCCGGTGACGTCGACCGGCTCGAGCAGGCGGGGGTCCTGGTGCGGCTGACCGCCGGGGTCACCGACGAGCAGCGCGCCGCCGTCGAGAACCTGGTTCGGAGGCTGCCGCGGACGGAGCCGGCCAGGTACGAGACCGGCGAGCAGACCAAGGCCCGGCTCCTGCAACGGTGCAAGGGCAAGGGCGACCTGGCCGCGTCGCTGGAACGGGTCCCCGCCGGCGACATCCCCGCCTCGTTCCGGTTCCGCGTCGGCCTGCACGGCGGCAAGATCCCGCAGCTGTCAGACCTGCAGCACCTCGCCGGGGTGGCGGCGATGCTCATCGTGCCCGTCGAGGTGGTCTGAGCAAGGCGACGAGTGGTCACGGTGTGGCTGAGCGGGCCGGTTCGCGGTCCACCGGGGTGGTCGTCGGTGCGGGGGAGGACTCGCGGATGCCGAAGCGGCGGTAGACGCGCAGCAGCGGCGCCGGCAGCCACCAGTTGGCGCGGCCGAGCAGGCGCATCGTTGCCGGCACCAGCAGGGCCCGCACGATGGTCGCGTCGACCACCAGGGCGATGATCATGCCGACACCGATCATCTTGATGAACGAGATGCCGCCGGTGGCGAAGCCGCCGACCACGACGATGAGCAGCAGGGCGGCCGAGGTGATGATGGCGCCGGTGCGCTGCAGGCCGGTGGCGACCGCCGCGGTGTTGTCGCCGGTGCGGTCCCACTCCTCGCGGACCCGTGACAGCAGGAACACCTCGTAGTCGGTGGACAGTCCGAAGAGGACGGCGAGGATGAGCACGAGCTGGCTCGCCTCCAGATCGCCGGTCGCGGTGAAGCCCAGGACGTCGCTGAGGTGCCCGTCCTGGAAGATCCAGACGATGGCGCCGAACGAGGCGCCGATCGACACCAGGTTCATGAGCACGGCCTTGATCGGCAGGACGAGCGAGCCGAACGCGAGGAACAGCAGCAGCATCGTGCCGGCCGCGGCGACGAGGGCCATGTACGGCAGCCGGCCGCCCAGGCTGTGCAGGCGGTCCTCGACCTCGGCCGCCGCGCCGCCGACCAGCACCTGGGCGCCGGGCGGTGCCGGCAGCGCCCGGACGTCCACGACCAGGCGCCGGTTCAGGGGGCCGGCGTAGCCGACCGAGATGACCGACGACGCGCCCTTGGTGGCGGTGACGGTCGCCCGCGTCACCCCGTCGAGGCGGCCGACGTCGCCGGCGAACGCGTCCGCGGCGGCCCGGTCGGCGCCGCTGACCAGCACGGTGAGGGTGCCCTCGCCGCCGCCCGGGAACTCAGCGTCGAGGCGTTCGGACACCACCCGGCTGGAGGTGCCCGCCGGTAGGACGCGTTCGTCGGCGGCGCCGAACTCCGCGCGCAGGAACGGCGACGCGAGGATGCCGAGCACGGCGACGACGGCCACGATGACCGGGACGGGACGGCGCATGACGGCGTGCGCGATGCGGGCCCACACGCCACCGGTGGTGCTGCGGTCCCGTTGCGGCAGCGGTACCCGCAGCGCGTTGATCCGGGTGCCCAAAATCGCCAGGACGGCGGGCAGGACGGTGAGCGCGACGAGCATCCCGACCAGGACCGCGGCCATCCCGCCCAGGCCCATGGACCGCAGGAACGCCTGTGGGAACAGCAGCAGGCTGGACAGCGCGAACGCCACGGTGAGCCCGGACACCAGCACCGTGCGCCCGGCCGTGGCGAGGGTGCGGGCGATCGCCTGCGGAACGGCGTGGCCGGCGGCGAGCTCCTCGCGGAAGCGGCTGACCACGAACAGCGCATAGTCCACGGCCATGCCGAGGCCCATCAGCGTGATGATGTTCAGCGCGAAAACGGACACCTCGGTGACGGAGGCGAGCAGGCGGGTGACGATGAAGGCGCCGAGGATCGCGAGCCCGCCGACCAGCAGTGGCATCATCGCCGCCACCACGCTGCGGAAGACCAGGATCAGCAGGACCAGCAGGATCGGCATGGACAGCAGCTCGGCGTGGCCGATGTCCTTGCCGACCTGGTCGCTGACGTCGGCGAAGATCGCGGTGTGCCCGCCGACCTCGGTGTCGATGCCGGCGCCGGTCGCGCGCAGGTCGGGGCGGATCGCCTTGAAGTCCTCGTCGTTGTCGGCGGTCCGCATCGTGATCGCGGCGTAGGTCGCGTGCCGGTCGGCGGAGACCAGCGCGGGGCTGCCGGTGTCGTAGAACGACACCACCCGGGCGACCTCGGCGCGCTGGCGGACCCTGGCCAGGGCGTCCTGCACCGCGCCCTGGAACCGCGGGTCGTCCACCGTGAGGTCCGCCGACGTGTACAGCGCGACGACGTCGGCGTCCTGCCGGCCGATCTCGGCGACGATCCGCTCGCGGGCGCGCACCGACTCGCTGCCGGGGTCGTCGAACCCGTTGCTGCTCAGCGTGCCGAGGACGCCGGTGCCCCAGAGCGCGCCGAGGACCGCGAGCGCGATCCCGGCGGCGAGCACCGCCCAGCGTGTACGCACCACGTTCCGGCCCCACCATGCGAGCATGTCTTCCCCCAGCTCCGCCGTACGATGGACACGATGTCCACTTCAGTGAACACCGTTCACTCTGTCACTGGCGTTCGCGCTAGTCAACGGGAGAAACATTGACGACACCGCCCACCCGCCGGGAACGGGTCCGCGCGGCGACGGTCGAGGAGATCAAGCAGACCGCCCGGGCGCTGCTCGTGAAGGACGGCGTTGCCGGCCTGTCGCTGCGGGCGATCGCGCGCGAGATGGGCATGGTGCCGGCCGCGCTCTACCGGTACTTCCCGAGCATGGAAGCCCTGATGGAGGCCGTCACCGGCGACCTGTACGACGACACCCGCAACCACCTGGAGCGGGCCCGGGACGCCGCGCCCTCCGACGATCCCGGCGCCCGGCTCGACGCGGTGTGCCGGGCGCTGCGCCGCTGGGCTCTCGAGCATCCCGCCGAGTTCGGCATCATCTTCGGCACGCCGCTGCCGCTCACCGGCGACGCGCACCTGGACCCCACCCACGTCGACAGCCCGGCGCACCAGGCCGGCGACCGGTTCGCCACCGTGTTCAGCACGCTGTTCGCCGAGATCTGGATGCGGGCGCCGTTTCCCGCGCCGGCACCCGATGAGGTCCCGCCGGCGCTGCGCGCCCAGCTGCAGGCCTACGTGGACCGGATGCCGGTGCCGGTGCCGGTCGGCGCCGCCCAGGTGGCGCTGTCGTGCTGGATCCGCCTCTACGGGATGATCGCCCTCGAGGCGTACGGGCATCTGCACTTCGCCCTGACCGACCCCGAGCCGATGTTCGAGCTCGAGCTCGCCTCCGGGCTGCGCCGCCTCGGCGTCGTCGCGAGCTGATCCGCGAGGGTCAGGGCGTCTCGGGGCGGGCGGCGTCGGCGTAGCGGGGCAGCTGCCCGCCGCCGTCCACGAGGAGGCTCGCCCCGGTCAGGTATGCCGCGAGGGGCGAGGCCAGCAGCAGCACCGCGTCCGCGATGTCGGCCGGGGTCGCCATGCGGCCCATCGGGACGGTCGCGGCAACCGCGGCGAGGGCGGCCTCGTCGCCGTAGTGCGCGGCGTTGTCGTCGGTGCGCACCACGCCGGCGGTGACGGTGTTGACTCGGACCTTCGGCGCCCACTCCAGGGCCAGGGCGCGGGTGAGGGTCTCGAGGCCGGCCTTGGCGGCGGCGTACGCGGCGGTGCCCGGCGCGGGCCGCAGCGCGGAGACGCTGCCGATGTTGACGATGAGCCCGCCGCCGGGCTGGGCCTGCATGACCGCGTTCGCGGCCTGCGAGACGAAGAACGGCGCGAGCAGGTTGAGCCGGACCACGGCGGTCACCAGGTTCGGCGACACCGTCGCGGCCGGTACGGCGGGGGAGCCGCCCGCGTTGTTGACGAGCAGGTCGAGGCGGCCGAACCGGTCGACGGCGGCCGTGACGACGGCGGCGGCCTCGGCCGGCTCGCGCACGTCGGCGGCGGCGAAGACCACCCCGGGCGGCAGGTCGGTGGGTTCGCGGCGGCCGCAGACCAGGACCTGATAGCCGGCGGCGGCCAGCCGCGCGGCGATCTCCCGCCCGATGCCGCGGGTCCCGCCGGTGACCAGCGCGGCGGGTTCAGAGCCGTTCGACGATGGTGACATTGGCCGTCCCCCCGCCCTCGCACATGGTCTGCAGCCCGTACCGGCCGCCGGTGTCCTCCAAGGCGTGCAGCAGCGTCGTCATCAGCCGGGCACCGGTCGCGCCGAGCGGGTGCCCGAGCGCGACGGCGCCGCCGTGTACGTTGACGCGCGACGGGTCGGCGCCGGTCTCCCGCTGCCAGGCGAGGACCACCGGCACGAACGCCTCGTTGATCTCGACCAGGTCGATGTCGTCGATGGTGAGGCCGCTGCGCCGCAGGGCGTGCGCGGTCGCCGGGATCGGGCCGGTGAGCATGTACACGGGGTCGTCGGCACGGACGCTGAGGTGGTGGACGCGGGCGCGGGGGCGCAGGCCGTGGGTGCGCACCGCGTCCGCCGAGGCGACCAGCAGCGCCGCGGCGCCGTCGGAGATCTGGCTGGCGAGGGCCGCGGTGACGACCCCACCGGGGGTGAGCGTCGGCAGGCCCGCCATCTTCTCCAGGGAGGTGTCCGGGCGTGGCCCCTCGTCGGCGGTCACGTCGCCGAGCGGCACCGTCTCGCGCGTGAACCGGCCCGCGGCCCGGGCGGCGACCGCCTTGCGATGGCTGTCCAGGGCGTACACCTCCATCTCCGAGCGCCCGAGGGACCATTTCGCGGCGATCAGCTCCGCGGCCCGGAACTGGCTGATCTCCTGGTCACCGTAGCGGCGCTGCCAGCCGGCGGAGCCGCGGAACGGGTCGTCGAAGCCGTACGCCCGGCCGGCCAGCATCGCGGCGGAGATCGGGATCGCGCTCATGTTCTGCACGCCGCCGGCGACGACGAGGTCGGCGGTGCCCGACATGACTGCCTGGGCGGCGAAGTGCAGCGCCTGCTGGGAGGAGCCGCACTGCCGGTCGACCGTGACGCCGGGGACCGCGTCGGGCAGGCCGGCGGCGAGCCAGGAGGTGCGGGCGATGTTGCCGGCCTGCGGGCCGATCGCGTCGACGCAGCCGAAGATGACGTCGTCGACGGCGGCCGGGTCGACGCCGCTGCGGTCCATGAGCGCGGTCAGCACGTGCGCGCCGAGGTCGGCGGGGTGCACGCCGGCGAGGCCGCCACCCCGCCGGCCGACCGGGGTGCGCACCGCTTCGACCAGGTAAGCCTCCGTCATGCTCGACACCTTACCAAGCGAGCGCTTGGTTGGTAAGGTGCGTGGCATGGAACCGTTGAGTGCCCGGACGCTGCCGGACCTGGTGCGGGCCGGCGCCGAGCACCACCGCGACCGCGAGGCGATCGTCGACGGAGCGGTCCGGCTCACCTACGCCGGGCTGGCCGAGGAGGTCGCACGGTTCGCCGGGGCCCTTGCCGCCAGAGGTGTCGGCAAGGGCGACCGGGTCGCGCTGTGGGCACCGAACTCGTGGCGGTGGATCGTGGCCGCGCTCGGCGTCGTCACCGCCGGCGGCGTCCTGGTGCCGCTGAACACCCGCTTCAAGGGCCCCGAGGCCGGTTACATCCTGGCCCGCAGCGGCGCCCGGCTGCTGCTGGTCGACGACGGGTTCCTCGGCAACCGCTATGTCGACTCCCTGGTCGGTCAGGATCTTCCGGATTTGTCGGACATCGTAATCCTGGGCGAATGGGACGCATTCGTCAGCCGTACCGCCGAGGTCGCCGCCGATGTGCGGCCCGATGACCTGTCGGACCTGTTCTTCACCTCCGGCACCACCGGGCGGCCCAAGGGTGCCATGCTCACGCACCGGCAGAGCACCCAGGTGTACGTCGCCTGGAGCGAGCTCGCCGACCTGCGCGCCGGGGACCGGTACCTGCTGGTCAACCCGTGCTTCAACACCTTCGGCTACAAGGCCGGCGTGATCGCCTGCCTGCTGCGCGGCGCCACCATCGTGCCGCAGCCGGTGTTCGACGTCGCAGCTTCGCTGCGGCTGATCGAGCAGGAGCGGATCACCGTGCTGCCCGGCCCGCCCACCCTGTACACCTCGATGCTGGACCATCCGGACCGGCCCTTGCGCGACCTGTCCAGCCTCCGGGTCGCCGTCACCGGCGCCACGACGGTCCCGGTGGTCATGATCGAGCGGCTCCGTGAGGAGCTGAAGCTCGGCACCGTCCTCACCGCCTACGGGCTCACCGAGTCCTGCGGCACCGCGACGATGTGCCGCCCCGACGACGATGCCGTCACCGTGTCGACCACCTGCGGCGCCGCGATCGACGGCGTCGAGGTCGCCGTCGACCCGGTCAGCTCCGAGGTGCTCGTGCGCGGGTACAACGTGATGCTCGGCTACTGGCAGGACCCGGCGGCGACCGCCGACGCGATCGACGCCGACGGCTGGCTGCACACCGGCGACATCGGCGCCCTCGACGACCGCGGCTACCTGCGCATCACCGACCGGCTCAAGGACCTGTTCATCGTCGGCGGCTTCAACGTCTACCCGGCCGAGATCGAGCAGGTCCTGGCCCGGCACGAGGCGGTGGGCGAGGTCGCGGTCATCGGCGTGCCCGACGAGCGCCTCGGCGAGGTCGCCCGCGCCTACATCGTCCCGCGACCCGGCCATCTCGCGTCGGAGGAGGAACTCGCCGTGTACTGCAAGGAACGGCTCGCCAACTACAAGCTGCCCCGCTCCTACGTGTTCCTGGAAGCGTTGCCGCGCAACGCCAGCGGCAAGGTGCTCAAGACGGCCCTGCGCGGTGCGGCATGACGGACTCCGTCATCGTCACCGGTGGGGCCAGCGGGATCGGCGCCGCGATCGTCCGCCTCGCGGCGTCGCAGGGGCTGCGGCCGGTCGTGTGGGACCTCACCCCGACCGACGGCGGGTTCGTCGTCGACGTCCGCGATCCTTCCGCGGTCGCTGCCGCGCTCGAGGCGAGCGGGCCGGCGCGGTACCTCGTCAACAATGCCGGCCCGGCCAGCGGCGGCGCGCCACTCGGCTTCGTCGAGGGCGTCACCGCGACCGTCGGCAGCGTCGAGGCGGTCACCGCCGCCTGGCTGGCGACCGGCCCGCCCGCGGACGCCGCACTGGTCAACGTCGCCTCCGTCGCCGGGAACCTCGTCGGCACCGACTCGGCGTGGTACTCCGCCGGCAAGGCCGCCATCGCCGGCTACACCCGCCACCTCGCGACGCGGCTGGCGCCCGCGGTCCGTGCGAACGCCGTCGCACCCGGGTTCATCGACACACCGCGGATGGCGGGCTTCGGCGAGACGGCGCTCGGCCGGGACCTCATCGCCCGCAACCCGATGCGCCGCGCCGGACGCCCCGAGGACGTTGCCGCCGCCGTGCTGTTCCTGCTCTCCCCGTCCGCCGCTTACATCAACGGCGTCCTGCTGCCCGTCGACGGTGGCTGGACCGTGTCCCAGTAGAGGAAGGCCATGCCAGAAGCCGTCATTGTCTCGGCCGTGCGCTCGCCGATCGGCCGCGCCTACAAGGGAACGCTCACCGGCGTGCGCGCCGACGACCTCGCCGCGCAGATCGTGCGCCTGGCCCTGGACCGCGTCCCTGCCCTGGACCCGAGCACGCTGGACGACCTGATCCTCGGCTGCGCGCAACCGGCCGGCGAGCAGGGGTACAACCTCGGCCGGCAGGTCGCCATGCACCTCGGCTACGACATGGTGCCCGGGACCACCGTCAACCGGTACTGCGCCTCGTCGCTGCAGGCGATCCGGATGGCCTTCCACGCGATCAAGGCAGGGGAGGGGCACGCGTTCGTCGCCGCCGGCGTCGAGGTCGTCTCGCACTACCCCGCGGGCAAGGCCGACGGCATGCCCGGCACCCGCAACCCACGCTTCGACGGCCTCGTCGGCTCCCGGCCGTGGTCCGACCCGCGGTCGCGCGGCGAACTGCCCGACGTGTACATGGCCATGGGGGAGACCGCCGAGAACGTCGCCGAGCTGTGCGGGATCACCCGCGGGGAGCAGGACGAGTTCGCGGTGCGCAGCCAGAACAACGCCGAGAAGGCCCTCGCCGACGGCTTCTGGGACCGCGACATCACCCCGGTCACTCTGCCCGACGGCACCGTGCTGCGCTCCGACGACGGCCCGCGCGCCGGCGTGACGCTGGAGAAGGTCTCGGCGCTGCAGCCGGCGTTCCGCCCCGACGGCACCGTCACCGCCGCCAACTGCTGCCCGCTCAACGACGGCGCCGCCGCCCTGGTCGTGATGAGTTCCTCCCGCGCCGCTGAGCTCGGGCTGACCCCTCTGGCCAGGATCGTCAGCACCGGCGTGTCCGCGCTCAGCCCCGAGATCATGGGCCTCGGCCCGGTCGAGGCGACCCGCCGCGCCCTCGCGAACGCGGGCATGACCATCGGCGACATCGACCTGGTCGAGATCAACGAGGCGTTCGCCGCGCAGGTGATCCCGGCGTACCGCCAGATGGGCGCCCCGCTCGACCGGGTGAACGTGCACGGCGGCGCGATCGCGGTCGGGCATCCGTTCGGCATGACCGGCGCCCGCATCGCCACCACCCTGCTCAACGGCCTCGTGCACCGGGACGCCCAGTTCGGCCTGGAAACCATGTGCACCGCCGGCGGCCAGGGCATGGCCATGGTGATCGAGCGGCTCGCCTGATGGGCGCCCTGTCCGGCAAAGCAGTCGTCGTCACCGGCGCGGGCCGGGGCCTCGGCGCCGCCTACGCCCGCCTCGCCGCAGCTGAGGGGGCGGCGGTGCTCGTCAACGACGTCGACGCCGACCTCGCTCAGGCGGTCGCGGCGGAGATCACCGCCGCCGGCGGCGAGGCCCTCGCGGCGGCCGGCACCATCGGCACCTGGGACGGCGCCGGCGACGTGGTCGCCCGGTGCGTCTCGGCGTTCGGCGCGATCGACGGCCTGGTCAACAACGCCGGGATCTTCCGCCTCGCCCACCCGGCGGTGCAGGACCCGGACGAGTTCCGCGCCGTGGTGGAGGTGAACCTGCTGGGCACGGCGTACTGCGGCCTGCACGCGATCCGGGCGATGCTGGCGCAGGGCGGCGGGTCCGTGGTGAACGTGACGTCGGGTGCGCACGCGGGGTCGGCGGCGATGGGCGCGTACGGGGCCAGCAAGGGCGGCGTCGCGTCGCTCACCTACTGCTGGGCGGCAGACCTGATCGGCACCGGCGTGCGGGTCAACGCCGTCTCCCCGAACGCGCACACCCGCATGGCCGACACGTTCGAGGCGTACCTGGGCGCCGACGCTCAGGGCCAGAACGTGCACAAGCCACCGTCGCAGAACGCCCCGGCGGTCATCTACCTGCTCTCCGACGCGGCGGCGGGCCTGCACGGCCAGGTGGTCCGCATCGACGGCGACGAACTGTCGATGATCGCCCACCCCGTCGTGCAGGGCACCGGCGCCCAGGACCCCGAATGGACAGTGGAGAAGGTCGCGGCGGCGTTCGCGGCCGGCGCCGTCGGCCCGATCAGCCCCGTCGGCCTCCACCGCGCCTGATCCGACGGGGGCACGGGAGTGGCTGGTCGCGTGGCTGAAGCGGTCGCCGGCGTGACGTCACCAGTCGCGCCACTCGCCGGCCGCCTCGTCGACGCCACGGCGTTGGAGCAGCGCCTCGAGGTCGATGCCCGCGTCGGTGAGCACGTCCTCGATGTACTCGCTCAGCTCCTCCCGGCTGATGGTCTCGATGGGGTGGCCGTGATCTGCGTCGATGTCGTTGAGCGCCAGCACGACCCGCTCGACCGCGGCCCACACGGCCTCGTCCGTCGGCGGGTCCAGGCTCGCGACCTCCAGCTCGTATGCCTCCAACGCCACGTCGACCGCGGCGACGAAGGCCGGCGGGAACGCCTGCAGCGCGTACGCCTCGTCCCGCGACAACGTCCCTTCGGCGACCGCCGCCTCCTGCTCCACCGTCTCCCGCCGCCACCGATGCGTCAGTCGTTCCATCACAGCGACAGCGTAGGCGGCGCGCGAGGATCACCGGGTCTCGGGCAGTCCGCGCCGGGCCGTCAGTCCGGCAGCGCGGCGGTGAGGTCGACCTCGACGAGCTGCCCCTGGTAGCCGAGCGCCGCGACACCCACCAGCGTGCTCGCCGTGGTGAAGGCCGGCGCCAGCGGCGAGGCAGTGAGGTGCCGCCAGACGGCGGCCAGGACGGTGCTGTCCGGGCTGACCACATAGATGACCGATCGCACCACGTCGGCCGGGCCGGCGCCGGCCGCATCCAGGACCGCCAGGCAGTTGACGATCACCTGCGCGGTCTGCGCACCGTAGTCACCGGGCTCGCCGACCACCGTGCCCGTCAGGTCGAGCGGGCACTGGCCGGCAAGGTGCACGAGCCGGCCGGCGGGCGAGATCGTCACGTGGCTGTAGCCGGCCGTCGCGTGCACCGTGGGGGGATTCAACCGCTCGATCACCTGCCCATCATCCCGGACAGCACTCGCCCGCTTCGGTGGTCGCCGCGCTCGACCGGCGGAGCTCCGCGATGCCGCCGAGGTGTGGGCGGGCGACTGGCGGGAGGGCGTCACGCACGGGTACTGGCCCGGCCTGCCCGGACGGCTTGAGAAATGTGCAAGGTGGCGTATATCCCGGCTGAAACGGATGAGCGACACCACTGAACGGGCCGCCTAGACTCGCCGCAGTCCGTTGGTCCGCCGCCGGTTGGAGTGGCTCGCGTGCAACGTTGGAACATGGCCGTGGACTACGGCAGCAGCTTCACGTGCGCGGCGATGGCGGTCGACGGCGGGCCGGCCGAGGTCCTCGAGATCGACAACAGCCGGTATCTGCCGTCGGTGGTCTGCCTGGCCGAGAACGGCGAGCTGCTGACCGGTCGCGACGCGGTGCAGGAGGCCGGCGTGTTCCCACGCCGGGCCGAGCTGCATCCCAAGCGGGCGCTCGTGACCAGTGCCGCGATCCGCCTCGGCGACCGGACCGTCGAGACCGTCGAGCTCGCCGCGGCCACGCTGCGCCGGGTTACGGCCGAGGCGGTCCGCCGCATGGGTTCGCCGCCGGACCGCCTGGTGCTCACCCACCCGGCCGCCTGGTCCGCGGGGGAGACCGCCAGACTCGCCGAGGCCGCCGCCCGCGCCGGCCTGCCGGCCCCGCTGCTGCTGCCCGAGCCGGTCGCCGCCGCGGTCTGCTACGCCACCCAGCCGGGCGCCCGCCCTGTCCCGCCCGGCGGCAACATCGCGGTGTACGACCTCGGCGGCGGCACCTTCGACACCGCCGTCCTGCGCCGGACGCCGGACGGCGGGTTCGAGGTCTGCGGTCCGGTCGGCGGCGACCCGCATTTCGGCGGCGAGGACCTGAGCCGGGCGCTGCGCGACCTGGTCGCCGGCCACGTCCGCCACGACAACGACGACGCCGAGGCCTGGGACCGGCTGTGGTCGGACCCGACGGTGACCGGCCAGCAGCTGCGGGCGACCCAGCTGGGGCAGCTCGGGCAGGCCAAGGAGTCCCTGTCCGGCCGCACCACGGTCATGGTCCCGGTCCACGGTGTCGACAGCCCGGTCCGGCTGACCCGCGCCGAGTTCGAGGCCGCGATCGAGGACGCTCTCCAGGCGACGGTCGAGGAACTGGTCCGCACGGTCGCGGCGGCGGGGCTGCGCCCCGAGCAGCTGGCGGCCATCTACCTGACCGGCGGGTCGAGCCGCATCCCGCGCGTCGCCGACCTGATCGCCGCGCGCACCAGCATCCTGCCGACCGCGTACGGCGACCCGAAGGCGGTCGTCTGCCTCGGCGCCCTCGCCGCGCTGCGGCTACGACCCGAACCGGCGACCCTGCCCGTGCGGGCCGCCGCACCGGCCGGGCCGACCGCGTCGACCGCGGCAACGACGTCGACCGCGTCGACCGCAGCGACGGCGTCGACCGCGTCGACCGCGTCGTCCAGGTCGACCGCGCTCATGCGTCCCGGCCGGCGGCCGTGGTGGCGCGGGCGCAGCCGGCTGGTCGCGGCCGGGACCGTGGCCGCGCTCGTCATCGCGGGGACGGTCGGCTACGCGGTCGCCGGCCGGGGTGGTGGCAGCGACGACAACGCGGGCCCGGACGTCGTGGTGACCGTCACCGCCGACCCGACGGCCGATCCGGCGCACGAACGGCTCAAGGGCATGATCAACGACGACCTGGTCTCGGTGTCCAGCTGCACCACGTACAAGTCCGACGGCGAGAACGTCACGGCCGCGATCAGTTGCGACCTCGACCCGCCCCTGGACAAGAAGCTCCTCGTGCTGTCGTTCAGCGGGTCGGATGCCGTGGTCGCCTACATGAACGACCACGCGGACAACGTCAAGAACGGCGCCGGCGACTGCACCACCGGCAAGGCCTCGAAGGGCACCTGGCCGCATGGGCGGGAGGCCTGCTACACCAAGGACGGGACCTTCTGGGTGTTCTGGAGCTATACGGACGAGCGCATTGTCGCCCGCATCGGCGACATCAGTGCGAAGGTGGCGGCCGACTGGTTCGACGACTACCGCACCAAGCTGCTGAAGTGAGCCGGGTCAACGCGTCTTGGCCAGGCCGTCCAGGAACAGTGAGGTGCAGTCCTCGGCGAGGCGGGTGATCGGATACGCCGCGGTGGGTTTGAACCAGCGCACCGACAGCCAGACGGCGTCACGCATGAGCCGGTAGAGGATCTTGGGGTCCAGGTCGTCGCGGATGACGCCCTCGGCGATGCCCGCCTCGATCACCGACAGCCAGGTCTGCTGGACCTCCTTGCCGGCGGTGCGCAGATATCCGAACCGTTCGATCTGGGTCAGGTAGTTGACGTCGTTCTGGTAGATCTCGGTGGCGTGCGGGTGCGCCTCGACGACCTCGAGCGAGGCCACGATGAGGTCGTGCAGGCGGGTCCGCGGGTGACTCTCGCCGTCCAGCACGCGCTTGTAGCGGGTGCGCAGGTCTTCCAGATAGGAGGTCACGATCTCGTCGACCATGGCTTCCTTGGACTCGAAGTGGTGATACAGGCTGCCGGACAGGATGCCGGCCTCGTCGGCGATCTCCCGCACCGTCGTGGCCGACACGCCCTTGCGGGCGAACAGCGCCGCGGCGCTGGCGAGAATCCGTTCGCGTCGATCCCCAGGCTCTCGCGCCATCCCGCTCTTCCTCACCGATGTCGTTGTGCAGCCTCGTCTATCCCGGTCGCACCAGGAGTCTACGTGGACCGCGGCCGTGAGATACGGCTCGGACGCGAGTGTAGCGTAATCAAGCAAGCGCTTGGTACGTTCACCGGGCAAGGTCCAGCCTGCGCGGTGAAGAAGGCGGCGATGGCGAACAAGCAGATGACCGAAGACGAGGTCGTGGCACAGCTGCGCTCGGGCATGACGATCGGGATCGGCGGCTGGGGATCCAGACGCAAGCCGATGTCCCTGGTGCGCGCGATCCTGCGCTCCGACCTCACCGACCTGACCATCGTCAGCTACGGCGGCCCCGACGTGGGCCTGCTGCTGGCCGCGAAGAAGGTCCGCCACCTGGTGTACGGGTTCGTGTCGCTGGACACGATCCCACTCGAGCCGCATTTCCGGGCTGCCCGGCAGGCCGGCGCGGTGGAGGTGACCGAATACGACGAGGGCATGCTGCGCTGGGCGCTGTACGCCGCGGCCTGCCGGCTGCCGTTCATGCCCAGCCGGGCCGGCCTCGGCTCCGACGTGCTGAAGGTCAACCCCGGCCTGCGCACGGTCGCCTCGCCGTACGGCGACGAGGAACTGGTCGCGATCCCGGCGGTGCGCCTCGACGCGGCCCTGGTCCACCTCAACCGGGCCGACGTGCACGGCAACGCCCAGTACCTGGGGCCCGACCCGTACTTCGACGACCTGTTCTGCACGGCGGCCGACAAGGCGTACGTGTCGTGCGAGCAGATCGTCGACACCGCCGAGCTGACCCGCACCGCCCCGGTGCAGTCGCTGCTGCTGCAGCGGTGGATGGTGCACGGCGTGGTCGAGGCGCCCCGCGGGGCGCATTTCACCTCGTGCGTCCCCGACTACGAGCGGGACGAGGCGTTCCAGCGCGAATACGTGCAGGCCGCCGCCGACCCGCAGGCGTGGGCCGCGTTCTACGACCGGTACCTGGGGGTCCCCGCATGAGCACTGTCACGCGTGCCGAGGTCTGCGTCGTCGCGTGCGCCGAGGTGTGGCGCGGCGACGGCGAGATCCTGGCCAGCCCGATCGGCCTGGTGCCGATGATCGCGGCCCGGCTGGCCCGCGCCACCTTCTCGCCCGACCTGCTGCTGTCCGACGGCGAGGCGTACCTCGCCCAGGGCACCTGGGCGATCGGCGGCACCCCGCCCGTCATCGAGGGCTGGATCCCGTTCCGGGCCGTGTTCGACCTGCTCTACACCGGCCGCCGGCACGTGATGATGGGCCCCAGCCAGATCGACCGCTACGGCAACGCCAACATCTCCGCCATCGGCGACTTCGCCCGCCCCACCCGGGCGCTGCTCGGCGTCCGCGGCGCGCCCGGCAACACCGTCAACCATCCCACCAGCTACTGGGTGCCGCGGCACGGGCACCGCTCGTTCGTCGCCGCGGTCGACATGGTCAGCGGCGTCGGCTACGACCGCGCCGCCGCGAACCCGGCCGCGGGCCGCTATCACGAGATCCGCCGGGTGGTGAGCAACCTCGGCGTGTTCGACTTCGGTACCGACGACCACCGGATGCGCCTGGTCTCGGTGCACCCCGGCGTGAGCGTCGACGAGGTCCGCACCGCCACCGGCTTCGACCTCGACATTCCCGCTGACGTGCCGCAGACCCGGCTGCCCACCGACGCGGAACTCGCCCTGATCCGCGACGTCATCGACCCCGCGAACGCCCGCTCGCGGGAGGTGGAGGGGTGAGTGCCCTGCGGACGCCGATCTGCGAGCTGTTCGGCGTCCGGTACCCCATCGTCCAGACCGGCATGGGCTGGGTCTCCGACGCCCAGCTCACGGCCGCCACCGCGAACGCGGGCGGGCTCGGCATCCTCGCCAGCGCCACCCTGTCCTACGAGGAACTGGTCACCGCGGTCGCCGACGTGCGGAAGCTGACAGACGCGCCGTTCGGGGTCAACCTTCGCGCCGACGCTCCGGATGCCGCAAAGCGCGCGGATCTGCTCATCCGGGAAGGTGTACGGGTGGCCTCGTTCGCCCTGGCGCCGAAGCCCGAGCTGATCGAGCGGCTCAAGGCCGCCGGGGTGGTGGTCGTGCCGTCCGTCGGCGCGCGCCGCCACGCGGAGAAGGTCGCCGCCTGGGGCGTGGACGCCGTCGTCGTGCAGGGCGGCGAGGGCGGCGGGCACACCGGCCCGGTGCCCACCAGCCTGCTGCTGCCCCAGGTCGTCGACGCCGTCGACATCCCGGTCATCGCCGCCGGCGGCTTCTTCGACGGCCGCGGCCTGGTCGCCGCCCTCGCCTACGGCGCCGCCGGGATCGCGATGGGCACCAGGTTCCTGCTCACCAGCGACAGCCCGGTCGGCGCGGCGGTGAAGCAGCGGTACCTCGACGCCACCGTCACCGACACCGTCGTCACCGCCGCCCTCGACGGCGTCCCGCAGCGGGTCCTGCGCACCCCGTTCGTCGACGGGCTCGGCGAGACCGGGGCGCTTCGGCGCCTCCCGCGCGCGGTCCGCAACGCGCAGGCGCTGCGCAAGCTGTCCGGCCGGTCGTGGCTGAGCATGCTGCGCGAGGGCCGGGCCATGCGCGGCAGCCACGACCTGCGCCTCGGCCAGCTCGTCCTTGCCGCCAACACCCCGATGCTCATCCGCGCCGCCATGGTCGACGGCCGCGCCGACGCCGGCGTCATGGCCACCGGCCAGGTCGCCGGGCTCATCGACGACCTGCCCAGCTGTGCGGAGCTCATCGAGCGGATCATGGCCGAGGCCGCGGACACGTTGAAGCGGCTCGCCTGATGCCCGCCTACGCGATCGAGGACGTCATCCCGGTCGTGCACCCGACCGCATACGTCCACCCGACCGCCGTGCTCATCGGCGACGTGCACGTGGGTGCCGGCTGCTACGTCGGCCCCCTCGCCAGCCTGCGCGGCGACTTCGGCCGGATCGTCCTGTCGGCCGGCTCGAACGTCCAGGACTCCTGTGTGCTGCACACGTTCCCCGGCACCGTCACGACGCTCGGCCCGAACGGGCACGTCGGGCACGGTGCGGTCCTGCACGGCTGCCGGGTCGGCGAGGGCGCCCTCATCGGCATCAACGCGGTCGTGCTGGACGGCGCCGAGGTCGGCGAGTTCGCGTTCGTCGGGGCGCACTCCCTGGTCAGGGCCGAGTTCGTGGTGCCGCCGAGGACCCTGGCGGCCGGCGCCCCGGCGAAGGTCGTGCGGGACCTGACGGATGTGGAGCTGGCCTGGAAGGCGCACGGGACCGGGGTGTACCAGGCCCTCGCGGTGCGCAGCCGCGACTCGCTGCGCGCGGTCACGCCGCTGCCGCAGGAGGAGCCGGACCGGCCGCGGCTGTCGACATCGGCGGCGACCGCCGTCCCGCTCGATCAGGCCCGGCGTGCCTCTGGTGGACCAAGCAAGCGCTTGGTAGAGTCGTGACCATGCCGAACAGGACGCAGGGCCACGGGCTGCTCGCCGGTCGCACCGTGCTGGTGACCGCCGCCGCGGGCACCGGCATCGGCTTCGCCACCGCCGAGCGGTGCGTCGAGGAGGGCGCCAGGGTCGTCGTCTCCGACCGGCACGAGCGCCGCCTCGCCGAGGCCGCCGACCGCCTCGGCGTGCTCGGCGTGCCGTGCGACGTCACCGACCAGGCGCAGGTCGAGCACCTGTTCGCCACCGTCGTCGAACACTTCGGCGGTGGTCTGGACGTCCTGGTCAACAACGCCGGGCTCGGTGGCACCGCCGCCGTCGTCGACATGACCGACGAGCAGTGGAGCACCGTCCTGGACGTCACGCTCACCGGTACCTTCCGCTGTACCCGGGCCGCGCTGCGACACATGATCCCGCGCGGCACCGGGGCGATCGTCAACAACGCCTCCGTCATCGGCTGGCGGGCGCAGGAAGGTCAGGCGCACTACGCCGCGGCGAAGGCCGGCGTCATGGCGCTCACCCGCTGCTCCGCCCTCGAGGCGGCGCACGCCGGGGTGCGGGTCAACGCCGTCGCACCGAGCCTGGCGATGCACCCGCACCTGGCCAAGGTCACCACCGACGAGCTGCTCGCCGAGCTGTCGACCCGGGAGGCGTTCGGGCGGCCCGCGGAGCCGTGGGAGGTCGCCAACGTGATCGTGTTCCTGGCCAGCGAGTACAGCTCGTACATGACCGGCGAGGTCGTCTCCGTCAGCAGCCAACACCCCTAGGAGCCCGGCATGGTCGATGACAGCGCCGTCGGGGTCACCGGCGAGCCGTTCACCCTCGACGTCGAACGCGGCAAGATCCGCGAGTTCGCCCGGGCCACCGGTTCGACGAACCCCTCGTACCTGCAGGCGGAGCGCCCCGTGATCCCGCCGACGTTCCTCACCACCGCGTTCTTCTGGCAGACCGGCGACGCCGACCCCTGGCAGGCGGTCGCGATGGACCAGCGCAAAGGGCTGCACGCCGAGCAGGAGTTCGTGTTCCACGGCCCGCCGCCGCGCGCCGGCGACCGGCTCACCGGCCGGTCCCGGATCGAGTCCGTGACCCGCAAGGAGGGCCGCAGCGGCGTGCTCACCTTCGCGGTGATGGTCACCGAGTTCCACGACGAGACCGGCCGGCACGTCGCCACCGCCCGCCTCACGGGGGTCGAGACCGCATGACCGCGTTCGTCTACGGCCCGCTGACCCGCACGGACCTGGTGCGCTACCAGGGCGCGTCCGGCGACTTCAACCCGATCCACCACGACGAGCCGTTCGCCCTGTCGGCCGGGATGCCGGCACCCCTGTCGCTGGGCATGCTGCAGGCCGGGTTCCTGGCGACCTGGGCCACGGACACGTTCGGCGCCGAGGCGGTCCGCTCGTTCCGGGTCCGCTTCGCCGCCCAGGTCTTCCCCGGCGACACCGTCACCTGCGACGGCACCGTCGTGCGGCAGGACGAGGACAGCTTCGACGTCGAGATGACGTGCACCACCCAGGACGGCACCGTCGCCGTGTACGGCTGGGCCACCTTCACCACGGAGGCAGCAACGTGATCGAGTCCACAGTGGACGACCTCGGGGTGGCCGAGATCGTCATGGCCAACCCGCCGGTGAACGCGCTGCCGGTCGCCGGCTGGTTCGCGCTCGCCGCCGCCCTCGACGCGGCCGGCACCGACCCGGCCGTCCGCGCCGTGGTCCTGCGTGCCGAGGGGCGCGGCTTCAACGCCGGCGTCGACATCAAGGAACTGCAGGCGGCCAAGGACTACGGCGCGCTGGTCGGGGTCAACCGCGGCTGCGCGGCCGCGTTCAGCGCCGTCTACGACTGCCCCGTCCCCGTCATCGCCGCCGTGCACGGCTTCTGCCTCGGCGGCGGCATCGGCCTGGTCGGCAACGCCGACGTCATCGTCGCCGCCGACGACGCCACGTTCGGGCTGCCCGAGGTCGACCGCGGCGCGCTCGGTGCGGCCACCCACCTGTCCAGGCTGGTGCCGCAGCACAAGATGCGGGCCATGATGTACACCTCGGCCACCGCGACCGCCGCGGAGCTGCACGCGTTCGGCTCCGTTCTCACCGTCGTGCCCCGCGCCGAGCTGCGGGCCGCCGCGTTCGCCGTCGCCCACGACATCGCCGCCAAGGACCCCGCCGTCATCCGCGCGGCGAAGGAGTCCCTCAACGGCATCGACCCGTGGGACCCGAAACGCAGCTACCGCTACGAGCAGGGCTTCACTTTCGAGCTCAACCTCACCGGGGTGGCCGACAAGGTCCGGGAGGACTTCGGCCAATGAGCGGCACGGAGCGCAGCGAAGGACCGCTCATCATGGGCACAGCGTTGGATCAGGCCGGCGCCGGAGGCGACGGAATGATCTCCCTGACCGACACGCCCGAGGAGGCGGAGTTCCGGGCGGAGGCCCGCGCGTGGCTGCGCGCGAATGTGCCCGGCCCGCTGCCGTCCGGCGACACCCGCGACGGCTTCGCCGCCCACCTGCACTGGGAACGCGCCCTGTTCGACGCCGGCTGGGCCGTCGTGTCCTGGCCGCGGCGGTACGGCGGGCACGACGCCACCCTGTGGCAGTGGCTGGTCTTCGAGGAGGAGTACTACGCCGCCGGCGCCCCGCAGCGCGTCACCCAGAACGGCATCTTCCTGCTCGCCCCGACCCTGTTCGAGTTCGGCACCCCCGAGCAGCAGGACACGCTGCTGCCCAGGATGGCGGCGGCGCAGGACCTGTGGTGCCAGGGCTGGTCCGAGCCCGGCGCCGGCAGCGACCTCGCCGCCATCAGCAGCCGCGCCGAGGCGGTCGACGGCGGCTGGCGGCTCAACGGGCAGAAGACCTGGACCACCCGCGGCGCGTTCAGCACTCACCTGTTCGGCCTGTTCCGCACCGACCCGACCGCCGCCCGTCACCGCGGCCTCACCTACTTCCTCGTCCCCCTGGACGCCGACGGGGTCACCGTCCGCGGCTTCGGCCGGCTCGACGGCGACGAGGGCTTCGCCGAGGTCTTCTTCGACGACGTGCATGTCGCCGACGACGCCGTCCTCGGCGAGCCCGGCAAGGGCTGGCAGGTCGCCATGTCGACCACCGGCTCCGAACGCGGCCTCACGCTGCGCTCCCCGGGCCGGTTCCTGCACACCGCGCAGCGGCTCGTCGCGCTCGCCGCCGCGCAGGGCGACCGGCTGCGGCCCGCCGTCCGCGAGCGGGTCACCCGCGCCTGGCTGGGCGCCCGTGCGTACCAGCTGTTCACCCTCAACCAGGTCACCGACCTCGTCGAGGGTCGCGCGCCCGGCGCCCGGTCCAGCCTCAACAAGCTGTTCTGGTCACGGCTGGACATCGAGCTGCACGAGATCGCCCTGGAGCTGCTCGGCGGCGACGCGGCCCTCGACTCGCCGTGGACCCGCGGCTTCCAGTTCTCCCTCGCCGGCCCGATCTACGCCGGCACCAACGAGATCCAGCGCAACATCGTCGCCGAGCGGGTGCTCGGGCTGCCCCGAGCGTGAAGGAGCCACCGTGCGGTTCGCGTTGACCGAGGACCAGGTCGCCCTGCGCGACGCGGTGCGGGCGCCGCTCGCCGCGGGCGACTGGGCTGCCATCGGCGAGATGGGCGTGTTCGCCGCGATGACCGACCTGGGTCTCGACGAGACCGACCTGGTGCCGGTCCTCGAGGAGGTCGGGTACGCCGCCGTCGCCCTGCCCGTCACCGCGACCGCGTTCGTCGCGGCGCCGCTGCTGGCCGCGCTCGGCGACGACCGGGCCTTGCGGGTCGCGGTGGCCGGGCCCGGCGGGCTGACGCCGTTCGGCGGCCAGGCCGACCTCATCCTGCACCTCGACGGCGGCGTCGCCCGGATCGGCGGTGCCAGGACCGCCGCGTCCACAGTGGACACCAGCCTCGACGCGGTCGTTTCCGTCGGCGGTGATGTCCTCACCGACGACCCCGCGCTGGTCGGGTCGGCCGCCGCGCGGGCCGCCCTCGGCCACGCCGCCGAGCTCGTCGGGCTCGGCCGGCGGATGCTGGAGCTGACCGTCGGCTACGTCAAGCAGCGGCAGCAGTTCGGCGCGCCCGTCGGCAGCTTCCAGGCCGTCAAGCACCAGCTCGCCGACGCGTACCTCGGCGTGGAGTTCGCCCGCCCCGCCGTGCTCGCCGCCGCCTGGGCGCTGCGCGAAGGCGTGGACGCCGCCGCGGCCGTCGACGGTGCCGTGGTGCTCGCCGCCGACGCCGCGCACGCGATGAGCCGCGCCGCGATCCAGTGCCACGGCGCCATCGGCTACACCGTCGAGTACGAACTGCACCGCTACGCCAAACGCGCCTGGGCCCTCGCCGCGCTCGCCGCCCCCGGCGACCGGCTCGACGCGCTCGCCACCACGATCGGCCTGAAGGGACAGCCATGAGCGACGAGGACGAGGTCGTCCGGTACCGCACCGAAGGCCCGGTGGCGGTCGTGACGATGCACCGGCCGCAGTACCGCAACGCGCAGAACTCCGCGATGACCTACGCGCTCGACGATGCGCTGTACCGCGCCGCCGACGACGACGAGGTCAAGGTCATCGTCCTCACGGGGGAGGGCAAACACTTCTCCGCCGGGCACGACATCGGCACCCCCGGCCGGGACGTCGACACCACGTTCCCACGCCGCGCCGGCCTGTGGTGGGACCACGTCGGCAAACCCGGTGCGGAGAGCCGTTTCGCCCGCGAGTCCGAGGTGTACCTCGGCATGTGCCGGCGCTGGCGGGAGCTGCCGAAGCCGACCATCGCCGCCGTCCAGGGCGCCTGCATCGCCGGCGGGCTGATGCTCGCCTGGTGCTGCGACCTCATCGTCGCCGCCGACGACGCGTTCTTCGCCGACCCGGTCGTGCGGATGGGCATCCCCGGCGTCGAGTACTTCGCCCACCCGTGGGTGATGGGCCCCCGCCACGCCAAGGAGTTCCTGTTCCTCGGCGAACGCGTGTACGCCGACCGCGCCCTGCAGCTCGGCATGATCAACCGGGTGGTGCCGCGCGCCGACCTGGAGTCGTCCACGATGGACATCGCCCAGCGGATCGCGCAGATGCCCCGCCTCGGCCTCGCCCTGACGAAGAAGGCCGTCAACCAGGCCGAGGACCTGATGGGGCTGCGCGCCGGCATGGACTCCGTGTTCGGCCTGCACCACGTCGCGCACGCGCACAACGCCGAGGTGGGTCAGGACTCCCTCGCGGGGCACGACGCGAGGTCCATGCGCGACGGCGGTCGCTGATGCCGCACCGGTACGACGGCCGCGTCGCCCTGGTCACCGGCGCGGCCTCCGGCATCGGCCGGGCCACCGCCGCCCGCCTGCGCGACGAGGGCGCCCGCGTCGCCGGCCTCGACGTCGCGCCCGTGGACCTCGACGGCGTGCACGGTATCCGCTGCGACCTGCGCGACGAGGACCAGGTCGCTTCCGCGGTCGCCGAGGCGGTCCGGTGGGGTGGCCGGATCGACCTCCTGGCGAACGTCGCCGGGGTCGCCGCCTCTGCGCACACCACGGACGTCACCCTCGCCGAGTGGAACCGGATCCTGGCGGTGAACCTCACCGGCACGTTCCTCGCCTGCCGGGCCGCGCTGCCGCACCTGATCGCCGCGGGCGGCGCGATCGTCAACGTCGCGTCGCTCGCCGGGGTGCGCGGCTGGCGGTACAGCGCCGCGTACTCCGCCGCGAAGGGCGGGGTCGTCGCGCTCACCCGGGCTCTCGCCGTGGAGTACGCGCCGGACGGGGTGCGGGTCGCCTGCGTCTGCCCCGGCTCCGTCGACACCCCGCTGAAGCGGGACCTGGTGCCCGCGCCGGACCAGGACCCGCGGCTGGCCGGGCACGCCCGGGCGCTGCTCGACCCGCCGGTCGCCGACCCGGCCGAGGTCGCCGCCGCCATCGCGTACCTGGGCTCGGCCGAGGCGCGCTTCGCCACCGGTGCCGTGCTCCGCCTCGACGGGGGCGCCGGTGTCTGAGTACCCACCGGACGTCGTCGCCGCCCACCACGCCGCCGGCGACTGGACCGCCGACACGATCGCCGCGCTCGTCGCCCGCAACGACCCGGCGAAGGTCGCGTTCGTCGCGCCCGAGGGCACCTTCACCTGGGGCGACTACGACGCGCTGTCGTCCCGCCTGGCCCGGTCCTATGTGGACGCCGGGTTCGTGCCGGGGGACCGGCTCGCCGTCCTGCTCACCGGCGGCGCGCTCACCCACGTCGCCTACCTCGCCGCGCAGAAGGCCGGCCTGGTCACCGTCGGCATCGGCCCGCGCGCCGGCGACGCCGAGATCACCCACCTCCTGGCGAAGACCGGCGCGGCCGGGCTCGCCACCGCCCCGTCGCACCGCGGCCGCCCCGGCGCCTCGATCGCGGCGCGCTGCGGCGCGCCCAGGCACGTGGTGCTCGACCTGGACGCACTGCCTCTTGCTGCGCATGCCGGGCCCGGGCTCGGCGCGGACGACCTGTTCTTCGTCAACTCCACGTCCGGCACCACCGGGCTGCCGAAATGCGTCCGGCAGACGATGAACAACCGCAAGTACTTCGGGCCCCTCGCCCACGCCGCCGGCAACTTCGGCGACCACGAGGTCTTTGCCAGCGTGCTGCCCGCACCGTACGGCTTCGGCCTGTGGAGCGCCCACGTTGTGCCCGCCATGTACGGCTACCCGACCGTGCTCACCGCCGAGTTCGACGCCGCCGAGACCCTCCGGCTCATCGAGGAGCACCGGGTCACCGTGCTGTGCGCCGTCACCGCCCAGTTCATCATGCTGCTGAACTCTCCGGCGTTCGCCACCACGGACCTGTCGTCGCTGCGGGTCATGTTCACCGGCGGGGAACGGGTCCCGGTTGCCCGGGCCCGCGAGTTCGAGGAGCGGACCGGCTGCGCGGTGCTGCAGTTCTACGGCTCCAACGAGGCCGGCCCCCTGTCGGTGACCACCGTGGACGATCCGCAGGTCGCCCGCCTGACCACCGCCGGCCGTCCGATCCCCGGCGCGCGCCTGCGGCTCCTGGCCGAGGGCGCCGACGTCCCAGGCGGACCCGGCCAGGTGGCGGCGAGCGGGCCCGGCTGCACCCCCGGCTACCTCGACGACGACGCCGCGAACGCCGCCCTGTTCCGCCCCGACGGCTGGCTGCTCACCGGCGACGTCGCCACCGTCGACGCCGACGGCTACCTGTCCATCACCGGCCGGATCGCGGACTTCATCATCCGCGGCGGCCACAACGTCAGCGCCCTGGTCGTCGAGGAGGCGGTCGGCGGCCACCCCGCGGTCGCGCAGGCCGCCGTCGTCGCCGTCGCCGACCCCGTCCTCGGCGAACGGGTCTGCGCCTACGTCGTCACCCGCTCGCCGCTGACCCTCGACACGCTGCGCACGCACCTGGACGCGACCGGCGTGTCGAAGCAGAACTGGCCCGAGTACCTGGTCACCCTGCCGTCACTACCCCTCGGCACCGGCGGCAAGGTCGACAAGGCCGCGCTGCGCAAGGACGCGGCCCAACGTTTCACCGGCTGACGCAGTCAACCGACGGATGCGTTCCGCCCCGCGGGCGTGCAATGTCGGGTGCAACGCCGACGCGAGGTGAGGACGACGCCGTTGAAGGACGTACGCGTGACGCACATCGGGGGCCCGACGGTCCTCATCGAGGTGGCCGGCTGGCGCATCCTCACCGACCCGACCTTCGACCCGCCGGGCCGCCGGTACTCCTTCGGCTGGGGCACCAGCTCCCGCAAGCGGTCCGGCCCCACCGTCGGACCGGACGAGCTCGGTCCGGTCGACGTGGTGCTGCTGAGCCACGAGCACCACGCCGACAACCTCGACGACCGCGGCCGCGCCCTGCTCGGCGGGGCGCCGGTCGTCGTCACCACCCGGGCCGGGGCCCGCCGGCTCGGCCGCACCACGCGCGAGGCGCGCGGCCTGCGCCCCTGGGACGAGACCGTCCTGGACGCCCCCGACCGGCCGCGGATCACGGTCACCGCCACCCCGTGCCGGCACGGGCCGCCGCTGAGCCGGCCGATCGCCGGACCGGTCGTCGGGTTCGCGCTGCGGTGGCCGGGCCAGGAGCACGGCGTCCTGTGGATCACCGGCGACACGGTCCTCTTCCACGGCGTGCGGCAGGTGCCGCAGCGCATGACCGTCGACACGATGGTGCTGCACCTCGGCGCGGTCCGGTTCCCGCTCACCGGACCCCTGCACTACAGCCTCACCGCCGACGAGGCCGTGCAGCTGTGCACGCTGGTCCAGCCGCGCACCATCATCCCCGTGCACTACGAGGGCTGGTCGCACTTCAGCCAGGGTCGCGACGCGGTCGAGCGCGCATTCGCCGCCGCCCCCGACTCCCTCGGCGAGCGCCTGCACTGGCTCCCGCTGCGCCCCGCCGGCACGGTGTAGTCCCGCTCGATCGCGGTGCCGGCCGACTACGGGGAGCGAATGGGCCGGGCGGCACCTCAGCGATACGTAACTCGGCACGACCGTCAACCTACTGATGCATCCGCGGTGCTCGTTCCCGCAGCGTGGTGGCCAACACCAAGCGACGCTGAGGGGAACCACATCATGCCGACCACCCGCCGGACACTCATCACCGCATCCGCGGCGCTGGCCACCGGAGCCCTCGTCGGGGCACCGGCGGCCGAGGCGCAGACCCGCCCGCCGGTCAGGACGAAACCGACCGTGGTGCTCGTGCACGGCGCGTTCGCCGACGCGTCCGGCTGGAACGACGTCGCCCGCATCCTGCAGCGCGACGGCTACCCGGTGCTCGCCCCGGCCAACCCGCTGCGCAGTGTCTCCGCGGACTCGGCGTACCTGGCGAGCATCCTGGCCACAGTGCCCGGCCCGCTGGTCCTCGTCGCCCACTCCTACGGCGGGATGGTCATCACGAACGCGGCGCTGGGCAACCCGAACGTCCAGGCACTCGTCTATGTGGCGGCGTTCGCGCCCGACCAGGGCGAGACGCTGCAGGGGCTGCAGCTGAAGTACCCGGGCAGCAAGCTCGGCGAGGCCGCGCTGGACTTCCGGCCCTACCCGACCGCCGACGGCGTCGGCAGCGTCGACGGCTACGTCAAGACCGACGTGTTCCGTGACGTGTTCGCCGGGGACCTGCCCCGCTCGACCACCGACCTGATGGCCGCGACGCAGCGGCCTGGCGACGTGCACACCCTGCGGGAGCCCTCCGGCGCGCCGGCCTGGAAGACCGTTCCCTCCTGGTACCTGGTGGCGCGCAACGACAACCTGATCCCCGCCGCCGCGCAGCGGTTCATGGCCCAGCGGGCCGGTGCCCGGGTCACCGAGGTCAACGCGTCGCACGTCGCGATGATCTCGCAGCCGCGGGTCACCGCCGACGTCATCAAGCACGCCGCCCGCTGAGACGGCCGCGTCCTGTACGGCACCACCACCGGCACCCACCAGGACCGGCTGGGTGCGGACCTCCTCGAACTCCTGAAGGGCTGAGACACATGGCACCCGACACGATCGTCCTCGTCCACGGCTTCTGGGTCACCCCGCGCAGCTGGGAGGACTGGATCACGCACTACGAGCAGAAGGGCTTCCGGGTCGTCGCGCCCGCCTACCCCGGTTTCGAGGTCGAGGTCGAGGCACTCAACGCCGACCCGTCCGTCATCGAGAAGCTCACCGCCCACGAGGTCATCGACCACCTCATCGGCGTCGTCAAAGCCCTGCCCACCCCGCCGATCATCATGGGCCACTCCGCCGGCGGCGCGTTCACCCAGGTCCTCATCGACCGCGGCCTGGGTGCGTCGGCCGTCGCGCTGAACTCCGCGCCGACCGAGGGCGTGAAGGTGACGCCGCTGTCGCAGATCCGCTCCACGTTCCCGGTGCTGAAGAGCCCGGCGAACCGGCACCGGGCGGTCCCGCTGACCCTGGAGCAGTGGACGTACGCGTTCACCAACACGTTCACCCCCGAGGAGTCGAAGCGGCTGTACGAGCGCTACGCCATCCCGGCGTCCGGCGGCATCCTGTGGGACAGCGTCCTGGCGAACTTCATCCCCGGTCCGCAGGACATCGCCGTCAACTACCACAATGCGGCCCGGGTCCCGCTGCTGTTCATCTCCGGCTCGGTCGATCACATCATGCCGCCGAGCGTCCAGCGTTCCAACGCCAAGCATTACAAGGCCGACGGTCTCATCACCGAGATCAAGGAGTACGAAGGCTACGCACATCTGCTGCCCGCGCAGGCCGGCTGGCAGGACATCGCCGACCATGCCCTGGACTGGGCCCTGCGCCACGCCAGATGACGACCGGGTGAGGGCCCCGATGGCATGATGCGCTGATGCAGGGGGAGCAGGCGGTGAGCGGCGTGCACCACGTGGTGCACGCCGCCGTCGCACGTGGTGACTGACGTGGTCCCGCCCGGGCCCGCCGCGGGTCCGCTCGTCGGCCGGGACACCGAGCAGCAGCTGGTCGCCGCGCTGCTGCGGTCGGCCCGCGACCGGCGCGGCGCGGCACTGCTCGTCACCGGCGACGCGGGCATCGGCAAGACCGCCCTCATGGAGGCCGCCGTCGCCGGTCCGATCGGGTTCCAGGTCCTGCGCCTGAACGGCTACGAGGCGGAGTCGACGATGCCGTTCGCCGCGGTCCACCGCCTGGTGATCGCGCTGCGTGAGCACGTCGGGACCCTGCCGCGACGGCAGCAGACCGCATTGAGCGTCGCGTGCGGCGAGGACGGACCGCCGCCCGACCGGTTCCTCGTCGGGCTCGGCGTCCTGGGCCTGCTCGCCGCCGCCGGGTCGGTGCAGCCCGTCGTCTGCGCCGTCGACGACGCCCACCTGCTCGACGCTGAGTCGTTGGACGCCCTCGCCGTGGTGGCGCGGCGCCTGGAGGCCGAGTCCGTCGCGCTGCTCCTCGCGGCCCGCGACGACCCGGCCGTGACCGGCCGGTTGGCCGGCGTGGGATCGCTGCGGCTGACCGGCCTGCCCGCCGAACCCGCGGCGCGGCTGCTGGCATCCGTGCTGGGCACGCCCGTCGATCCGGTGACCGCCGCACGGATCGTGGAGGCGACCGGCGGGAACCCCCTCGCGCTGGTCGACCTGGCGAACGAGCTGACCGTCCGGGAACTCACCGGGACCGGCGTCTTCGACGAACCGGTCCCGGTCGGCCGCCGGCTGGAGGCGTTCTACCTGCGGCAGGTCCGCCGCGCGGCAGCCGACCTGCAACGGTGGCTGCTGCTCGCCGCCGCCGACCCGACCGGCGACGTGGCACTGATCCGGGCCGCCGCCGCCCGGCTCGGACTCGCGCACGTCGCCGGCGACGAACCGGACGCGGCCGGCCTGGTGGAGCTCGGCGCCACCGTGCGGTTCCGGCACCCGTTGGTGCGGTCGGCGACCTATGCCGGGGCCACCGGCCCCGAACGCCGCCGGACCCATCAGGCGCTGTCGGCCGCCGCGGACGGCCTGGCGCTGGCCGAACTCGCCGCCTGGCACGCCGCGAAAGCGACCGTCGGCCCGGACGCCGACGTGGCCGACCGGCTCGAAGCGGTCGCCAACCGGGCAGGGCAGCGCGGCGGGTTCAGATCGCGGGCCAGCCTGCTGACGCAGGCGTCCGGGCTGACCCCGCCGGGGCCGGTCAAGGACGGCCGGCTCGTCATGGCGGCCGAGGCGGCGATGACCGCCGGCGCCGCCGGCCTCGCCGACAGCCTGATGGGTGAGGTCGACGAGGCGACACTGGACCCGGCCGGCCGTGGCCGGCTGATCACGGTCCGGGTCAACCACGCCTTCCTCACCGCGGACCCCACCGTCCTGCGCAGCCCGGCGGACATGATCGCAGCGGCCGGCGCGTTCCATGGGCTGGACCCGGCGGCGGAGCAGCACGCGTTGATCAAGGCGTTCGGGCACGCGGTCACCGTCGACCGGCTGGGCACGGCGGTGCCGCTGACCGAGCTGGGCCACCGTCTGATGGCCGGTGCCGCGCTGCGGGACGGCGTGGCCGGCACGATCCTGCGGGCGCTGGGCACGTACGTGCTGCGGCCCTACCCGGAGGCTGTGCCCGCGCTGCGCGCCGCCGTCGCGGCCCTCGACGGGACCGGTCCGGCCGACCTGCTGCGGTTCGGTCCGATCGGGGTGGCGGTGACGGCCGCCCTGTGGGACGAGACGGCGATGCGCCGCTGCCTGCAGCGCACCGAGGCGGCCGCGCGGGACCTGGGCTCGGTCTACCTGCTCGACTCGATCCTGTGGCTGCGGTCGCTGAGCGCCTTGCGTACCGAGACGCCGCGGGCGGCGCAGCGGCACGCCGATCAGGCCCGCGAGCTGCGCCGGGCGATGGGCAACGACGCCGGCAGCATCGTCAACGTCGCGCTGCTGACCTGGTCGGGCCACCCGCGCTCGCAGGTCGAGGCGATCATCGAACAGGCCCGGGCCACCGGCTTCGGCGCGGTGTACGCGTCCGGGGTCGGCGCCCTCGCGGCCCAGGACCTCGCCGCCGGGCACTACCGCGCCGCGTACGTGCGGCTCAAGCCGCTCGTCGACGAGCCGTTCCTGCAGGCGACACCGCTGGACTACCCGGACTTCGTCGAGGCGGCCGCACGGGCGGGGCAGGTCGCGCAGGCCGAGGCGTTCGCGACGAGACTGGAGGCGTTCGCGTCGGCCAGCGGCGCCGCCTGGGCGCGTGGCGTGGCCCACCGTTCCCGGGCCCTCGTGTCCGCCGACGAGCTGGCCGAGGCCCACTACACCGCGGCGATCGCCACGTTCGCGCCGACGGTCCTGGCGATCGAGCTGGGCCGGGCCCACCTGCTCTACGGCGAGTGGCTGCGCCGGATGCGGCGGCGCAAGGACGCCCGCGAGCAGCTGCGGCGGGCGTTGGTGCTCTTCGACGACGGCGACGCACCCGCGTTCGCACAGCGCGCCCGCGGTGAGCTGGAGGCCACCGGCGAACGGCCGGCCGGCCCGGCCGGGGCGGGACACGGTCTGACCCCGCAGGAGATGGCCGTTGCCCGGCTCGCCGCGACCGGCAACACCAACGCGGAGGTCGGCGCCATGCTGTTCATCAGCGCCAACACCGTCGACTACCACCTGCGCAAGGTCTTCCAGAAGCTCGCCATCACCTCCCGCCGGCAGCTCGCGGCCCGCTTCGGAGACACGGCCCATGGCGACGCGTCCTGAGGACTACGAGCACCACGTGGTCCAAAGCCCGGCACCCCGGACGGAGGCTGCGGGGGCGAAGCATCACCGTCGCCGCTGAAGGAGGTCGTCGCGTCCATGCTGGAGCCGGGCGTCAGCCAGCAGGTGATCCACGGCAGGGACGGCGAACTGGCCGCCATCGAGCGCCTGCTGCTCGACGCGCGGGCCAACCGCGGTGCGGCACTCGTCGTGCGGGGCCACGCCGGGATCGGCAAGACCGTGCTGCTCACCGCCGCCCGCCGGTACGCCACCGAGGCCGGGATGGCGGTGCTGGCCACCAACGGCGCGGAGGCGGAGTCGGCGCTGCCGTTCGCCGGGCTGCACCAGCTCCTGGCCCCGCTGCTGGACAACCTGCGGTCACTCACCCCGCACCTGGAGCAGACCCTGCGTAGCGCGTTCGGCCGACAGGGCGCCCGACCCGACCTGTTCACCATCGGGCTCGCGGTGCTGGAGCTGCTCGGCGACCGGGCCGCCGGCACCCCACTGCTGATCCTGGCCGAGGACGCGCACTGGCTGGACCCGGAGACCCTCGACGTGCTCGTCTTCGTCGCGCGGCGGATCACCGTCGAGCCGATCGCCGCGGTCATGGCTGCCCGCGCCCAGTATCCGCACGTGCTCGCCGGGACCGGCATCGGCCAGCTGCACCTCGGCGAGCTCGGCGACGACGCCGCGCGGCGGGTGCTGCACGACTGCGCTCCGGACCTCCCGGCGGGGCTGCGCGAGCGAATCCTGGCCGAGGCGGCGGGCAACCCCCTCGCTCTCGTCGAGCTGCCCTGGTGCGTCGCGGCCGGCACCCCCGACGACCTGGCCGAGTCGCTGCCGCTCAACGAACGCCTGGAGAGCGCGTTCGCGGACCGGTTCGCGCAGCTGCCCGCGGCGACCCGTGCGGTGGTCGCCGCGTTCTCCGCCGACACCAGTTGCGCGTTACCGGTGTTGCTTGCCGCCGCCGGGACGCTGACCGGGGCCGCGGTCGCCGCTGACAGCGTTCAGCCGGCGATCGACGCCGGGCTGCTGGAGATCTACTCGCGCCGACTGCGGTTCCGGCACCCGCTGGTGCGTTCGGCCGTGTACCGCCGCGTCGATGACTTCGCCCGGCTGACGATCCACGCAGTCCTGGCCGACGCGTTCGCCGGTGACCCGGACCGGCGGGCGTGGCACCGCAGCGCCGCGACGCTCGGACCGGACGAGGACGTCAGCGCAGACCTGGAGGCGGCCGCCGGGCGCGCGCTGGAACGCGGCGCGCCGGGCGTGGCCATCACCGACCTGGACCGCGCCGCGGAGCTCACCGGCGCCGCGGCGCGACGGTCGTCGTTGCTGCTGCGGGCCGCGGAGATCGCCGCGCAACTGCACGACCGTGACACCGCGGTGCATCTGGTCGGCAAGGCCGACCCCGCGCAGGGCGACGCCGCCGACCGGGGCCGGCTGGCGCTGGTCAGCGACGTCGTCGAGCCCGGCGACGTGCGCGACACCGGCCGCATCGACGCGCTGTGCGACCTCGCCGTGGCGGCGCACGCGGCCGGGGACACGGACCTCGCGGCCGCGCTGTGCTGGCGGGCCGCCTCGCGCTGCTGGTGGGCGAGCCTGCCGTCGGACATCGGCGGGCGGATCACCGCCGTCCTCGACAAGCTCGGCCTCGCCGCGAGCGACCCCAGGACCCTTGCCATCGCCGCCTACGCCCAGCCGGACGTGCTCGGCGCCGGGGTCCTGCGGCAGCTGCCGTCGCTCGTCCCGGACCGCACCGACATCGACGGCATGTGTTTGCTCGGCGGGGCGGCGCTGGTCCTCGGCGACTTCGTCACCGCGTCGTCGTTCCTGGGCACCGCGGCCGCGGGGTACCGGTCGCAGGGCCGGGCGGCGCTGCTGGCCCGCAGCCTGTCATCCACCGGCTTCATCCGGCTCTGGCTGGGCAGGTGGCCGGCGGTCCGGGCGGACCTGCAGGAGGCGGAAACCCTCGCGGAGGAGACCGGCGACCACTTCTGGGTCGTCGCGGCCCGGGCCAGCCAGGCGCTGCACCAGGCGATGTGCGGCAACAGCGGTGCCGCCTTCCAGCTCGCCGACGCCGTGCTGGCCAGCCCGCTCGTCGTGGGTGTGCGGTTCGCCGCGGCGGCCGCCCAGCACGCCCGCGGCGTCGCGGCGAACGCCGCCGGCCGGCACGACGAGGCGCTCGACACGCTCAGCCGGGTCTTCGACCCGGACGATGCGAGGTTTCACCTCGACATGTCGGGATGGGCGCTGCCGGACCTTGCCGACGCCGCGGTCCGATCGGGCCGCCAGGACGCCGTGGAAGCCATCATCGGGCGGGCCACGCGGCGCGCGTCCCGGTTTCCGTCCCCGATGCTGCACCGTTCGCTCGCCTACGCCAACGCCGTGCTGGCCCCGGAGGACGATGCCGGCCCGGCGTTCGAGGATGCCCTGGCGATGGACCTGAGCGTGTGGCCGGTGCATCGGGCGCGGCTGGATCTCGCGTACGGGGCGTGGTTGCGGCGGCGCAAGCGGATCCTGGAGTCGCGGGTGCCATTGCGGTCGGCTCGGGACGGTTTCGATGTGCTCGGTGCCGCGGCGTGGGGGCGGCTGGCGCGGGAGGAGTTGCGGGCGGCCGGTGAGGAGAGCGCGGGCCGGGCGTTGCCGTCACGTGAGCAGTTGACGGCGCAGGAGCTGCAGACGGCGATGCTGGCCGCGGCCGGGCTCAGCAACCGCGAGATCGGGCAGCGGCTGTTCGTGTCGCACCGCACGGTCAGCTCCCACCTGTACCGCGTCTATCCGAAACTCGGCGTCACCGGCCGGTCCCAGCTGCGCGCGGCACTCGACGCGTTGGCGCAGCACCCGCCGCGATAGCGTGGCGGGATGGGCAACGCTGCGACGTACCGGGAGCTGGGGGAGGCGGCCTGGGCGTGGACGCTCGGCCACGTGCACCACGACGAGGGCGGCCCGTGGCTGACCGAGCGGGTCACCGACGGCGAACCGAAACCGGCGAGCGCCCGCGACTGCTTCTACGACGGTGTCGCCGGTCTCGCGCCGGTCCTCGCCGAGCTCCGCCGGCACCGCCCACTGACCGCGGCGGAGACGGCGCTCGCCGACGGGATCGTCGAGCGGCTGGCGGCGCAGGCCGGGACGCGCGTCGAGCCCTCGCTCTACGACGGCCTGGCCGGAGACGTCACCGCGCTCCGGCTGCTCGCGCCGGGACGCGAAGGCGTTGCGCTGGAGCGCCTCGCGGAGCTGCGTACCCCCGCCGGATGGCCGACCACGATGCGGTCCGACAGCCGCGAGCCGTCGACCGACGTGGTCATGGGCAGCGCCGGGGTCGTGCACGCCGCGGTGTGGGCCGGCGGCGACCGGGCCGAGGAGATCATGACGACCGGCGGCGAGGCGCTGCTGGCCGTCGCCGAGCCGACGGAAGCTGGCCTGGACTGGCGGATGTGGCCCGGCCACCGCTCCAGCACCCCGAACTTCTCGCACGGCACCGCCGGGGTGGCGGCCGCCCTCGCGGTCGCCGGGCGGGCGCTGGACCGCGCGGACTTCGTCGAGGCCGCGCGCCGCGGCGCCGACCACCTCCTCGCCGTGGCCGACCTGTCCGGCGACGGGTTCGTCGTGCCGCACACGTCGCCGCCGTCGCAGCGCGAGGTCGAGCCGGTCACGTACAACTGGTGCCACGGACCGGCGGGGACCTCGCAGCTGTTCCCCGCCCTCGCCCTCGCCGGGGTGCAGGAGGTCGGCGGTCACCCGGTCGGCGAGCTGCGCCACCGCTGTCTGCACTCGGTCCTCACCTCCGGCCTCCCGGCCCGGCTGCGCCCGGGCTTCTGGGACAACGACGGCCGCTGCTGCGGCACCGCGGGCGTCGGCGACATCCTCCTCGACGCCGCCCAGGACGCCCCCGACCCGGCGCCGTACCTTGACGGCGCACGGGCGATGGCCGACGCCCTCGCCGACCGCGCGATCCGCGACGAGACCGGCGCCTGCTGGCGGTTCGTCGAGCACCGCCAGGACCCGCCGCTGCTGCCGCCCGGCACCAGCTGGATGCAGGGCTCCGCCGGCATCGCGGCGTTCCTGCTGCGCCTCGCCCGCGTCGAGGACGAGGGCCTGGCCGCCGCCGTCGTCGACCGTCCGGACCAGTGGTGGGCCGTGCCCGCCGACCGGCGCGTCACCGGGCGGCGGTGAAGCGGGCCACCAGGTCCGGGTCGGCGAAGACGGAGACGACCGCGATCCCGTCCACCGCCGGGGTCAGCACGGCGACGCCGGCGGGTTCGCCGTGCCACCACACCAGCGCGGCGGGTTGGCCGTTGGCGCTGGTCGGCTCCATCCGCCACGCGCCCGGGGTGTCCATCGACGGCGCGGCGACGGCGATGCACGCGGCGTTGCCGTCGGCCCGGACGCCGGACGGCAGCAGCTCGAGCACCGCGTCGGTGCGCAGCACCCGTTCGAACGCGGCCGGATCGGCGTTCTCCCAGGCCGCCATGTACAGGTCGAGCAACTCCCGGGTGCGCGGGTCGGACGGCTCGGTGATCCGCTCCGGTGACGGCGCCACCTCGGCCAGCCGGGCCCGGGCACGCTGCAGAGCGCTCTTGACCGCCGGCACGCTGATGTCCAGCATCCGGGCCACGTCGGCGGCCGGGAACGCGAGGACCTCCCGCAGCAGCAGCACGGCCCGCTGCCGGGCGGGCAGGAACTGCAGCCCTGCGACGAACGCGAGCCGCACCCCTTCGCGGGCCACGACCTCGGTCGCCGGGTCCGCGGCGACGAGCGCCGTCGGGATCGGCTGGATCCACGGCCCGGACTCCGCAGGGTCCGTCGCGAGCCCCGACGGCAGCGCCCGCCGGCTCCGGCCGGTCAGCGCGGTCAGGCAGGCGTTGGTGACGATCCGGTAGAGCCACACCCGCACCGACGAGCGTTCCTCGAACGCCGGCCAGGCCCGGAACGCCCGCAGATACGCCTCCTGGACGGCGTCCTCGGCCTCGTCCCACGAGCCGAGCATGCGGTAGCTGTGCGCGAGCAGGCCGCGGCGTTCGCGCTCGAACTGGTCGGTCAGCGTGGCGGTGCGGTGGGCGGTCGTCATGTCCATGTAGACCCTGGCCGGCTGCGAAAGGAATCGCCGGTGGGACCGATGCCTTTCGGGCCGGGCGACGGTCAGTACCGTACCAGCGCCGCAGCGGGCGACGCAGGTGATGGGAGGAACGCGATGCGTGAGGACGATCCGGTCCGTCGGCACTGGGCCCTGTCCCGGCTGCAGTGGCAGGGCGTGCCCGACGCGGCGGAGCCGTGGGAGTCACTGACGGCGGAGCCGGCCGGGGTCGAGCACCGGGAGACCGACGCGGGCGGTGCGCCGGCGCTGTGGGTGGAGCCGCGCGAGACGGCCGACGGGGCGGTCATGATGTACATCCACGGCGGCGGGTTCGTCAGCGGCAGCGTCTGGACGCACCGCAAGCTGGCCGGCCACCTGGCGGCCGCGACCGGCACCCGGGCGCTGCTGGTGACCTATTCGTACGCCCCCGAACACGTGCACCCGGAGCAGCTGGACCAGGTCACCCGTGCGTACACGTGGCTGCTCGAGCAGGGAACCGACCCGGCCCGGCTCGTGCTGGCCGGTGACTCCTGCGGTGCGTGGCTCGCGGTGTCGCTGGCCGTGCGCGCCCGCGACCGGGGCCTGCCCCTGCCGGCCGCGCTGCTGCTCATCTCGCCGTTGGTGGACCTGACCCAGAGCGGAGCGAGCTACCGGACGAACGCCGCGACCGACCCGTTCTTCGCCAAGGAGATTGTGGACGGCCTCGCGGCGGGGTTCCTCGGACCGGCGAGCGCCACGGACCCCGGCATCGACCTGCTGCAGGCCGACCTGACCGGCCTGCCGCCGATGAAGATCCAGGTGGGCGGGGACGAGGCGCTGCTCGACGACAGCCGCGCCCTGCACGCCATCGCCGGCAAGACGGGCGTCGAGTCGGACCTGGAGGTGTTCGAGGGGCAGCTGCACACGTTCCAGATGGCCGCCGGCACCACCGACGCCGCCGACCAGGCCATCCGATCGTTCGCCGCCTGGTACGCTAGGCGCTCATAGGCGTCAATGTGCGGATTCGGTGGGGTTCGAGTCGGGGGTTTCGTATGCGTCCTGTCCGATGGCGTGCGGCGACTGCCACGCTCGCGGCCGGCGCCGCCTTCGCGGTGCTGCCGGCGACCGCCGCCCTCGCCGACCCGGTCGTGCCCCGGCACGCCGTCGTCACGTGCCAGAGCGCGAGTTTCTACGCGAACTACGACTCCGCCGCCGGACCGTACGGCCTCAAACGGGTCCTCGGCGCCGGCAACAAGATCGGTCACACGCCGGGCGCCCACCCGGTCTACAACGGCTGGGCGGCGACGTTCGACTTCGGCCCGAACGACTGGGGCTACGTCCGCATCGAGTGCATCGGCGGTTACGACTCATGGTGATGCTCCGGCAGGTCGCCGTCGTGGCCGCCGCAGCCGCCGCGCTGGTGGCCGTGCCGGCGACCGCGTATGCGGCGGACGGCAGGATCGGTGTGCGGGAGACCGTGTGCGCCACCGACCTGTTCGTCCGCACCCAGCCCAACGGCGCCTGGATGGGCACGCTGTCCAAGGGGCAGACGTTCCTCGTGGAAGGCCCCCGCAGCGGCGGTTACATCTACGGCTTCGCCTACGGCCACATCAACCGCCGCGGCTGGGTCCAGGACGGCTGGTTCTGCTGACCTGGCGCTGGTAGCCGCGCCCGGATCGTGCTCCGGTCAGTGCGGGTCGCCGGTGGGACGTGGGTGCGCCGCGCGGTGATCGGCGGGCGGGGTCGGGTCAGTGGCCGATGAGGGTCTGGGCGACCTGGCCGTCGCCGATGCGGCGGCCGTCGACGGTGGCGTGCACGTCGAAGAGGTAGCGACGGCCGCGGATGTCGGCGATGACGGCGGTCACCAGGAACTGCTCGCCGATGCGGGCCGGGCCGGTGTGCCGCACGCCGATCCAGGTGCCCAGCGACGCGGTCGCCGGGGCGAAGTGCGGGCGCAGCGCGTCGGCGGCGGTGTCCTCGAGGCAGGCGATCAGCGCCGGGGTGCTCAGCACCGGCTCGGCGTCCGGGACGTGGTCGGTCGTCTGGCCGGCGGTGACCGTGAAGGCGCGGGTGCAGGAGACGCCGGGGGCGAGGTCGGTGCGCAGCAGCCGGTGTGGTGACTCGTCGCGGGGGGCGCCGTGGCGGACGCGGAGGTCGGCGACCAGCCGCTCGCCGCGCAGCAGCCGCAGGGTCACCACCCGGCCGCTGGGGCCGCCGTCGAACGAGACCAGCCGCAGCGGGGCGGTCCCTGCGCCGGCCGGGTCGCCGTGCCAGATGAGCTGCTCCACGTGGGCGCCCGCCGGGATCGGCAGCAGTGGCAGGACGGTGAGGTCCGCCGGGGTGCCGGCGGGGGCTGTCCAGAGGTCCGGCACGCGCGCTCCCTACCTTGACATGCTCGAAGGGCCGGGAACAGAATGACACAACCAAGCGCTTGTTTGGTAGAGTCTTGGGGGTATTCGTGCACGACGTGTTCCCAGCCGGCGCCGCGCCGGCGCCCGGCAGCGTCCACGAGCGCTATGTCGCCGACCGGCTCGCCGGCGTGCGGGACGGCGAGACGCTGCCCGACACGGTCCGCCGGCACGCCGCGGCGCAGCCGGACGGCATCGCGTTCGTCGCCGGCGAGGACCGGCTCACCTGGGCGCAGTTCGACGCCCGGTCCACCGCGTTCGCGCGGCGGCTCGCCGACGCCGGGCTTGCCCGCGGCGCCCGCGTCGGCGTGCTGCTGCCCGACGGCGTCGAGGTGCACGTCGTGTACCTCGCCGCGATGAAGGCCGGCATGGTCGTCGTCGCGATCGGGCCGCGGGCCGCCCGCCTGGAGGTCCGGCACCTGCTGACCGTCGGCGGCGCCACCGCGCTCGTCAGCCAGTCCCAGCACCGTGGCGAGCCCGTCAGCGCCCTCGTCGAGGGGCTCGGCATCGCCGTACACCTCGAAATCCAGCGACTCGAGGACGGTGTGGTCGCGCCGAGGTCGCCGCACGAGTTGCGCCGTGACGAGATCCACCTGCTGAACTCGACGTCCGGCACCACCGGCATGCCCAAGTGCGTGGTGCACAACCAGGACCGGTGGTTCTACTACCACGAGCTCGCCGTCGAGTGCGGCGACCTGCGCACCGACGACGTGTTCCTGACGCTGATCCCCGCGCCCTACGGCTTCGCGCAGTGGACCGCGAACTTCACCCCGACGCTGCTGGGTGCCCCGACGGTCGTCATGCCCCGCTTCAACGCCGACGAGGCGCTGCGCCTCATCGAACGCGAACGGGTCACCGTGGTCTGCTGCGTCAGCACCCAGTTCATCATGATGCTCAACTCGCCGGTCGCCGAGGAGGTGGACCTGTCGTCGCTGCGGGTCATGTTCACCGGCGGCGAGGCGGTGCCGTTCGAGCGGGCCGCCGAGTTCGAGCGCCGCACCGGCGCCAAGGTGCTGCAGTTCTTCGGCTCCAACGAGACCGGCGCGCTGTCGCGGACCTCGGTCACCGACACCGTCGACCAGCGGCTGCGCACCGCCGGGAAGGTCATCGACGCGATGCGGGTGCGGCTGTTCGCCGAGGACGGCACCGACGTCACCGCCGCCGGCGGCCCCGGCCAGGCCGCGTGCGCGGGCCCCGCGACGTGCCTGGGCTACTTCGCCGACCCGGCCGCCAACGAGAAGCTGTTCACCGCCGACGGCTGGATGCTCACCGGCGACATCTGCGTCATCGACGCCGACGGCTACCTGCGGGTCGTGGACCGCAAGTCCGACTTCATCATCCGCGGCGGCAAGAACATCAGCGCCGCCGCCGTCGAGGACCACGTGGGCTCGCACCCCGCGGTCGCCATGGTGGCCGCGGTGGCGGCGCCGGACCCGACGTTCGGCGAGCGGGTCTGCGCGTTCGTGGTGCTGCGCGAGGACACCACCCTCGACCTCGACGACCTGCGCAAGCACCTCGACGCGCGCGGGGTCTCCCGCGACAACTGGCCGGAGCGCCTCGAGATCGTGGCCGACCTGCCCCGCGGCTCCGGCGGCAAGGTCGCCAAGGCCCAGCTCCGCCAGCGCCTCCGCGCCTGAGCCACGGCCGGGCCTTCGGCGGGAGGCGGACGCCGGACGCCGGGCGCCGCCGGAACATGCCGCGACGGGTTCGGAGCGGCTCATGACGGTGGGCGCAACAGGGGCACGGTCAGCTGTTCCGCGACGGCGCTGAGCCACTGCACGACCAGGTCGACGCGCCACACCTCGGGGTTGTGCGCGGTGCCCAGCAGGCCGCCGAGCCCGGTGGGCGCGTCGCCGTGCCCGGCCGCGAGGTACCCCTCGACCTCCTGCGCCGTGGCAGGACCCGGGTTCATCCCGCCGGGAAGGTAGACCTGCGCGGGGTTCGCCCGGGCCCACGCCTCCGCCGCCGGGCCGAACCGGGCCAGCAGATACCGGCGGTGCTGGTCGGGAGCCGTCATCATGAGCGGGGCGCCCCGATAGCCGGGCGGGACAGGATCCCCGGGCAGGCGCTGCGTCGTGCGGCGCCGGGCGTCACCCTCCGCGACCCGGCGGGCGCGGTACCCGGCGACGTCGAGCAGCTGCGCCCAGATCGTCGCCGCCGTGAGGAGCTGATACCGGTCGATGACCGTGCCCACGTCGACCGGGACCGGGGCGCCGATGTCCACGAACACCGCCGCGGCGCGCTCCGCGGTCAGGTTCGCGTCGGTGGCGATGCCGAGCTCGTAGCACTCCTGCAGGAGGTGGGACTCCTGGATCAGCTCCAGCGCGTGCTTCTCGATCCGGGCCCGCAGGGTGACCCCGTCCGACTGCCCGGCCGGGCCCGGCGGCGTCGGGAACCGGATCTCCTTCTGCTGCGCGACGTTGAGCATCGACGCGAGATACTCGGGCAGGTCCGGCTGGCGCACGCCACGCAGCGCCTGATCCGTCTGCCGCAGGCCGGACCTGCGGGCGAGCACCTGCGCGCTCCACGCCCCGGGCGCCTGGCGCGACCGGAGGGCCTGCGCGAGCTCCTGCTGGGCCGCCTCGCCGGCGTTGAGCGCGGCCTCGATCCGCTGCCGTCGTGCGGCGGAGGTGAGCTGTTCGGACCGTCGAAGGATGCCGGACGCCCGCGCCTCCGCCGCCCGCTGGGCCGCGATCCGGCGGGCCTGCCGCAGCGCGGGGTTCGCCGCCTCGATCTCGACCTCGATCAGCCGGCGGTACGCGGTGCCGGACAGTCGCAGGTGCCGCTGCAGGCTGCCCACAATCGTCTGCTGCAGGCCGGCGAGGATCGTCGCGCCGAGCGGACCCTCCACCGACCACAGCAGCAGGAACAGGAACACGTCGAGGGCCGGGTTGGCCTCCGGTGGCGTCTCGGCGGCGAGGAGCCGCTGGTCCTGGACCTCCTCGGCGCCGAGCGTGGCGCCGCTGCGGACGGCCTCCCAGAACGTGCGCTGGTAGGAGAACGCCAGCCGGACCTCGGCGATGAGCTGATGGCGCTCAGGCTCGCTCAACACGGCGGCGGTGTCGGCCACGGCGACCTACGACCCGTCGCCGGCCGGCCGGCACAGCCGGGCCTGAGGATCGGTGGGCTCGTCGAGCCGGACGGCGTCGTTGTACTTCGGCAGCGACGGGTCCGGGTCGAGCCAGATCAGCGTCGTCGGCAGGCGCACCTCCCAGCTCTGCTGCGGCTCACCGTCGTCGGGTGCCTGGTTCAGGGAGCGGATCTCGTCCGCGATCGAGAGGTACGCCTCCTGCCCGGGCGCCGGCGCCGCGCCGCCTCCCCACGGCCGGCCGAACCACAGCCAGTGGTTGACGGCGTTGGCGTAGCCGGGCCGGGCGGCGACCACCACCCGGGCGGCACCGGACCGCAGGAACCGCGCGTAGTCGGCGTCGGCGCCCTCGATCGGCTGCAGCGCCGGCCATTCAGCGTCCGGCGCCCAGTAGTACGGATACAGCACGTAGGTGAGCTTGTCCCATTCGAAGACCTGTTCCAGGAACTGGATCTCCGGCCCCGCCGCGAGTGCCTGGTCGAGGTTGACGAACGGGGCGGCGGTGCCGTCCGGGACCCGATCGACGGCGGTGACCCCGGCGAAGCGGTGCCCGTGCAGCATCTCGATCACGAGTCGTTTCAGCTCCTCCCGGATCACCTCCTGGTTGCGGGCCGGCGAGGACCCTTCGATGACGACGCTGCCGGCCCGCGCCCGCAGCGAGCGGACCTCGTTGTCATGCTGGGCCTGCCAGCTGCTGTGGGCGTCCAGCAGCGCCGCGTACGTGTCCAGCCGCCACCGCTCCAGCAGGCTCCTGGTCGGTGCGCACTGCAGGGCGACCGAGACCGTTCCCTTGTACGCGCCGGCGAGCGTGACGCCGACGGACACCTCACGTTCGATGTCGCCGGTCAGGTTCACGACCGCGGACTCCTGCGACAGCCAGGCGTCGACGAACTGTGGCATCGGCTGGTTCAGCGCCGGCTCCACCGTCTTGATGTCGTTGCGGTAGAGCGCGACGGTGTTGCCGGCGACGGTGACCTCCGCCCGGATGATGTGGTAGCCGTCGCGGTCGTCCCAGCCGTCCTGCGCCGGGTCGCCCTGCCACTGTTCGGGGTGGTCGAGCCAGTCCGCGTGGACCGGCACGCCCGCCGCGGCGACCTTCACCGCGGTGGCCTGGTAGCCGTCCGGGATCACGAGGTCAAGGGTGCTGCTGGCGACGGGCGGGGACGCGAGCGTGGGCACCGAGGCCGGTGCGGGGCTCGCTTCGTCCTCGGACACGGCAACCGAACCGGTGACCCACGTCGTGTCCTCCGGCGGCGGGTCGACCCGCGCCCGCCACCGCGCCGCGTACCGCCCGTAGTCCCCGGCGCCGAACGACGACATCGTGAACAGGTTGCCCTCGTCGGCGCGCAGCGGCTTGCCGTCCGTCGTGAACGGCGGGGGTGCCGGGATGCTCGGCGCCGGCCCGGTGTCCTGTTTGCCGATCCAGCGGATCAGGGCCGCGGGTTCGGGGATCAGGAACTCCATCAGGTACCGGTTCGGGTACCGGAACAGCTGCAGCCGCTTGACCTTGTCGACCCAGCGGTACATGCCGACGACGTCGCCGGTCGGCGCGTGGCTGTTGTCGATCTCGTGGAGGTTCTTCTCCTCGATCCGGGTCAGCGACCGCCGGACGCGTTCCTCCCGGACGCGCTGCTCGACGCGGCTGACGGTCCGCTCGATGCTCTCCGACGTCACCTGGACGGCATGGCGCCGCGACTCCTCGACGGACCAGTCCAGGCTGCCACCCACGTGGGTCTCGACGCGGGTGGGCCCGTACTGCCCGCCGGTGTCGACCTGGGCGTCCACCCGGATCGCCAGCGCGGTGTCGCGGCTGGCCTCGTCGGTCAGCTCGTGCCGGTCGGTGGTCTGGGTGTCCCGCTGGTCGGAGCGGACGGTCTCGACCTCGGTGGTCTCCGTCGTCTCCGTCTCGTCGATCCGCCGGTGGACGCGTTGCCGGCGCTCGCCCTTGAGCACGTTCTCGATGTGGGCGATCTCGCTGGGCTGGTAGCAGGCCCATTCCTCACGGACGACCCACAGGTCGTCGAAGCCCGCGCGGCGCAGGATCTGACGCCGGCGGCGGGCCGTGGGCGACTCGACGTCGACGATCGGGAACGGCGGGCTGGGCACCACGACCACCCGGTCCCGCAGCAGCCGCTGCACGCCGGTGCCGGTGAGCGGCCCGGCGGCCGGGTCCGCCAGCGCGTCGACGAGCCCGGCGACGAGCAGGAGCCGTTGCAGCCGGGCGGCGGATCGGGAGGCCTCCTCGCTGTCGGCGGTGTCGGCCGCCAGGACGGCGCAGAAGCTGCGGGCCAGGCACTCCCACGCGGACCGCCAACGCTCGTCGGTGACGAGCCTGCGCAGCACCTGGGCGTCGTCGCAGTCGTCGTCGACGAGCGGCGCCGCGAACCTGACCGCCGCCTTCCTGAGCCCGTCGGGGTCCAGGTCGCCGCCCTGGGCGGCGATCCACTCGTCGAGCCGCCGCACGAAGTCGATCACCGCGGTGAACGGGCGGGGCTTCGCCGGTTGCTCCGGCTCATGCGGTGTCCGTGACCGGTCGGGATGGGCGAAGCACGAGCCGTCGCCGATCCAGCCGTTCGCGGCCGCGATGACGGCGTGCCCGGGGTAGTCGCCGCCGTCGATCGGCTCGGCACCGGGGCGGGAGAACAACCGGTCCGGGTCGAGGTCGTCGCCGAACAGGCGCAGGACCGCCGACCGTGCCGGCTTGGCTCGCTGTGGGCCACGGGCGATCCGGAACCGCATGGTCTCACTCATTGGTCATCCGTTCGTCGGGTCGTCCGCCGGGTGCGGAGGGCACGGCCGCGTGTTCCAGGGCCGTGTCTGGAAGAAACCCCGGCCCGCCGCGGCGATACCTCTGTGTCGCCCACCCGACAATCCCGACGGTCGTGCCGCTCCCGGGCCGCCTCAAGTTCCGGTTCTGGCGCCCGGGGAAGCGGTGAGCAGGTCGCGCAGGCGGCCACGCTGGATCTGGCCGGTCGCCGGGGTCCGCGGGATCGTCGCCGTGGTCGCGACCCGCCGCGGCACCTTGAACCCGGCCAGCCGACCGTCCACATGGGACCGTACCTGCGGCACCGTCGGCGGCGGGCAGCCGTCCGCGACCACGAACACCGCGCAGACCACCTCGCCCCACCGGTCGTCGGGCAGGCCGACGACGGCGACGTCGAGCACGCCCGGCAGGTCCCGCAGCGCGTGCTCGACCTCGGCCGGCCCGACGGACTCGCCGCCGGTGCGGATCACCTCGCGGGTGCGGCCGGTCAGGAACAGGTACCCCTCCTCGTCGATGCGGCCCAGGTCGCCGGAGCGGTACTCGCCGGTGAGCGGTGCGGCGCCGAGGTAGCCGTTCATGAGCGCCGGACCCGTGACGAGGACCTCGCCGTCGTCGGCCAGCCACAGGGCGTTCGGGGTCGCGGCCCGCCCGACGCTGCCGGGCTTGCGGGCCAGGTCCCAGTCGTGCAGGGCCGCCATCCGGCCGGCCTCGGTGGAGCCGTACAGGATCGTCGTGGTCGTGCCGGGCAGCCTGGCCTTGATCCGCTCGACCAGGTCCGCGGCCACGCTGGAGGTGCCGGTGTCGGCGTGCAGCAGCGAGCGCAGGTCGGCGGCGCGGTGCTCGTGGTCCAGCAGCCGCTCCCAGACGGCCGGGATGCAGTACAGCGCCGACGGCCGCCGTCGCTGGACCACGTCGATCACCTCGACGGCGTCGGCGCGGCGCACCAGGTGCACGGCGGTGCGGTGCTGCCAGGCCTCCATCACGTAGTGCCAGCCGCCGTAGTGGTACAGCGGGAACGTGCACACCACGCCGCCGTGCCCGCGCAGGCCGCTGGTGAACGTGCCGCCGCCGGGCGCGGCCCGCAGCCAGCTCGCCCGGTGGCTGACCAGGGCGCCCTTGGGGGTGCCGGTGCTGCCGCTGGTCAGGTAGACGATGTGCGGCGCACGGTCGTCGACCGGCCGCCGATCGAAAATGCTGGACCCGTTTTCCAGCGTCTGGTGGTGTACGACTCCCGCCTCGCCGAACGGTTGTTCCGACAGCACGAGCCTCGGGTCGAGGTACCGCCGGACGGCGTCGCGTTCGTGCTCCGGCAGCGCGGGGTTCAGCGGGGCGAACACCGCGCCGAGCCGGGCGCAGGCGACGAACACGTCCAAGGATCGCAGCGTCGGCGTGGCACACCACAGCACGACGTCGCCGGTCCGCACGCCGAGCCCGGCGAGGGCGTTCGCGGTGCGGTTCGCGGCGACGTCCAGCTCCGCGAACGTCACCGCCTCGGAACCCAAGGTGGCGGCGGTCTGCCGTGGGGAGGTCAGTGCGGCCAGGGTGACGATGTCGCCGATCAACAGGCTCATGCGCGGTCCCATGCGCCGACCGTGACCTGGGCGGGGCCGGCCGCGCCGTGGGCGGCCTTGTCGCGGGTGATCTCCAGGGCCTTGGGCAGCGCGTCGATGCCGTCCAGGCGGTGCGTCACCAGGCAGTCGACGTCGACGTCGCCGCGGCGCACCAGGCGCAGCGCCTGCTCGAACGCGCCGCTGCTGGGGGAGTAGCCGCCCGCGCCGGACCTGGGGTGCAGCAGCGCCACGGACCGTTCCCGCAGCAGGCCCAGCGGGGCGGTCGCCTGCCGGGGCAGGACCGCCACCATCACGATCCGCCCGCCCCGGCGTACACATCGGGCGGCGAGGTCCAACGTGGACGTTCCGGCGAGCCCGGCGCTCGGCATGCCGCCGGCCGTCTCGAACACGACGTCGGCGCCGATGCCGTCGGTCGCGTCCAGGACCGCGGCGAGGACGTCGTCGGCCGCGTCGAGGGCCAGGTCCGCGCCGGTCAGCAGCGCGAGCCGTCGTTTGGCGGGGCTGCGGCCGGTGACGATGATCTGGCCGGCGCCGCCGTGGCGGGCCACCTGCGTGTGCAGCACACCCATGACGCCGGCGCCGAGGATCAGCACGGTGTCGCCGGGCTGCACCTCCGCGATCGCGTGCCCGTGCAGCGCCCCGGCGAGGGGCTGCACGGCGGCGGCCTGCGACGCGGTGACCCCGTCCGGGACGGCGACGACCGACTTCGCCGGGACCGCGACCCGCTCGGCGAACGCGCCGGGCCGGGTGAACCCGAGCACGCCGGGGGACGGGCACGCGTCGGGACGGTCCCGGCGGCAGGCGGCGCAGGTGCCGCACGCGGCCGTCTCCACCGCGGTCACCCGCGTGCCGACCGCGAACCCGGTCCCGGCCGCGCCGACGGCTCCGGTCGCGCTGACGAGCCCGGCGAACTCGTGGCCGCCGAAGCGGGTCGGGCCGGCGGCGAGCCGGGCCGTGAGGACGTCGTGCATGGCGACCGGGTCACCGGCGATGAGCATGCACTCGGTGACGCTCGGCTGGACGCAGGCGACGTCGATGACGACCTCGCCCGGCCCGGGGACCGGGTCCGGGACCTCCTCGACAGTCGTGTCGCCGAAGCCGTGCAGTACCAAAGCCCGCATCTCATGCTCTCCTCGACCGCTTGACGGTGCGGTTAGATTTTGTATTCAATATTCAAATCTCGTCAAGGGAGGCACGGATGGAGCGGGAGCTCATCGTCACCGGGGTCGGCGGGCAGGGCATCCAACTGCTCGCCAAGACCCTCGCGCTCGCCGCCACCCGGGAAGGGCGTTATGCGATGCTCGCCGCGGACTACGGCGGCGAGATGCGCGGCGGACCGTCCAAGGCCGGCGTCGTCGTCGGCGACGCCCCGCTGCACGCCCTGCCGATCCTGCCGTCGGCCTGGTCCGCGATCTTCGCCCACCACCGCTTCACCGAGGGCGTGCAGGACCGGCTGCGCCCCGGCGGCATCGTCGTGGCCAACACCCCGCTGGTCGACCCCGACGGGTTCCGCGCCGACCTGCGGGTGTTCGCGGTCGACGCGATGGCCGCTGCGAAGTCGGTCGAGGCGCCGCAGGCGTCCGGCTTCGTGCTGCTCGGCGCCTACAACGCCCTGACGCGCCTGGTCGAGCCGGAGTCGTTGACGGCCGCGATGGAGGAGCTGCTCCCGCCGTACCGGCGCCAGCACGCACCCGCGAATGCCAGGGCGCTCGGCGCCGGCGCCGCCGCGGTGGAGGTCACGGCATGAGCCTCGAACTGCTCGACGGCGGCGCCGCCATGGCCGAGGCCGCGATCGCCGCCGGCTGCCGGTTCTTCACCGGCTACCCGATGTCGCCGTTCACCGGCCTGCTGGAGGAGATGTCGCGGCGAATGCCCGCCGCCGACGGGGTGTGCCTCAACGCGGAGAGCGAGATCGAGGGCGTCAACATGACCCTCGGCGCCGCCGCGGCCGGCGCCCGCGCCGCGACCGGCTCGTGCGGCCAGGGCATCGCCCTCATGCAGGAGGCGATCGCCGAGGCCGCGCTGAACGAGACCCCGTTCGTCGTGTTCAACCTCGCCCGCAACCAGCAGGACTACTTCCAGGCCACCCGCGGCGGCGGCTGGGGCGACTACCGCACGATCACCCTCGCCCCGAAGGACATCCCGGAGGCGGTCGAGCACACCCAGCTGCTGTTCCACCTCGCCGACAAGCACCGCGCGCCGGTCATGCTGTACGGCGACCCGCTCCTGGCCCAGACCCGCGTCGGCGTCGACGTCCAGCCGCTCGACTTCGGCGCGCTGCCGGCCAAGGACTGGGCCCTGGACGGCACCGGCGGCGGCACCGGCCGCAGCCGCCAGATCTGGACCTGGGCGATGGGCAAGGCCAACGACCCCGGCCCCGGCCCCGACGGGCACTGGCGCGCCGTCGCGGACAAGTTCGACCGCATCGCCGCGCAGGAGCAGCGGCACGAGGAGTCCATGGTGGACGACGCGGAGACCGTCGTCGTCGCGTTCGGCACCGCGGCGAAGTTCGTCGAGCACGTCGTGGCCGGGCTGCGCGCCGAGGGCCACCGCATCGGCTGGTTCCGGCCGATCACGCTCTGGCCGTTCCCCGGCGCCGCGCTGCGCCGCGCCACCACCGGCGCCCGCAACGTCCTGGTGTTCGAGCTCAACGCCGGGCAGATGCTCGACGACGTGCGCATCCACGCCGCCGACCGTGACGCGGTCCGGTTCGTCGGCGGGGTCAGCATCGCCGAATCCGGGCTCTCCTACGGCCCGCTGCTCGACGCCCCCGTGATCCGCGAACGAATCCTAGGTGCGACATGATCATCGACACGTCAGGTCCGCCCGTCATCCCCGCCAAACAGGTCGCGGACTTCAAGCCCAGCCTCCTGCTCGGCGAGCACTCGCTGTGCCCCGGCTGCGGCGAGCCCGTCGCCCTGCGCATCCTCCTGGAGGTGCTGCAGGAGCTGGACATCGTGCAGCGCACCATCGGCGTCGTCGGGCACGGCTGCTACGGCAGCTTCGTGCGCATCATGGACGTCGACGTCCTGCAGTGCCTGCACGGCCGCGCCCCGGCGTGCGCCACCGGCATCAAACGGGTCCGGCCCGGCGTCGCCGTGTTCACCCTGCAGGGCGACGGCGACATGGCCAACGAGGGGCTGCAGGAGGTGCTGCACGCCGCCGCCCGCGGTGAGAACATCACCTGCGTGATGCTCAACAACGGGGTCTTCGGCGACACCGGCGGCCAGCAGACCGCCACCACCGTCCTCGGCCAGCGCACCAAGACCAGCATCGACGGCCGCGACCCGGACGTGCACGGCTACCCGATCCCGGTCGCCGACCTGGTCGCGTCGCTGCAGGGCGTCGGCTACGTCGCCCGCGGCGCCGTGTCGACCGCCGCCGGGGTGCTGCAGGCCAAACGCATGCTGCGCAAGGCGTTCCAGACCCAGCTCGACGGCGGCGGCTTCAGCCTGGTGGAGATCCTCACCATGTGCCCGACCGGCTGGTTCGTGCCGACCGCCGAAGGCCCCTCCTACCAGCAGGGCACCATGGAGCAGACCTACGGCATCGGCGAGCTGGTGACCCGGTGACCTCCTTCGACAGCGCCGACGCGGTCCGGCTGCAGCGCGCCAACACCAGCGAGGCGGTCGCCGCGCACGTGCTCGACCAGCTGTTCGCCGGCAAGCTGCGCAGCGGCCAGCGGCTCGACCTCGACGAGATCGCCGACCGGCTCGGGGTGAGCCGGGTGCCGGTCCGCGAGGGCCTCATCCAGCTCGAACGCGACGGCCTGGTCGAACGCGCCCACTACCGGCGGGCGTTCGTCGCCGACTTCGACGACGCCACGGTCCGTGAGGCGTTCGAGCTCTACGGCATGCTCAGCGCACTCACCAACCGCCGCGTCGCCGCCCGCCGCGACCCCGCGGTCCTGGAGACCCTCGGCAAGCTCGACGAGTCGCTGGCCGGCTGCGACGACCCGGCCGAGTTCGAGGCCCTGGCCCGCGAGTTCCGCCGGGTCGTCAACGTCGCCGGCGCCCGCAACCACCTGCGGGCGCTGCTGCGCACGTTCAGCGGCCTGGTCCCGGCGGCGGCCCGGTTCTCCATCGACGACGCCCTGCCCGCCGAACGCGCCGCCCTGCACGCCGAGTATGCCGCCATCCGCTCCGGCGACCCCGACGCCGCCGGCGCCGCGGCCCTCGCCCACCTGCGCCTCACCGCGGACAACGCCATTGCCGCACTGCGCCGCCGCGGCGTCTTCCCACCATCCGACGTGGACAGTCCCGAGTGGACCGACGCGGCGGCCGTTCTGAAGGGAGCGAATCCGTGAGCCGTGGGACCCTCGTGATCGACGTCGACCGTTGCAAGGGCTGCGAGCTGTGCCTGGCCGCCTGCCCGCCCAACGTGCTGACCATGTCCGCGACCGTCAACGAGCAGGGCTACCGGTATCCGGAGCTGCACGACGGCTGCACCGGCTGCACCGCCTGCCAGATCGTCTGCCCCGACTTCGTCTTCGCCGTCTACCGCTACACCCCGCCGCCGGCGTAACGGCGGCGGGGCATCGGGGCGCAGCGGTCAGTTGTTCGAGTTGGCACTGATCAGGAAGCCGGCGTTCGCCCTCGCGCCGCCGGTGTTGTAGCAGGCCACGTCGCGCGCGACGAGCGTGGTGCCAACGTGCGTCCACGGGTAGAGCAGGTTGCAGAACTCCGTACCGGCGCCGTAGGAGCTCACCTGCACGTTGTCCGGCAGCACACCGATGCTGGGGAACTGGACCAGCGACAGGCCGAGACCCGCGCCGGACAGGGTGTTGACGTTGAAGCCGAGCTGGGAGTTGAAGTTCGTCGGCGGCGGGCCGACCGGCGGGCGGAACCACAGGTAGCCGAAGTACCGCGGCGGCCAGCCGGCGCCCCACAGCGACTGGTTGTACTGGTACGTGAGGGTGAAGCTGGTCTTGAACGGCACGCCGGTCGAGGTGAAGCAGGCGACGTGGGCGAGCTGACCGCCGGGGTTGGACGTCCAGTCGCGGACCTTGCACCGGGCGGGGGTGCTGTTGACGGCGGTGACCTGGAGGCTGCCGTCGATCGGCCCGGCGGTCGACAGCCCGGGCAGTTTCACCTCGTACACCCCGACCGCGGGCGTCGGCGTGACGGTGTTGAGCGCGCCGGCGGAGTTGTACTGGTCGAGCAGGGCGCCGCTGGCCTCGTTGTAGTGGACGTAGCCGAACTCGCCGTTGATCGGCCCGGCCGGGCCGGAACTGCTCTCGAAGAACGCGCTGAACGCCGTCGGGGCCAGCACGCCGCCGGGTTGCGAGCACAGCACCACCACGATCTCGTCGGAGCCCGACGGGCCCCACTTGACCGCCTGGCAGAACCGGGGGCCGGTGTTGATCGCGGTCACGTGCACGACGCCGCCCTTGGCGGCCTGACCGGGGAACCTGATCGTGTAGACGCCGGACGGGCCGGCGGCGACGGTGGTCGCGGGCGGCCAGGTCCCCGACGGGACGGTGGCGGCGCCGCCCCACAGGACGAACGCGTGGGCGTCGGGCAGGGCCGCGGCGGCTGGCGGGGCGGCCACGGCAACCCCCACGGATGTGGTGACCAGTGCGATGAGCAGCGCGCCGATCAATCTGCGCATGTGGATCCTCCTTCTGGCGGAGAGGACAGGACGCCCGCAGAGAATCACGTGCGTCGATCAACGACACGACTGCGACGGTTTGCCGACAGTGCCGCCTTTACCGGCGTCGATCCTTGTGCGGCTCCGTGCGGCGCTGGTATGCGTACTCGATGGTCTTCGATGCAGCCGCCGTGACTGTCCCGCCCGACGGGCGCCGTGCCCGCCGTGTCCTGCTCGCGCTGCTGGCCGGGCTCGCCGTCGTGCTCGGCGGCGCGTGGTATTTCAGTCGCCCCGACCCGGTCACGGTCGACGCGGGCGACTGCCTGAAGAGCATCTCCTCGCAGTCGGTGAAGGTCGTCGACTGCGGGTCCGCCGAAGCGCGCTACGCGGTGCTCGGCCTGGTCGAGGACCGCAGCGAAGTGGACGCCGAGGCGGTCCAAACGGTCTGCCGCCAGTGGCCGGAGGCGAACGCCGACTTCTGGCGCGACCGGTGGGGCGACAAGGGGGTCGTCGTCTGTCTCAAGGCGAAGTAACCGGCTCGCCGCTGGGGGTCGACGAAAAACAACCAAGCGATTGCTTGATTTCTGGGTGCGGCACCTCTTAATCTTCTAAAAGATTTGGAGGTGAGCCGTGACACTCACGACAGCACCGCCCGGTCCCGCCGACGCGCCCATGCGCGACGGCGGCACCGCAACCTGGTCCCCGAGCATCACCCCGCCGATCGGCGTCGACCTCACCGAACGGCAGGCCCTGGCCTGCGCGTTCCGCATCCTCGGCCACAGCGGCTTCAGCGAGAACATCGCCGGGCACATCACGATGGTCAAGGACGGCGACACCGAAGGCGCCATGTGGGTCAACCCGTGGGGCCTGTGGTGGGAGGAGCTGACCGCGTCCGACCTGTGCGTGGTCGACCGGGACGGCACCGTCCTGGAAGGCCGGTGGGACGTCACCCCGGCCATCCACATCCACACCGAACTGCACCGGATCCGGCCCGACGCCAGGGTCGTCGTGCACAACCATCCGTACTACGTCACCGTGCTCGCCGCGATCGGTGTCCTGCCGCAGATCGTGCACCAGACCGGATGCATGTACGACGGTGACCTCGCCCTCGTGCACGAGTACACCGGCGAGGTCGACGACGCCGCGCTCGGCGCCGACCTGGCCCGCCAGATCGGCGACAGCTCGGTGGTCATCCTCGCCAGCCACGGCATCATCGTCACCGCCCCGACGATCCAGGAGGCGACGTACCGCTCGGCGAGCATCGACCGCGCCTGCCGCCTGGCCTACGACGTGATGCTGCTGGGCCGCGACCCGCTGCAGATCGCCCCCGGGCTGCGGCACGGGATGAAGAAGTCACTGCTGGAGCGCGGCACCGACGTGTACTGGGCCGGCGCCGTGCGCTCCCTGCTGCGCCGCGAACCCGAAGTATTGGACTAGGCACCGTCTGAGAGGCAACGCCATGGCATCGATCGACGAGCTACTGCAGAACACGGCGTTCACCGTCGCCGACCGCTCGAAGGTGACGTTCCTGCCGGACCCGCCCCGGCAGCCCCGCAAGTACACGTTCATCTCCGTCGACGACCACATCGTCGAGCCGCCCGACGCGTTCGAGGGACGGATGCCGGCGAAGTTCGCCGAGCAGGCCCCCAGGGTCGTCGAGCAGGACGGCAGCCACGTCTGGATCTACGACGGCAAGGAGTTCCCGAACGTCGGCTTCAACGCCGTCGTCGGCCGGCCCGTCGACGAGTACAGCATGGAGCCGAGCCGCTTCGACGACATGCGCCGCGGCTCGTGGGACATCCACGAACGCATCAAGGACATGGACCTCAGCGGCGTGTACGCCTCGCTGTGCTTCCCGTCGTTCCTGCCGGGCTTCGCCGGCCAGCGGCTGCAACTGTCCACGAAGGACACCGAGCTGGCCCTGGCGGCCACCCGCGCCTGGAACGACTGGAACATCGAGGCGTGGTCCGGCGCGTACCCCGACCGGATGATCCCGTGTCAGCTGCCGTACTTCCTGGACCCGGAGGTCGGCGCTGCGGAGATCCGCCGCAACGCCGAGCGCGGCTTCAAGGCCGTCACGTTCACCGAGGCACCCCACCTGCTCGGCATGCCGTCGTTGCACACCGGGCACTGGGACCCGATCATGCGCGCCTGCGAGGAGACCGGCACCGTCATCAACCTGCACATCGGCTCGTCGGGCACGTCACCGTCGACCGCCCCGGACGCCCCGCCGGACGTCGTGGGCGTGCTGTTCTTCGGGTACTCCATGTTCTCCGCCGTCGACTGGCTCTACTCCCGCATCCCGGTCCGGTTCCCGGACATCAAGATCGTGCTGTCGGAGGGCGGCATCGGCTGGGTACCCGGCCTCGTCGACCGGCTCAACCACATGCTCAGCTACCACGAGATGTACGGCACCTGGAAGGGCATCGACCTGACCCCCGCCGAGGTGCTGCTGCGCAACTTCTACTTCTGCGCGGTCGAGGACCCCTCGTCCTTCGCGCTGCGCGACGTCATCGGCGTCGACCACATCTTCCTCGAGCAGGACTACCCGCACTGCGACTCGACCTGGCCGCACACCCAGCGCACCATCGAGGAGGAGATCGGCGGCCTGCCCGAAGCCGACGTGCGGAAGATGACCTGGGAGAACGCCTCCAGGGTGTACCGGCACCCGGTGCCACCCGCGGTCCAGAACGACCCGGACGCCTACTAGACTCCGGCCCCATGGTCTCAGCCGACCGGCTCGCCGAGCAGGTGGCCGACCACATCCGCGGGCAGATCGTGCGCGGCGAGCTCGCCGACGGCGCCCCGCTGCCGAAGTCGGAGGAGCTCATCCAGCGGTACCCGGTGAGCATGCCGACGTTCCGCGAGGCGATGCGCATCCTGGAGGCCGAAGGCCTCATCACGGTGCGCCGGGGAAGGCTCGGCGGCGCGGTCGTGCACCGGCCCTCCCCGGCGAACCTCGGCTACAACCTGGGACTCGTCCTCGCCGCGCAGCGCGTCGGCATCGACGACGTCGCCACCGCACTGCGCCACGTCGAGCCGGCCTGCGCCGCCCTGTGCGCCGGCCGGCCCGACCGTTCGGTGTCCGTGGTCCCCGTGCTGCGGACGCTGCACGAGGAGTACCTCGCCCGCATCGACGACCTGGTCGAGGTCGTCGGCGTGTCCCGCCGCTTCCACGAGGCCCTCGTCGGCCTGTGCGGCAACCCACCCCTCATCGTGCTCGCCGGGGCCCTGGAAGCCCTGTGGTCCAGCCACGAACAGGACTGGGCCACCCGGATCCGGGAGACCACCGGCGTGCCGCTGCGCGAACGCCGCGCGGCCGGCGAGGTGCACGGGCGGATCCTCGCCCTCATCGAGCAGGGCGCCGCCGACGAGGTGCACCGGCTCGTCACCGAACACCTGACGTCCGCGCAGCGCAACCCCCGCCCGGCGGGCCCGACGTCCGTGATCGACGCCGGCCTGATCCGCCGCCAGCCGTGATATCAGCCAGGCCGCAGTATTTTCGAAAAGCGGCCGGAATTCGGGTGTCCGGCGGCAGCATGCTGTGCGATGCAGGTGGAGTCGGCTGGAGGCACCGATGGTGAGGTTGGATCCCGCGGGGGTGGGGCCGGTCCGCGAACCGGCGGACCAGCTCGCCGTGCGGCGGGCCAACCTGAGCCGGACGCTGCGCTACATCCGCGCCAACGGGACCCGCTCCCGGGCCGCCATCGCCGCCGCCACCGGCCTGCACAAGACCACCGTGTCCAGCCTCGTCGAGGAGCTGCTCAACCGCCGGCTGCTGCGCGAGGCCGGGTTCGAGCGCTCCGGCACCGCCGGCCGCCCCGGCCGGGGCGTGGCCCTGTCACCCGAGCTCGGCGCGGTCGGCATCGAGATCAACGTCGACTACCTGGCGGTGCACGGCTGCGACCTGACCGGCCGCACCGTCGTCGAACGCCGGGTCAGCTTCGACGCGCAACGCCGCGACGTCGAGGGCTGCCTCGACGACCTGGCCGACGCCGCCGACCGGACCCTCGCCGAGCTCGCGGAGCACGGCGTGACCCCGATCGGGCTGACCGTCGCGGTGCCCGGCCTCGTCGACGTCGCCCGCGGCGTGGTCGTCGTCGCGCCCAACCTCCGCTGGCGCGAGGTCCCCGTGGTGTCCCGCCTCGCCAAGGGCCTCGACCCCGCCCTGCAGGTCGGCGTGGACAACGACGCCAATCTCGCCGCGCTGGCCGAGTACACGTCGGGGGTCGCCGCCGGCACCGCCGACCTCGTCTACCTCACCGGCTCCGTCGGCGTCGGCGGCGGCGCGATCACCGGCGGGCGGCTGCTGCGCGGCGCCGACGGCTTCTCCGGCGAGATCGGCCACCTGCCCGTCGAGCCCGACGGCGACCCGTGCGGCTGCGGGCGCACCGGCTGCTGGGAGACCAAGGTCGGCCTCGCCGAGCTGGTCCGCCGGATCACCCCGGAGTTCGCGTACGGCCTCGGCGACGGACCCGTCCCCGACCCGCGGGAACGCATCGCCGAGGTGCGCCGCCGCCTCGACGCCCGGGACCCGGCGGCGCTCGCCGCGGTCGCCGGGATCGGCCGCTGGCTCGGCCATGGCGGCGCGATCCTCGTCAACCTGTTCAACCCGCGGGTGGTCGTCCTCGGCGGCTACTTCGCCGACCTCGCCGACCACCTCATCCCAGCCGCGCAGACCCAGCTCACCCGCCTCGCGATGGCGTCCCCGGCGGCCCGCTGCCACTTCGTCGCCTCGAACCTCGGCTTCACCGCCGCCGCCCGCGGCGGCGCCGGCGCCGTCATCGAGCGCATGATCGAGGACCCGACCGCCGCCCCGCCGGTTTAGCGCCGCCGGATGCGGGCCGGTTCAGCGCCGCGGGATGCGGGCCGCTTCGGCGGCGAGGTCCTGGCGGCTGAGGCCACCGCCGTACATCGACCCGGCGACCAGGTCGGTGAAGCGGACCAGCTCGGCGGTCCCTGGCGGCGGCCGATCGTACGCCGGCATGGGCGTGCTGCCCCTGCTCCAGTCCCGGCAGACCCAGGCACTGGCGTGCTGCGCGCGTTGCCAGACGTCCCACCATTCGTCCTCGTCATGGCCGAACAGCGGCTCGACCTCCGGCGCCTCGTCCATGCCGAACACGTCGGCAACGTTGTACACCGCCAGTTCGTCCGTGTGGTCCGCCAGCGCCGCGCCGAGCTGTGCGGCATCGGCGGCGAATCCGGCGGCGGTGCCCCAGTCGACCAGGTGCCGTACGAGCGCCGGCCGGTCCGCCGCCGGGGGATCGACCCCGGCGGGCAGCCGTAACGGGCTGAACCGGTGATGGTCGTAGGCGCAGCTTCCGCCGGCGTCCAGATGCAGGTCCGGGAAGTGCGCTGACCAGCTGCCGCCGTCCGGGGTCGCCGCGGCGAACTGCACGCACGCGGACTCGGAGACCCACGCGGCAAGGACCGGCGCACCGGTCACCGCCGCGGCCGGCCCGGGCCCCGACCCGACCGTCGGCCACTGATGGCCGAACGGCGCCGCCAGCGTCAGCAGCTGCCACCCGTCGTCGCGCCGGAGCAGTTGCTGCCAGGAGGTGCCGAACGCCGAACCGACCTCGGGCAGGTCCACCAGCAGCCGCTCCGAACGGGCCAGCACGATGGTGCCGTAGTAGCTCACGCGCCGGCACAGTACCCGCCGGCAGGGCCCGCTGTCCGTCAGGTGTCGGGTGTGACGGCGGACTCGGTGACCGGGCTGGTGCTGGACGCCTCCGGTTTCGAGGTGCTGGCCGGTGGGGACCGGGTCGGCGCCCGCCGCAGGATCGCCGCGTCCGACGTCGCGCTGCTGCACGCGCTGACGGTGCGGTACGTGCAGGCGGTCCGCGCCCGGTCGGACCCGGGAGTGTTCGTCGGGCTGGGCCGGGAGCTGTACCGCTGGCTGGACGGCGAATCCGGTCAGCTGGCGGGACTGCTGGCGGTGGCGACGGCGCCGCTGGTGTTCGAGGTGCGGGCACCGGCCCGGCCGTCGGACCCGGCGTGGGCGGTGCTGCGGGCCCCGTTCGAGCTGCTCGCCGACCCGGCCGGCGGTTTCCTGGCCGCGGACGTGCTGCTGCGGTTCGGGGTGGTGCGCCGGTTGGGGGTACCGGGTGCGCGCCCCGAACCCGACGGGTTCCGGCTGGGCCTGGCGTTCATGGCGGCCTCACCACGGGGCCAGGTGGAGCTGGACTTCGAGGCGGAGGAGGCGGCGATCCTCACCGCCGTCGGCGACACCCGCCTGGACCTGGTCGTGGACGACAGCGGCGATCCGGTGCAGCTCGGCCGCCGGCTCGCCGACCTGGGTGGCGTGCCGGTGGTGCACCTGTCCTGCCACGGCACCAACCAGTGGCGGCGGAGTCCCGGCGAACCCGGCGTGCCGGCGCTGTGGACGGAGGACGAGCTCGGCGAGGCCCGCCCAGCGACCGCCGGGGAACTGGTGGAGTGGTTGTCGCCGGCACCGCGGCTGGTGTTCGTGTCCGCGTGCCTGACGGCCGCCAGCGCTGAGGAGACCGGTCATCTGCCCGCAGGTCCGGGCGAACACGGCGACGCGGCGGACCGCGATCTGGGCGTTACCGGGCCCGTCCTGACGGACCCCGCGCCGGCCGATTCGACCAACGGTGTCGGGGTGACGCACTCGTTGGCGACGGCGCTGGTGTCGGCCGGGGTGCCGGCGGTGCTCGGCTGGGACGGGTCGGTGAGCGACCGGGCCGCGACCCTGTTCGCACAGCGGCTGTATGAGCGGCTCGGTGCCCGGGCGGACCTGGCCGTCGCGGTCGCGGATGCCCGGCAGGCGTTGCTGCGCTCCGACGACGCGGTCGTGCGCCGGGACTGGCATCTGGCCCGGCTGTGGCTGGGCCCGGCGGGCGGCGGCCCGCTGGTGGGGGGCGTGCGGCGCAGGAGCATGGTCCCGGCGAACCACGCGACGAAGACGTTCCTGGACCGCAAGCAGCACGTACCGGTCGCGGCGGCATCGATGTTCGTCGGCCGCCGGCCGGAGCTGCAGCGGTCGCTGCGGGCGCTGCGGTCCGGGGAGTGGGCCGGGGTGCTGTTGCAGGGTCAGGGCCGGTTGGGCAAGTCGAGCCTGGCGGCGCGGATCGCGGACCGCTGCCCGGACCGGGCGGTCGCGGTGGTGTTCGGCGACTACTCCGCGCTTGCCGTGCTGGACGCGATCGACGCCGCGGTCCGCACGAACCCGGCGGCCCGTGTGGTGATCGAGCGGGGCCGCGACGAGGTCCGGCGCCGGCCCGAGGCGATCGAACTGGTGCTGGTCGACCTGCTCACCGGACCGTGCGCCCAACCGGGTCCGCAGCAGCGGCCGCTGCTGCTGGTGATCGACGACCTGGAGCAGATCCTGGTCCCGGACGCGGCGGGTCCGCTCCGGGTCGCCGGCGAGCATGCCGCGACGTTGGCGGCGGTACTGCGGGCGTTCGACCCGGCCGAATCCGACAGCCGGCTGCTGCTGACGAGCCGGTTCACGTTCACCCTCGACGGGCTGGAACGCCGGCTGGACCTGGTGCAGCTGCCGCCGCTGTCCCCGGTCGCGCAGCTCAAGCTGCTCTGCCGGCAGCAGGGGGTGACCAGCGCCGCGCGGGTGTCGGAGCGGGCCGGCCTGGCGGGGCGGGCGGTCGGGGTCAGCCGGGGCAATCCGGGGTTGCAGGACCTCATCGGGCTGCGGCTGGTGTACGGCGAGCAGGTCGACACGAGCCGGGCCGAGCAGGTCCTGACCGGCATGGAAACCTACCTGCGGCGCGGGGACCTGCCGTCGGACGCCGAGGTCCGGGCGTTCCTGGAGAACCTCGCCCTGGACGCGCTGATCGAACAGGCCGGCCCCGCACACGTCGAACTGCTGCGCGCCGCCACCGTGTTCGAGACGCCGGTCCCCGCGACGGTCATGGACGCCCTGGCCGATGCGGTCGGCGGGTCGACGGCCCGGCTGCGCGGCCTCGGCCTGCTGGACAGCTTCCCGGACCTCTTCGACCCGGCCCGCGAGGCCGTCGCGGTCAACGCCCTGGCCGCCGGGCGGCTCACCGCCCTCGACCCCGGCGAGCGGCGCACCCTCGCCGCGCTGGCGGTCGGCCCGTTGTTCGATGCCTGGGGCGGCGCGACCGACGGGGATCGCCAGGTCCTGCAGCGGCCCGACGGCATCGCATCGCCCGCGGCGACACCTTGACGCTGCGCGGATGGTGACGGACACGTATAGATAAGGCATGACTGTCAGGTGGGGGATCGCGGTCGACTGCACCGACGCGGGCCGGCTGGCCGCGTTCTGGCGGGAGGCCCTCGGTTACGTGGACGCCCCGGTGCCGGAGGGGTACGCGAGCCGCGAGGAGTGGCTGGCCCGGTGGGAGGTGCCGCCGGAGGAGTGGAACGACAGTGCGTACCTGGTCGATCCGGAGGGCGCCGGGCCGAGCCTCTCGTTCTTGAAGGTGCCGGAGCCGAAGGTGGTCAAGAACCGGCTGCACATCGACATCAAGGCCGGCGGCCGGGATCAGCCGCAGGACGTCCGCTGGCCCAAGGTGACCGAAACGGTCCAGCGGTTGCTCAACGCCGGCGCCTCGGTGGTCGAGGAGTATTCCACCGGCGGCGTCCCCGACCACGTCACGATGGCCGATCCCGAGGGCAACGAGTTCTGCGTCGTCTGAACACGGCGGCGACCTACACGCCGTTGCGGGCGATGACGGTCTTGTACCAGTCGGCGCTGGCCTTGTGGGTGCGGCGCTGGCTGGCGTAGTCGACGTGGATGATGCCCCAGCGTTGGGTGTAGCCCTCGGCCCATTCGAAGTTGTCCATCAGCGACCACAGGTGGTAGCTCTCCAGCTTGACGCCGGCCTGGATGGAGCGGTGGGCGGCGGCCAGGTGGTCGTGCAGGAACGTGATGCGGTCCTGATCCTGCAGCGCGTTCTCGGTGGCCATCCCGTTCTCCGTGATCGTCACGGGGATGTCGCCGTAGTCGCGCTTGATCCGGGTCAGCAGGTCGAACAGGCCGTCGGGGTAGATCTCCTGCCAGGTCGCCTGGGACGTCGGGTGCTGCATGACCCGGCCGCCGGAGCCGGTGACGTGGGTGGGGCCGTAGTAGTTCACGCCGAGCAGGTCGTTGTGGGCGCCGATGACCGCGAGGTCGCCGTCCTTGATCGCGGCGCGGACCGGTGCGTCGGCGGCCTGCGAGTCCAGCCAGTCCTGCGGGTACTTGCCGCGCAGCAGCGGGTCGAGCCAGCGCCGGTTCTCCTCGGCGTCCGCCGTCGTCGCGGCCGCCGAGGCGGCGGGGGAGGAGTCGGCGGGGTAGGTGGGTGACAGGCTCAGCGCGGCGCCGATGCGGCCTTTGCCGTTCGCGGCGCGCAGCGCCTGGACCGCCAGGCCGTGGCCGAGCAGCAGGTGGTGACCGACCACGTTGGCCAGGCTGCGGTCCTGCTTGCCGGGTGCGTGGACGCCGGCGGTGTAGCCGACGTCGACGACCGTCTTCGGCTCGTTGAGCGTCAGCCAGGTCGGCACCTTGTCACCGAGGGCGGTGAACATCGTGTGCGCGTAGTCGGCGAACCACTTCGCGCAGTCGCGGTTCTCCCAGCCGCCGAGCTCCTGCAGCGCCTGCGGGGTGTCCCAGTGGAACAGGGTCACCACCGGCGCGATCCCGCGCTCGAGCAGCCCGTCGACGAGCTTGTGGTAGAAGTCGACGCCCTTGGTGTTGACCGTGCCCCGGCCGGTCGGCAGGACCCGCGGCCAGGAGATCGAGAACCGGTAGGAGGTCAGGCCGAGGTCCTTCATGATGTCGAGGTCCTCGACGTACCGGTGGTAGTGGTCGGCGGCCACGTCGCCGGTGTCCCCGTTGCGGATGCGACCCGGTTGATGGCTGAAGACGTCCCACACCGACGGGCCCCGGCCGTCCTCGTTGACGGCGCCTTCCAGTTGGTACGCCGACGTCGCCGCGCCCCAGCCGAAGCCCTTCGGGAACGCCAGGGCAGGAGGGGCCACGGACGGGGCGGCAACAGCAGAGTCCGAACGCGCGGAGCCACCGCGCGCGCAACCGGCAACCGCGCCTACCGCGGCCAGGGTGAGTACATCTCGCCTACGCATGCGGCGAAAGTAGCTCGGGTCAGGTTATAACCCCAAATATCGCCCGGAAGCGTGGTAGGAGCGAGCAAAAGCCGCCAAGCGATCAGCGCGCCATCGCGCCGCCAGGGCACGGGTCGATGCCGAGGTTGTGATACCAGCAGCCGCCGTCGGGAGCGGTGTCGAACGCGGTCGCCGCGACGGTGTTGCCGGCCAGGTCGTTGCCGTTGACCCGGCCCGCCTCGCAGCTGCCGTCGCCGGTGATGCGCAGGCCGTGGGTCTGGGTCTGGTGTGTCGCCCCGTTCCAGGCCCGGTTGTCGCGGATGGTGGGCGCGCGGACGGCAGCCCCGAGGGTGATGCCGGCCCGCACCGCCGGAGCGTCCGGCAGCCGGTACCGGGTCTCCCGGGGCGGGGTGCCCTCCGGCCACGCGGTGGCCGCGCCGGGCCGGACCGGGGCGAGGACGAGCTCGGTCGCGGTGTTCGCCACGACGATCGCCTGCTGCGCGCCCGCGGCGACCAGCTTGCCGAGGTGCCCGTCCGGGAGCCAGTCCGCGGTGGTGTCGCGCATCGACAGCCGGGTGTAGGAGACCGTGGCGCCGCCGCCGTTCTCGCCGGGTGCGGCCTGCCGGCCGTTGCCGCGCACCCGGTTGCCGGCCACGCACGCGTCGACGACGGGGGAGTCGACGAGGATGCCGTCCAGGGCGTTGCCCCAGATGTCGTTGCCGTCGAGGACCATGTCGGCGGCCGGGTGTTCGGCGCTGCCGGCCAGGCGGGTGACGCCGAGCGCGTCGGCGCGGTCCCGCAGCCCCGACGGGCCGAGGCTGTGCTGCCAGTACCCGTACCGGCCGTTGCGGCTGATGCGGTTGCCCGCCACGGTGTACGGGCCCGGCGTGTTGCCGATGGCGACGCCGTCCCAGATGTTGCCGTCGATGACGCAGCCGGTCACGATGCCGCCCCGCCCGGCGACCGACGACGTGCCCAGCGCCGACACGTCGTAGCCGGCCTGATGGTTCGCGGTCATCGTGCACGCCGAGACGATGAGCCCGTCGGCGCCCCAGTCGGAGATGCCGAACCGGTTGCCCTGCGCGTGGCAGCCGATGATGCGGATGCCACGCGGCGGGGTCCAGCGCCGTTTCTGGAGTTCGACGAAGATGCCGTTGGTGCCGTTGCCCACCGTCGTGCACGCGGTGATGGTGAGCCGTTCGGTGTCGCCCCAGCCGCCGATGCCGATCCCGATGCCGGCGCCGCCCATCTCCTCGCCGTTGTTCAGCCGGCCGCAGTGCACGGCCAGGACACTGTCGACGACCGTGTCCTGCAGGAAGTCGCAGCCGAAGCCGGTGGCGCCGGTGTCGTGGATGTACAGGTCGTGGAAGTGGCCGCGCAGGACGTACTGCAGGAACAGCCCTTTGGCGTTCACGTCGTACTCCGGCAGCGTCACGCCGGAGCCGTCGACCTCGAAGTGCGCGAAGGTGCAGTCGGCGATGTGGTTGTCGCGGCCGGCGCCGTGGTCCCGGGTGGTGAAGAACGCCAGCGGGGTCGGCGCGGTCGGCCGCTCCGGGTTGGACAGCGCGAACCGGGTCGCGGCCGGTCCGGCGCCGATCAGTGACACCCCGTTGCGCCACCGGACGCCCTCGTCCTGGATGGAGTACGTCCCGGCCGGGCAGAGAACGGTGCGGGGGCGGCCGTCCGCGGCATAGGCGGCGCCGAGGGTGTCGACCAGCGCGGCGAGCGCGGGCTGGTCGTTGGTGGTCCCGTTGCCGGCGAGGCCGTGCGCGTGTGCGTCGTAGACGAGCGGGTCGGCGGTGCGCATCACGACCACCCCCTTCCTGTCCTGGCGGCGCTGCCTGGTGGGCGCTACCTGGTGGCGTGGTAGAGCAGGGTCACGGCGGCGATGTCGGCGCCGTCGAGCCCGCTGGCCGCCGCTTCCTCGTACCGCTGCCGCACCATGCCGGCCGCCGGCAGCTCGACCCCGGCCTTGCGTGCCACGTCGAGGGCCAGGCCGGCGTCCTTGGCGCCGAGCGCCGTCGCCCACCACCCCTCCTGCGAGCCGGTCAGCACGTCCTCGAACCGGTTCTGCAGTCCGGCCGGCAGGACGGGGCTCGTCTCGAGCAGCTCGCGCAGCTCGTCTTCGCGCAGCCCGCCGGAGCGGCCGACGGCGAACGACTCGGCCAGGGCGACCACCTCCGACAGCAGCAGCATGTTGGTCGCCAGCTTGGCGGTGATGGCCAGTTGTGCCGTGTCGTACCGCCGTACGGTGTCCGACAGGGACGCGGTGACAGGGGCGATGCGCTCCGCGACGGCGGCGTCGCCACCGGCGAGCAGCACCGCGGTGCCGGCCTCGACCGCCGCCGGGCTGCCGACGACCGGCATCGCGAGGAACCGGCCGGGGAACGCCGCGGCGAGCTCGGCGCTGAGCTCGGGTGAGACCGTCGAGCAGTCGATGTACGTGGCCCGTTCGGCGATCGCCGTCCGCAGCGGCCCGAACGCCACGTCCCGGACCGCGTCGTCGTTGGCCAACATGGTGATGACCACGTCGGCGCCGACCACGGCGTCGGCGACGCTCGGCGCCTCCCAGGCGCCCGCGGACACGAGCGCGGCCGCCTTGCCGCGCGTGCGGTTCCACACCGCTACGCGGTGCCCGCCCCGCAGCAGCCTGCCGGCGATCGCGTGTCCCATCCGTCCCATGCCCAGAACAGTGACGTCCATGGTGGCTCCCGGTGTCGGTGTCGGTCCGATCCCCCCGCAGGTACCCGCGTGACCGCCTGCAAACGTGCGCCGCCCGCCGAGGCGTGAGCGCCACGTTGCGGGGCAATCACCTGGAGCCGGGAGCGCAGCGGGAGATGAGGGCATGAGGAGTACCCAGGGCGGTCTGATCCGCCGGATGGTCCTGGCCACCTGTGTGCTGCTGGTGTTCGTCGGAGGCGCCTTCGGTACCCTGCTGATCTCGATCAGCGAGGACCGTGAGACCAGCCGCCTGTCCCGGCGTTCCCACGAGCTGTTCGCGGCCGCCGACGACGTCCACCGGCACACGGTCGACATGCAGTCGGCCCAGCAGTCATACGCGCTGTCCGGCGACGGCGTGTTCCTCGACCGATGGCAGGCGGCGCACGCCGGCCTGCTCACGGCGAACGCGAGGCTCGAAGGGCTCGCCAGCACCGCGGGCCAGCGGCAGCAGGTGCAGCAGATCACGCAGACGAGCACGTCCTACGCCGTCGACTACTCGCTGCCGGCGCTGGACGCGACCCGGCGCGGGGATCCCGATGCCACGAGCGCGCCGGCCCTGCTGGAGGGTGACCGCCGAATCACGCAGCTGCGCGCCGATCTGGGTGCGTTGCGGGTGTCGGAGCGCGACGTCATCGTGGCCCGCGACAAGCGCGCCGAGGCGATGGCGAACCGGGAGATGATCGCGATCCTCGCCGGCCTGGCGGGCTCCGCGATCATCATCGCCCTCGTCGGCGGCTACCAGACCAGGCTGCTGGTGCAGCCGATCCGCCGCGCGGCCGCCATGGCCGACCGGCTCGCCGGCGGTGACCTGAGCACGCGCATGCCCGAGACCGGCAAGGCCGAGATCGGGCAGCTGGAGCGGTCGTTCAACGTCATGGGCGCCTCCATGCAGCGCAGCCACCAGGAGCTCGGCCAGCTCGTCGAGACGCAGACGGCGCTGCGGCGGGTCGCCACGCTCGTCGCGCGGGGCGGCACGTCCACCGAGGTCCTGGCGGCGGTCGTCGAGGAGCTCGGGCGGCTCATCGGCGTCGGCTCGGCGCGGATCGTGCGGTTCGAGCCCGACGGGTCCGGGATCGTGGTCGCCGCATGGGGCGCACCGGACCTGGACCTGTTGGTCGGCACGCGCCTGAGCCTGCAGGGCGACAGCGTCACGGCGCAGGTGCTGCGCACCGGTCAGGTCAGCCGCATGGACACCTATGAGGGGGCCGTCGGCAAGCTCGCCGAGCACCTGCGGGCACACGGCGCGCGCGCCGCGGTCAGCGCCCCGATCAACGTCGACGGCCGCGTCTGGGGTGCGGTCACGATCACGGCGATGGGGGAGCAGGCGATGCCGCCGGACGCCGCCGCGCGCCTGTCGGAGTCGACCGGGCTCATCGAGACCGCCGTCGCCAACGCCCAGGCCCACGACGACCTCATCGCCTCCCGGGCGCGGGTGGTCCTCGCCACCGACCAGGCCCGCCGGCGCATCGAGCGCAACCTGCACGACGGTGTGCAGCAGCGGCTGCTCTCCCTCGGCCTGGACATCCGCCGGATCCAGCACTGCGTCCCGGAGGACCAGCCGCACCTGCGCACGGAGCTGTCCGAGGTGGTCGCGGGGCTCAACGGCACGGTCGACGACGTCCGGGAGATCTCGCGTGGCGTGCACCCGGCGATCCTCACCGAGGGCGGCCTGCGGCCCGCGTTCAAGGCGCTTGCCCGCCGTTCGCCCGTCCCCGTCGAGCTCGACGTGCACCTGGACGCACGCCTGCCCGAGCCGGTGGAGGTCGCCGCGTACTACGCCGTCGGCGAGGCCCTCGCCAACGCGGCCAAGCACGCGCGGGCCTCCCTCATCCAGGTCAGCGCGTCGGTGGACGACGACCACCTGGAGCTGTCGGTGCGCGACGACGGCATCGGCGGCGCGGACCCGGACCGCGGGTCCGGCCTCGTCGGCCTCGCCGACCGGATCGAGGCCCTCGGCGGGACGATGCGCCTCGACAGCCCCGCCGGGCGGGGCACCCGCCTGCGGGTATGCCTCCCGCTGGCCCGGACCTGAGCCCGGACCCGCCCGCCGACCACCCCCTTGCACGTCCCCTCGATCATTGCCTGGCGTCAATATCAATTCGCACCCACGCAGTGATCGCCGCGTATGATTCGGCTGGTTCTACGCCGGCGTGCGACCGAGCTGACGGCGTGCGCCGCCACTGTCGAGCCCGATTCCCGACCCGGGAGCACTGCGTATGAGCCAGGTCCTCCGTCGCAACGCGACGTTTCTCGTCCTGATGGCGCTCGCGGCGGGCTGTGCCGCCGTCGTGTGGTTCGTCCTGCCCCACGACCGCGAGGTCAAGTCGCTGGGGATTTTCCTGTTCAAGCTGCTGCCGTTCGTCTTCGCCACCGAGGCGATCGCCCGGCTGGACGTCGAACTGGCGCGCCGCCTGCACCTCGTGCGGATCCTGATCCCGGCCGCGTTCTGCGTGTTCTTCCTCTACTTCGTGCCGAAGATCTTCTTCTACCTGGACGATTTTCCGACCGTCTATTACCACATCCTCGTGCTGACGCCGATCATCATCATGTCGCTCACCTTGGCGTACCGGCTCGGCGGCGGCACACCCGGAAACGTCCGGCGGATCGCCTACGCGATGCTGCTCATCATGGTCTCCGGCCTGGAAGACCTGGCATTCCTGAAGGTCAACCACCACACGGATCCGCAGTGGGCCACCATCCCCGACGTGTGGACCTGGGCGTCGCACATGACGGTGTTCCTCGGCCACCCGCCGACCAAGAACGAGGCGTTCGCCTTCATCGCCGTGCACGTCGTCCTGGTCATCTTCGTGCTGGCCGCGCCCTCCCGATGGCTCACCCCGCCGCAGTCGCTGCGCCGCGGCCGGCACACCGGACCGCCCACCGAGGCAGCCGCAGCCGAGCCGGTCGAGGCGCGGACGACCCGGATCTGACCGCAGGCGACGGGGAGGAGACGTGCCATGGCGATGCCGACGGCGGTGACGACAGCGCTGGTGACCGGTGGTGCCGGGTTCATCGGCGCGAACGTCGCCCGGTGCCTGCTCGACGACGGCCACCGGGTGGTCGTCCTGGACGACCTCAGCGGCGGATCACTGCGCAACGTCCCGGACGGAGCCCTGTTCCGGCACGGCAGCGTGTGCGACGCGACGGCCGTGGGCGCGCTGTTCGAGGAGTTCCGGTTCGACTACGTGTTCCACCTCGCCGCGTACGCCGCCGAAGGGCTGAGCCACTTCATCAAGCGGTTCAACTACACCAACAACGTGATCGGCAGCGTCACCCTGCTCAACGCCGCCGTCAACGCCGGCACGGTGCGCTGCTTCGTGTTCACCTCGTCCATCGCCGTGTACGGCAGCAACCAGGTGCCGATGAGCGAGGACCTGGTGCCGGCGCCGGAGGATCCGTACGGCATCGCGAAGCTCGCGGTCGAGCAGGAGCTGCGGGTCACCCACGACATGTTCGGGCTGCCGTACGTCATCTTCCGGCCGCACAACGTCTACGGCGAGTATCAGAACATCGGCGACCGGTACCGCAACGTCATCGGCATCTTCATGAACCAGGCCCTGCGGGACGAGCCGTTCACCATCTTCGGCGACGGCGAGCAGGTCCGCGCGTTCACGCACATCAGCGACGTGGCGCCGGTGCTGGCCCGGTCGGTGACGAACCCGGCCGCCTACAACGAGACCTTCAACATCGGCGGCGACACCGTGTACTCGCTCAACGCCCTCGCCCAGGCCACCGCCGCCGCCATGGACGTGCCGCTGCGGGTCACCCACCTGCCGGCCCGCAACGAGGTCCGGCACGCGTACGCCGATCACGACAAGGTCCGCAAGTGCTTCGGGCTCACCGACGACGAGATGCCGCTCGCCGACGGCCTCGCGTCGATGGCCGCCTGGGTCCGCCGGCACGGGCCACGGGACCCGTCGGTGTTCGAGGCGATCGAGGTGCGCCGGAACCTGCCGCCGTCGTGGCGGGCGGTGCTGCGCGACTGAAGTGTTTGTCCACTCATCGAGGGAGGTCGGTGGCATGGACCGTAGGCGCACCAACGATCCGGACGGCAGGCGGGCCTCATGACCGCGGTCCGGGCGGCGATCCCGAGGCCACGCACGGGCGACGAGGGACGCCCGGCGTCGCTGACGGCGTTCATCCCATGCTTCAACGAGGCCGGGCAGGTCGACGAGGTCCACGCCACCATCGACGCCGAACTGTCCGGCTACCCGGACCTGGAGATCCTGTTCGTCGACGACGGCTCCACCGACGGCACCCTGGACAAGGTGAAGGCGTTGTCCGCCAAGGATCCCAGAGTGCGGTACGTGTCGTTCTCCCGCAACTTCGGCCTCGAGGCCGCCCACGGCGCCGGGTTCCGTTACGCGAGCGGGGAGTGGGTGGTGCAGCTCGACGCGGACCTGCAGTCCCCGCCGGCCGAGGCACCCAAACTCATCGCCAAGGCCCTGGAGGGCTACGACGTGGTGTACGGCATCCGCCGCGAACGCAACGACCCGCTGTTCCGCCGCCTCGGCTCGGCCGTCCAGCAGCGCCTCGCGCAGCGGCTGTTCGGCGTCGACCTCGTCTACGGCTCGTCGGTGTTCCGCGTGGTGCGGGCCAGCGTCGCGCGGCGCGCCGTGGACCTGCGACTGGCCACCCCGTACTTCGTCGCCACGATGCCGCTGCTCGGCGCCCGCTGGGCCACTGTGGACGTCGCGCACCGGCGGCGCCAGGACGGCGGGTCACGGTGGGCGGTGTGGCGGCTGTTCACCCACAGCGCCGAGCTGTTCTTCGGCTTCTCGCTGCGCCCGCTCATGTGGCTGTACCTCGCCGTCGCGTGCGCCGTCCCGGTGGTGATCGCCGCCGGCTCGGTGGGGGTCGTCGCCGGTGAAGTCGTGCTCCTCGGCGCGGTCGGGGTGCTCGCCGCCTACGTGCACCGCCTCGTGCGCGGCTCCGTGCGCCCGGCGCTGTTCTACGTCCGCGAGGCGAACATCCCCATCGCCCCGCAGGACTCCCTGTACGCGGCCGGACCCGTCGTCCGGGAGGCGGCCCGATGATGCTGATCCTGGGGGCGAGCGAGGACCAGCTCCCCGTGTACCTGGAGGCGCGCCGCCGCGGCATCCGCACGATCGGGGTCGACGTGCGGGCCGACCGCCCCGGGCTCGCCTACGCCGACGAGTGGCTGCCGGTCAGCATCAAGGACCACGAGGGCATCGTCGCCGCGCTCGCCGGGCGCCGCCCCACCGCCGTCGTCGCCGCGGCCAGCGACGCCGGCCTGTGGAGCTGGCACGAGCTCAGCAACCGCTTCGAGGCGCCGTTCCGCTTCCCGGCCGGCGCCGCCCGCGCGTCGACGGACAAGTCCGCGTTCCACGAGATCGCCCGCGCCGCCGGCGTCCCCGGCTACCGCTGGCATCAGGGCACCGACCGGGCGGCGCTGACCCGCGCCGCGCACGCCATCGGCTTCCCGGTCGTGGTCAAACCGCCGGACACGTCCGGCAGCAAGGGCATCAGCCTCGTCGAGCGCCCGGCCGGCCTGCCGGCGGCGCTGGACTACGCGGCTGGCTTCACCACCGCTGGCGGCCCGCTGCTCGTCGAGGAGTTCGTGGCCGGGCGCAACCTCACCGTCGACGTGTTCATGCAGTCCGGCCGGGTCGGGTTCGCCGGCATCACCGAGAAGCGCATCATGCCGGGCCCCCGGTTCGTCATCGGCGGCCACACCGGACCGGCCCCCTTGGGCGCCGCCACCCGCGGGCGGCTCGTCGTCGCCGCCGGGCGGCTGTGCCGGGCGATCGGCCTCGTCGACGGCCCCGCGAACTTCGACGTCATCCTCCGCGACGACGGCTCCTTCGCCGTCCTGGAAGCCAACGCCCGCCTGTGCGGCAACGCTTTCCCGATGCTGATGCGGCACATGTACGGGGTCGACACCGTCGCCGCGCTCGTGTCACTGGCGCTGGGCGAACCGTTCGACCTCACCCCGACCCGCGACGGCGCCGGCATCATCCACGTCCTGGCCTCACCTCTGGACGGCGACGCGACGCTGGCATCGGTCAGCGGCATCGCGGAGGTCCGCGCGCTGCCGGGCGTCGTGTGCTGCGAGGTGTACGCCGAGCCCGGCGCCACCGTCCGCCCGTTCGACCAGGCCGCCAACAAGGTCGGTTACCTCGTGGTCACCGGCCCCGACCCGCGGACCGCGCAGGCCCGGCTCGACACGGCGCGGGACCTGCTGGCGCTCGAGTTCACGCCAGCCGACGTCGGCGCCGCAGCCGGTGTCGCAGCCGCACCGGCCGGGCTCAGTCTGCCCGGTTGACCGCGAGGGCCGGCGCGTACTCGCTGACCACCAGCTGGCCCTTGCCGCCGGCGGTCAGCGGGATGCGGTCGCTGAGGTGCAGCTGCAGCGGGATCGCCGCGCCGGCCCGCTCCTGCAGCGTCCGCTGCGTGCCGGCCACCACGGCGTCGGCCGGCAGCGAACCGTCCGGCACGACGAACACCCGGATCGTGCCGGCGGCGTCCTGCCGCACGTACATCTCCGCCACCCCCGGCTCGTGCATCGCCACGCCCAGGAACAGGTCGCCGAACAGCTTCCGGCCGTCCGGCAGGACCACCGCGTCGTTCATCCGGCCGCTGGTCAGGGTCATCGTCCGGAAGCGCCGCCCGCACCGGCACGGCTCGGCGTCGATGGTGCCGATGTCCCCGAGCGCGTAACGGACCAGCGGCATTGCGCGCTCGTCGAACGCCGTCACCACCACCTGCCCCTCGGCGCCGTCCGGCAGCACGGTGCCGTCCTCGCCGAGGATCTCCACGTAGACCCGGTCCTCGGCGAGATGCCGGCCGCCGAGGTGGCACTCGAAGTAGATGTTCAGCGTCTCGTAGGCGGAGTACTCGTCGCGGACCGGCACCCCGAAGCCCTCCTCGAGCAGCGCCCGGCACGCCGGCACGAGCAGCTCCGACTCGGTCAGCACCAGCCGCAGGTGCTCGCGCAGCGCGGCCCGCTGCGCGTCCGTCATCGTGCGGACCAGTTCCCGCAGGTGCACGGGGTAGCCGATCAGCACCTTCGGCCGGTACGCGAGCAGCCCGGTGATCCACTCGGCCGGTGGCGTGGTCGTCAGGATGACGTGCCGCCGGAACAGGCCCGCCTTCTCGACCAGCCGCGGCGGCATCGGAAACGGTTTGAGGTGCGCGAGCCGGTCCGTCGGCAGATATCGGCGGGTCGCGAAGAACCGGCGGACGCAGGCGGCCATGTGGTGGTCGTGGGCGTGCATGTCGTGCCAGCCGGAGATCCGCTGCCCGGTGGTGCCGCTGCTGGACCACGCCACGCATGCGTCGGTGTCGACCCCGTCGGCGACGAACTCCCGGTTCGGGGTGGCGCGCATGATCGCCTTGGTCACCAGCGGCACCCGGGCCAGGTCGGCGGTCGACGCCAGCTGCGGCAGGGTGCCCCGGTAGTAGGGCACGTTCGCGTTCGCGTGGGCGAGGAAACGGTTCAGCCGGCGCAGCTGGAACCGGCGCAGGGCCGCCCGGCTGCCGTACTGCCGCAGCAGCGTCACCGGCACGTACGCCATCTCACGCAGCAACATGGACGTCCTCCTTGACGGGTGGCCGCGCGGGCCGGGTGCGCCGCCCGAGCCGGGCGCGGAGCGTGGCGGCCTGCACGACCTCGGCGACCGCGAGCGCGAGCAGCAGGCCGATGCCGCCGGCGAGCGGCACCGCGACGAGACCGGCCGCGGCGGCCGCGGCCAGGCCGGCGGCGGCGGCCAGCCCGGTGATCCGGGTGGACGCCGCGTCGGAGTTCTCCACCAGGTATCCGGCGAAGATGACCGCGACGAGCATGGGTGTGCGCGCGGCGAGCAGCGCCGCCCACACCAGCACGGCGTGGCCGCCGCGGCTCACGTCGAGCAGGTCCGTGGCGGCGAGCAGCGCGCCGACGGCGGCGAGGTACACCACGTCGGCGGCGGCCACCCACCGGGTGATGCGCCGGGCCGCCTGCCGCCCGGCGGCGCCGCCCGCGCCGAGCAGCCGCATCGACGCCCACGGCGTGTACACGCGCAGCGCGTACAGCAGGAAGTTGATGCCCGCGGACCACACGACGTCGACGGCCACGAGCGGGCCCACCTGCCCCCGGAAGCTCGACACGGCCAGCAGCGCGACCAGGACGCTGGTGCACAGGTACATGCACACCTCGGGGCTGCCCATCAACGCCACCGTGCACCAGATCCGGCGGACGAACCCCGGGCGCCGGCGGATCGCCAGCGACGGCCGCCCGAGCCGCACCAGCAGCAGCAGGCACAGCACGACCTGGGTGGCCACGAGGCAGCCGACGTATCCGAGCGGGCCGAGCCCGAGCACCACCAGGCCGAGCAGCCCGGCCTGCACGACGGTCAGCACGAAGAAGGTGCGGGCGTCGTGCCACGGCGCACCCATCGCCCGGTGCAGCCCCACCAGCAGCAGCAACACCCCGGTCATGGTGCACATGGCGGCGACGCCGAGGTAGACCGCCACCGGGCCGTCCGGCGCCACCGCGGCGGCGACCGCGAACGCCACCAGCGGCGGCGCCGGCAGCACCCACAGCAGCGCGGCGGCCGCCCGCAGGATCAGCGGCCCGGTGCGCGGCGCCCGCGGCAGCAGCTTCAGCACCGTCTTCTCCGGGCCGGCCACCAGCAGCGCGATGACCCACGAGCAGACGGCGACGGCACCGGCGTAGGTCGCGTAGCGCGCGCTGCCCCACAGCGGCAGCAGCGCGACGGTCGCCACCAGCTGCGCCAGCCGGTACGCGCCGCGGCCGGCCATCAGCGACGCCAGGGTGCGCAGCCCGATGCGGGCAGGCCCGGTCACTGCGCCACCGTCGCGGTCAGCTCCATCCGGTCCAGTCTGCACCTCGCATGCGTGGCCGTCTATGTGCGGCCGACCGTCCGCGGCGCGGTCCGGCCGTGTGGGCTTCGCCACGTCCGGGTGCGGGCCACCAGAACCGAAACATTCGTGGTGGACGCTACGCGCTGACCGGGTCCGCGACAGAGTTCGCGGCCAGGCCCCACGGCCGGGCTTTGCGGCTGGTGAAAGGTGGACCACGTGGAGATCCTGGTAGTCACGGCCCAGCAGATGGACGGGGCGGCGAGCCGCGTCCTGCCGGCCCTGGACCTGCTGGCGCACTCGCGGCGGGTGGTCGGATACGACGTGCGCGCCTGCACCACGGGCACCGACCCCGACGTGGTCCTCGTCGACGCCCGGCACCGGCTCGCCGAGGCCCGCGGCTTCTGCCGGCTGCTGCGCACGACCGGCCTGCGGATGCCGATGCTCGCCGTCGTCGAGGAGTCCGGCCTCGTCGCCGTCGCCGCCGACTGGGGCATCGACGACGTCGTCCTGTCCGGCGCCGGACCGGCCGAGGTCGACGCCCGGCTGCGGCTGGCGACCCAGGCGGCATTAGCGGCGGCCAGCGCGTCCAACAGCATGATCAGCGCCGGTGCGCTGCGCATCGACCCGGACACCTACGCCGCCAAGCTCAAGGGCCGCCCGCTCAACCTCACGTACAAGGAGTTCGAGCTGCTGCGGTATCTCGCCCAGCACCCCGGCCGGGTCTTCACCCGCGACCAGCTGCTCCGTGAGGTGTGGGGCTACGACTACTTCGGCGGTCACCGCACCGTCGACGTGCACGTGCGTCGCCTCCGCGCGAAGCTCGGCAGCGAGTACGAGTCGATGATCGGCACCGTCCGACAGGTCGGCTACACGCTGGTGCTGCCGGCCCGCTCCGAGCCCCAGCCGGTCGTCGCCGAGGCAGAGGCCCTGCTGCAACGGGCCTGAGCGGCGCCCTGCCCGGGCGGTGGGATCTCCGGTGCCGGCGCTGCGACGTCCGGCTGCGGCCGGCGGCTCAGCTGCCGGGCTCCGGCTGGAAGCGCCGGCCGCCGTGGGGTGGCGCGGACGACGTCAGCGTGAACGCGTTGAGCAGCCACCGCGTGAAGGGTTGTGCCGTGGTGATGGACAGGCGGCTGCCGGCGCCGGCGACCTGGTGATGCAGGCGGCGGAGCTGGATCGCGGCGGACGCGTCGAGGAACGGCACGCCGTCGAGGTCGAGCTCGATGGCGGCGGGGCGGCGCTCGGCGAGGGACCGGTCGATGTGTTCACGGAGACGGTTGACGCTGCGCGCGTCGAGTTCGCCGACGACGATGACGTGCAGGGAGGTCTCGCCGTTGCGGGCGAGGATGACCGTCGGTGTCGACGTGGGCTGTGGATGCTCGGCCATACGCGGTGCCGCCCCTTCGGAGACTGAGGCTAGTGACGCGAACTGTGGTGGGAGGTCTTGCCCGCGGGGCGGGTCTGCGGGCGGGGCCGGCGCCACGCCGACAGGCCCGTGACGACACACGCGGGCAGGCGGCCCGGCGGCTCGAGGTCGAGCAGGCAACCGCGGACCTCCTCGGCGGTTGCGGCGGTGAACTCACCGCTGAAGGTGAGCTGAACGCGGTCAGATACTGCCGCGACGGGATCGTTGGACGACGGTGAGCGCATGGCCCGACCTCCGGCGTGTCGGATGCCGGGGTCCGGGGCATGGTCCGTTGCAACGTCGTCAGTGAATATACCGCAGCGACGACCCTCGCGGTGCGTGCGCGACCGGATCGAGTCGCCGCACCGGGCGCCGTGATCCTCCTGCGGGCCGTACCGGTGACAGGCACCGGTACGGCCCAGGGCGGTCAGCCGCCGTGCGTTCCGGCGACGGCCCGGGTGGCCGCGTTGAGCCGGTTCCAGGTGTTGATCGAGGCGATCACGATGACGAGGGCGGCGAGCTGCTGCTCGTCGTAGTGCTCGGCGGCCTCGTCCCAGACGTCGTCGGGCACGGCGTCGCCGCGGTCGGCGATCCGGGTGGTGGCCTCGGTCAGCGCGAGCGCGGCCCGCTCGGCGTCGTTGAAGTACGGCGCGTCCCGCCAGCCGGCGACGGTGAAGATCCGCTCGTCGCTCTCGCCGGCCTTGCGCATGTCGGCCGCGTGCATCTCCAGGCAGACGGCGCAGCCGTTGATCTGGCTGGCCCGCAGGTAGATGAGGTTACGGGTGGCCTCGGGCAAGGTGTCGCCGGTGGAGTTCCCCAGGGCGGTCAGGGCCTTCAACGCGGCCGGGAAGACCGCGACCGGGTGCTTGATACGTGCCTGCATGACTGCGTTCCTCCGTGGTGTGTGCTCGTTCGTCAACCACATGACCCCGGCCGCCACGGGAATGTGACAGCATCGAGGGCATGGATTGGGTGCCGGTCTTCGGTTACGAGAACGTCCCGGGTTGTCCGCGGCCGGCGGCGGCGCTGCGGGCCTGACTGCGTGACCGCGGCATCGACTGGATGCCGCTGGCCGACGACCAGGTGCGCATCGACCTGTGCTGCGGACGGGATGAGACCGGCCGGCCGTGGGGCTATTTCGGCGTGCAGGTCGACGCCGGCGCGCTGTGGCGGCTCGGCCTGCACCCGGACCAGCCGACGTCCCGCGCCGTCGGCCCGTCGCCGCCCGGCTGGTGGCACGCCGCCGCCGAGCGCACCTGGCGCCGGCCCCCCGACGGATCCGGCGGGCCGCGGCCCCGGCGCCGCCCGCGCCCGAGCTGACGCCGGGTCCCGCCGGGTGCGGCCGGCGGCTATCGTTCGGGCATGGTCACATTCGCGGTCGATGATGTCACGCCGGCCGGTTCGCGACTGCCGGAGCGGCCGCTGGGCGAGCTGTTCCCCGACGCGCTCGCGGTCGGCGGCGACCCGCTGCTGCCGGTGCTCGCGCCGGACGGCGTGCACCCGCTGCTGAGCGCGGTGGCCAGGGCGTTCGCCGACCACCGGCCGCTGGTGCTGTCACCCGACGCGGTGTGGCTGACGATCGCGCACGGCGTCGCCCAGCACATCCGGCTGCACGCCGGGGAACTGCGCCCGCAGCTGGTCCAGCACGCCGGTCGCAAGCGGCTCAGCGTGACCCTCTTCGAGGTGCCGAGCGACGCCGCCGGCTGGGCCGACGCCACCGAGTCGCTCGCCAAGCTGCTCGCCGCCGAGGTCGGGGACGCCGAACTGTTCGATTGCGACTTCTCCACGAGCACTGACGTCGATCGGGCGGCCGGACGCATCGTGCGGCTCGACGCATACTCGCCCTACTTCGCGTACTGGCTGATTGCCGTCTGCGGCATCCCGTCGGTCACGGTGACCGGCACCGTCGAGGACTGGCAACGCATCCGCGCCCGCGTCGACGCGCTCGAAGGCTTCGGCCTGCGGCAGTGGTGCCGGTCGCTCGCGCCGATCGCCGACGAGTTCGTCCGGGCCGCGGCCGGCGCACCGGACCTGGATTTCTGGCGGCGGATCTACAACCCGGTCGACGCCTACGGCGGCAAGTTCATCACCGGGTGGATCACCCGCTGCTACCCCTACCTCCGCGGCACCGCGCTCGACGAGCCGAACCCGATGCTGCAGCTGCCGATCGGTGAACCGCGCAACGTGACCGTCGGGGCCCGCGGTTTCTACCACGGTCCCGGGCTCACCAGCACGTCGGTGCCCGCCACGCTGTCGCGGGTGATCGTCAACATCAACGATCGGGTCGGCGGCGACAACCGGGCGGTGGCGCTGCACGGCGGCCTCGTCGGCGTCGCCCAGGACCCCGACGGCGCGCTGCGGCCGGTCGCCGGCTGGTATGTGGCACCGGCGGCCGTCGAGCTCGACGACGTGATCGACCGGATGGAGCGCGAACACGAGACCACCCCGCCCGGTGACCCGTGCGAGCAGGGGCCGGCCGAGGTGCTCAGGCTGTCGGCCCGGCTCGGCACCGCGTCGCTGTTCGGCGGCCGCTGGCGGCTGCCGCCGGTCGGCGAGCGGCGCTTCGTCGACACCGGCAACTGGGACGTTGTCATCGACACGCTCTTCGAGCTGTCCGACGGCCGGACCATCGCCTCGGCCGTCAACTCCGCGACGATGAGCACCCACTGGGTGCTGTGCCGGCTAGCGCACATCGAGGTGGGGGAGGGGTACGCGCCCCGGGCCCACCTGCTCGACGACCCCGCCGACGTCCCGGTGCTCGGCACCTCCCTCGCCATGCTGCTGGACGCCGCCCTGGACGCCGGCGGCGACGTCGCGCACCTGGAGACCGGCCGCCTCGACCGGCTCCTCGCCGCGGCGGCGGCGGACCGCAGCACCGACCGCGACCGGCAGGGCTGAACCCGTGGCGGCGGCACCGCGGCCCGAGCGCGGCGCAGGGCAGGCCCGCTTCGCGCGGGCGTTCGCCGCCGCCGTCCCGCGCATGGACGCCCGCGGCGCCGCGGCGCACCGCAGGCGGCTCCTCGCCGGGCTCACCGGCACCGTCATCGAGGTCGGCGCCGGCACCGGTGCCTGTTTCGCGCACTACCCGCCGCAGGTCACCGCCGTGCGCGCGGTCGAGCCCGACCCGTTCCTGCGCGACATCGCGACCACGGCCGCGGCGGGCGCTCCGGTGCCCGTCACCGTCGTGGCCGGCACCGCCGAGTACCTGCCCGCGGAGTCCGGCACGTTCGACGCGGCCGTGTGCTCCCTGGTGCTGTGCAGCGTCCCGGACCCCGACGCCGCCCTCGCCGAGATCCGGCGGGTGCTGCGGCCCGGCGGGCAGCTGCGTTTCTACGAGCACGTGCGCTCCACCCGCCGGCTCGTCGGTCTCCTCGAGGACGCCGCCACGCCGCTGTGGTCCCGCCTAGCCGGCGGCTGCCATCCCAACCGCGACACCGTCGCGACCATCGCCCGCAACGGCTTCACCGTCGCCGACGTCGACCGGTTCGGGTTCGCGCCGGCCGCCCTCACGCCGAAGACCGCGCACCTGCTGGGCCGGGCGTACCTGGCGCCGTGACGTCGGCGGCGCCTCGCGCGCGGAGCATCGCCCAGCCGACGAGCGCGGCCGCCGCGACGGTGAGCGTGAGGCTGGCGATCGTGACCGCCTCCTGGAACTGGCTGGTCTGCTGCCGGCTCCAGTGCGACGTGGCGACGTCGCCGGTGAACAGCGCCGCGAGGATGGTGCCGGTGACGGCGATGCCGGCGCCGGCGGTGACCTCGGTGGCCGTGTCGGTGAGCGCCGCGCCGATCGTGGTCCGGTTCTTCGGCAGGCCGCGCAGCACGTTGACCCCGGCGACGACGCCGACGACGCGCATCCCGGCGGCCACGAACACCAGCGCGGTCGCGACCCACACGTAGCCGAACCGGCCCAGCAGGGCGTAGACGGCGAGGCCGACCACGACCGCCGCGGCGCTGAGCCAGGCGGCCCGGTCGAGGCCGACCCGTCGCACGAACGGATTGATGAACGCGCCGCCCGCGACGAGGACGACGACCTGCGGCAGCATCCCGACGGCGGCGAGCGCGGGCGTCCATCCCCAGTCCAGCTGCAGCTGCAGCGTCACCAGGTAGCCGAGGCCGGCGGTGGCCAGCCCGGCGGCGGCCTTGTAGGCCAGGCCGCTGGCGACCAGGGGGCGGGCGACGAGCTTCAGGTCCAGCAGCGGGAACCGCGCCGAACGCTCGCGGAGGACGAAGAGGACCGCGGCGAGGACGGTGGCGGCGGTGGCCGTCCACGGCGCCCACGAGCCGCTGCCGTCGTGCACGAACAGCGTCGGCGCGACCAGCGCGAGCACGATCGTCGCCGTGCCCAGCACCGCGCCGAGGACGTCGACCGGGTCGCGATGCAGGTCCGCCGCCTCGTCCGCGGCGATGCCGATCCGCACGCCGATGATGGCGAGGACCGCGATCGGCACGTTGACCAGCAGCAGCACCTGCCACGGTGCGATCGCGAGCACGAAACCGCCGGCCGTCGGGCCGATCGCCAGCCCGACCAGGCCCACGGTCGAGATGAGGGTCGTCGCGCGAACGCGCAGGCCGTCGTCCTCGAACAGCCGGAACGCGAGCGACAGCGACCCCGGTGTCGTCATCGCGGCCGCGACCCCCATCACCGCCCGCACGGCGATCAGCTGCTCCGCGGTGGTGACGAACGCGGTCGCCAGGCTCGCGATCCCGAGCAGCGCCAGCCCGGCGAGCATGACGCGCCGGCGGCCGAACCGGTCGGCCATCGCGCCGAACACCAGCATCAGCCCGCCGAAGACGACCGCATACGCGCCGGTCACCCATTGCAGCTCGACCGTGGAGGCGTGCAGGTCGCGCCCGATCGTGGGCAGCGCGACGTTGAGGATCGAGTTGTCCAGCATCTCGAACAGGAACACCGCGGACAGCCCTGCCAGGGCCACCCAGGCGTCCCGCAGCGACCGGGGCGAGCGGTGGTCCTGGCGGGTGGCGGTCACGCGGACCGAGGTGTCGTCCATGCCCCGACCATAAAGCTAACGGTTAGGACTTTGCAACGGTTAGTGGTTTGCGATACGGTGGTTCGCGTGACCGAGCAGCCAGGACGCCGCGAACGCAAGAAGGCCGCCACCCGCAGGGCCATCGCCGACACGGCGCTGCGCATGTTCCACGAGCGCGGCTACGACGCGGTGGGGATCCGGGAGATCGCGGCGGCGGCGGACGTGGCCATCACGACGGTGTTCGCGCACTTCCCGTCGAAGGAGGCGCTCGTCTTCGACGAGGACCAGCAGCGGGAGGAGCGGCTCATCCAGGCCGTGACCGGCCGCGAGCCGGGCACGTCGATCCCGCAGGCGTTGCGGCAGCACCTCCAGGCCGCCACCGCCCGCGACTTCGCCAGGACCGGCACGGCAACCTTCTGGCGGCTCGTGGACAGCTCCCCGGCGCTGCGCGACTACGCGTCGAGGATGTGGCTGCGGCACGAGGACGCCCTGACGGCCGCGATCGCCGCCGATCTCGGCCTGGCGGAGCCGTCCACCGCCTGCCGGGCGTTCGCCCGCTTCGTGCTCGCCGTCTACCCGCTGGCCCGCGAGGCGGCGGACCCGGCGACCGCGGTCGAGGAGATCTTCGACCTGATCGGCCCCGGCTGGGACGCCACGGTCGCCGGCCGTGCCTGACCCGCGCCGTGCCTGACCCGCGCCGTGCCTGGCCCGCGCCGTGCCTGGCCCGCGCCGTGCCTGGCCCGCGCCGTGCCTGACCCGCGCCGCGCCTCAGGCGATCGCCATTGGGCCGGTCGTGCCGGTGACCTGCCAGCCCCCGCCGGCCGTGCGCTCGACGACGTAGGTCAGCCAGGTGGCGCCGAGGCAGGCGACGAACCCGTTGATCCCGACCTCGACCCGGTCGCCTTCGCCGTCGACCGCGTCGAGGGTGATCAGGATCCCGTCGTCCTTCACCACATCGCAGCCGTCCCGCGGCACGATCACCGACTTCCGGTCGGCGACGAAGGACACCGGCCCGACGTCGCTCAGGGCGCCGACGATGTGCTGCTGGATGCCGCCGGGCAGGGGTTCGCCTGCGTTGGCCGGCGGTGCCTCCGGCCGACCGCTGTCGGGCACGACGCGGTCGAGCACGAAGATCTGCCGGAACGTGCGCTCGGGGAACGAGTTCTCCGCCGGGGTGCCCAGGTACCTGCGCAGCACCTGCACGTAGACCTCGGCGTCCCGGGTGGCCCCGGCGCTGGCGGGCGGGCCGGACGCCGGGGCCGCGGGTGCCGGGTCCTGGGCGGCGGCGTCGCGCGCGCAGGCCGCGGCGGCCGCCAGCACGAGGACGGCCATCAGGCCCGCGAGTCTGTTTCGCACGTCGTACCCCATCTTCGTGGCGGAAGCAGTCGGAGGGTTCGACGCGAGCCGACGCCTTTCGGATCCGTCGGCACGGCACCGATTTCGAACATCACCCGGCCCGGGTCACCATGTCGCGAGTCACCATGTCGCGGGTCACCAGGTGTGGCCCACGTTGACGACGAGCGCGGCGACGGCGGTGGCGAAGAAGACCGCCGGGCCGATGAGCTGGCGGGACCCCACGCGCAGGTGCGCGACGAACGCGCCGGTGAAGTACAGCACGAGACCGGCCGCCGCGAGCACGCCCAGCAGCGGCACGGCGAACCCGGCCAGCAGCCCCAACGTCCCCGCCGCCAGCAGCGAGCCCAGCACCGGCACCCACGACCGCGGCACCCGCTTCATGTCCGCCTGGGTCTTCGGATAGTCGTGGCCGATGAGGTACGTGACGGCGGCGCTGCCGTTGAAGACCGCGGCGACGACGGTGAGCGTGACGTAGGCGACGAACATGTGCCCTCCCTGGCGGTTGCGTGCGTGCAGGACGTGCCGGCCCGGTGGGACGTGACGGCGCCACCCTGTGACCTGAGGCACAGGCGCGCTCCAGACGCGTTTTGGAACGGTGTTCCAGCTATGTCAGGATGGGCGCATGGCAACCAGGACGCGCCGACCGGAGCGGCGTGAGGACGCGCTCTCCCGGACGCGCATCGTCGCCGCCGCCGTCGAGCTGCTCGACGTCACGGGCGAGGGCGGGCTGACGTTCCGCGCGCTCGCCGCGCACCTGAGGACCGGGCCCGGCGCGATCTACTGGCACGTGGCGAACAAGGACGAGCTGCTCACCGCCGGCACCGACGCCGTCCTCGCCGGCGCGATGGCCACCGACGTGGCCGGGGACACCCCGCAGGACGCGATCCGGTCGCTCGCCCTCGGTGTCTTCGACGCGATCGACGCCCACCCCTGGGCCGGCACGCAGCTGACCCGGACCCCGTCACAGCCCTCGGTGCTGCGGCTCTTCGAACGCATCGGGCAGCAGCTGCGGGCGCTCGACGTCCCCGCCGCCGCCCAGTTCAGCTCGGCGTCCGCGCTGCTCAACTACATCCTCGGCGTCGCCGGGCAGAACGCCGCGCTCGCCCGCTCGCAGGAGCCAGGCACGGACCGGGCCGCGGTCCTGGAAGCCGCGTCGGCGAACCTCGACGCGGACGAGTTCCCGTTCACCCGCAGTGTCGCCGGCCAGCTGCGCGACCACGACGACCGCGAGCAGTTCCTCGCCGGCATCGACCTCGTCCTCGCCGGCATCGCCGGCCTCCAGTAGGCGCCGGGCGCCCGGCACGATCGGCACACCCTGATCCCTGCGTTCTGGACTGGCGGGTCCATTTTTCCGGAGGCACAGTCGGACCGACGACCCGACAAACCCGGAGGACCCCATGCACCACTACTACCTGCTCGGCCGATCCGGGCTGCGGGTCAGCCGGCTCGCGCTCGGCACCATGAACTTCGGCGTCGACGGCTTCCACGCCGCCTACGGCCGCACCGAGGAGCAGGTCGAGCCCATTTTCCGCCGGTACCTCGAATCCGGCGGCAACTTCATCGACACCGCGGACTTCTACACGGCGGGGGAGAGCGAACGCATCCTCGGCCGGCTCATCGCCCGTGCCGGTGTCCGCGACCGGCTGGTGCTGACCAGCAAGTTCACCAACAGCGTCGACCCCACGGACCCCAACGCCGGCGGCAACGGCCGCAAGCACATGCTCCGCGCCCTCGACGCGTCGCTGCGCCGCCTCGGCACCGACCACCTCGACCTGTTCCTGCTGCACACCTGGGACCGCATCACGCCGGTCGAGGAGGTTGTGCGGACCTTCGACGACCTCGTGCGGGCCGGGAAGATCCGCTACGCCGGCCTGTCCGACGTCCCCGCCTGGTACGCCGCCCGCGCGCAGAGCTACGCCGAGGCGCACGCCCTCACCCCGATGGTCACGCTGCAGCTGCCGTACTCGCTGATCGCGCGCGGCATCGAACCGGAGTACGTGCCGATGGCCCAGACGCTCGGCATGGGCCTGACCGCGTGGAGCCCGGTCGGCGGCGGCCTGCTGACCGGCAAGTACCGGCGCGGCGCCGACGGCCTCACCGGCCCCGGGCGGCTCACCACCCCCGGCGCCGGCCGTGCGGTCTCCGACCGCGACTGGAAGGTGATCGACGCCCTGGAGGCGGTCGCGCTCGAACTGGGCCGCAGCATGGCCCAGGTGGCGGTCAACTGGGTGGTCACCCAGCCCGGCGTCGGCTCCGCCGTCATCGGCGCCAGCAGCGTCGAGCAGCTCGACGGCAACCTCGCCGCCCTGGACTTCGAGCTCCCGCCCGAGCACCGCCGCCGCCTCGACGAGGCCGGCGCGCCGCCACTCGCCCCGCCCTACGCCATGTTCACGCCGCAGTACCAGTCGTGGCTGGTCACCCCCGGGCTCGGCATCGGCGACAAGCCGGTCGGCTACGCGCCGCCGGTGTTCAACGGCTGACCCCCGGGTCCCGGCCAGGGGGTGCCCCTGGGGCGGTCGCGGGCCGGGAGGACGACAGTATGGACAGGTGCCGCACGGCATCCCGCTGGTACCCCAGAAGGAGCAGACGATGGTGGACTTCAAGCTCGAAGTCGTGGTCCTGCCGGTCTCGGACGTGGACCGGGCCAAGGAGTTCTACACGAGGATCGGGTTCCGCGAGGACGTCGACTACACCGGACCCGAGGGCTTCCGGGTGGTGCACTTCACCCCGCCCGGCTCGGCCGCGTCGATCCTCATCGGCTCCCGGGTCACCGACGCCGCACCCGGATCGGCGCAGGGCGTGCACTTCGTCGTCGACGACATCGTCGCCGCCCGCGAGGAACTCCTGGGCCACGGCGTCGAGGTGAGCGAGGTCTTCCACGACGCCGGCGGGGTGTTCCACCACACCGGCACCACCGGCCGGCTCGCCGGCCCGCACCCGGACCGGCAGTCCTACGGTTCGTTCCTGTCCTTCCAGGACCCGGACGGCAACGGCTTCGTCCTGCAGGAGGTCACCAGGCGCCTCCCCGGCCGGATCGACCAGGTCGTCTACGGCTCGGTCGCGGAGGTGGAGCAGGCACTGCGCGACGCGGCCGCCGCGCACGGCGAATACGAGAAGGAACTCGGCCACGAGGACGCGAACTGGCCCGCCTGGTACGCCGGACACATGGCCCGCACGGCCGGCCTGGGCACCTGAGCGGGGCCGCACCGTTGGGAGGACCGATGACCCGCACGCTGACCAGCAAGGGTGCGCAGACCCTGTCCCGGATCGTGGCCGGCGCCGCCGCCGAGATCCGCGAGCACGGCGTCGACGAGGTGCGCCTCGAGGACGTGATGGCCCGCACCCGCACCAGCAAGAGCCAGCTCTTCCACTACTTCCCGGGTGGCAAGGAGGAGCTGCTGCTCGCGGTCGCGCAGTACGAGGCCGACCGGGTCCTCGACGACCAGCAGCCGATGCTCGGCGAGCTCACCAGCTGGCCGGCGTGGGAGCAGTGGCGGGACCGGCTCATCGTGCGCTACCGCGAGCAGGGCACCCAGTGCCCGCTCCACATCCTGCTGGGCCACGTGGGCCGCCGCACCCCGGCGGCCCAGGCCGTCGTCACCGGGCTCATGCACCGCTGGCAGGCCGCGATCGCCACCGGCATCCGCTCGATGCAGGCGAGCGGTGACGTCGCGGCCGCCGTGGACGCCGACCGCACCGCCGCGGCGCTGCTGGCCGGCATCCAGGGCGGCGTGCTGCTCCTGCTGGCCACCGGCCGCACCGACCACCTGGAGGCCGCCCTGGACCTCGCCATTGACGCGCTGCGTGGTCCTACCGGTGACCCGCCTGCCACGGGCCGGTGATCACGCAGGTCACGCCCGGGTACTGCACGTTGATGAACAGGTGCCGGCCGTCGGCGGTGAACGCGGCGCCGGCCAGCTCGCTGGCGCCGGTCGGGCCCGGCTTCGGGAAGTCCTCCGGGTTCCAGTAGTGCAGGTCCAGCGGGGCGATCACGCGGGCCAGGTTGGCGATGCCGCCGGACGGGGTCAGCACCCGCAGCCAGTTGTCGCCGCCCGCCTCGTCCTCACCGTCGCCGTCCTCGGCGAGCAGGATCGTGCCGTCGGGGGCGACGGCCACGGTGTCCGGCTGGTTGAGGGTCCGCGGGTTCGGCGACTCGAACAGCAGCTGCAGCGTCCCGCCGTCGTGGCTGGTCGGCACGTATCGCCACACCTGGCCGTTCTCGCCGTCGCCGGCCTCGCTCGCCACGAACGTCACGCCGCCGTCCGCCCACGCGGAGCCCTCGAGGCCGAGGAACCGGCAGCCGCCGCGGGCCCGGCCCTGCGAGTACACCGCGCCGGGGTTGTCCTCGGCGTCGGACGGGTCCGGCTCGTCGATGTCGACCCAGTGCGTGTCGAGGACCTCGCCGACCCGCTGCCCGGTGGCCGTGTCGTAGTTCTTGTCGCCGGTGACGGCGAGCATCTGCAGCCGCCCACCGGCGGCGAGCTGGCCCGTGCGGCGGGGCACGAACCGGTAGAAGCCGTCGCCCGGGTCGCCGTTGTCCTCGGTCATGTAGACGATGCCGGTGCGCGGGTCGATCGGCGCGGTCTCGTGCTCGAAGCGGCCCATCGCCTTCAGCGGCACCGGTGCCACCGGCCCGCGCGCGCCGGCCGGCACCTCGAACACGTAACCGTGCGGCTTCTCGTAGCCGGCGCCGACGCCGTCGGTGGTCTCCTCGCACGACAGCCACGAACCCCACGGCGTCGGCGCGCCGCTGCAGTTGGACAGCGTGCCGTTGAGCACCAGGAAGCTCTCGACCAGCCGGCCGGCGCCGATGTCGTACAGCGACGAGGTGCACCCGGCCGGCGCCGCGCGGTCGTAGGCGTCGCGCGGGCCGAGCGCGCGCTGCTTGACGCCGGGGATGTCCAGGTCCAGCTCGTGGTTGCGGATCACCCGCACCCGCCCGCGGCCGGCCGCGAACAGCGCCTGGCCGTCGTGGCAGCCGGGCGTCACCAGGCCGTCGTTCATGCGGGTGCCGGCGGCGCCGAACGTCCGGTACGTGAACCCGGCCGGCAGCGCCAGCTCCCGCCCGGCCGGCGCGAGGGGGCCGTAGCCGTCGACCGGAGGCCGGCCGTATCCACCGGACGCGGCGGCCGGCGCGGCGGCGGCCGGCCCGGCGCCCAGGAACGCGCCGCCGAGCCCACCGCCGACGAGACCGATGCCGGTGACCGCCAAGACATCACGCCTGTTCAATGCCATCGAATCCTCGCTCCGCCGGTGCCGATCCTGATCGACAGGCTCGCTGGTCACGAGGTACAACATGGCGTTGCGTCGGTGAACATCCCGCGACCCGCAGACGGCGTTTCGGCTGCTGCTCACAGCGTGCAGGTGACCGCCGGGACCGGGTTGGTGGTGCTGTTCCAGCTGGCGAGGAACCCGAACGACGTCGACCCGCCGGGCGCCAGGACGCCGTTGTAGGTGACGTTGCGGGCCGTCACGGTCGCCCCGCTCTGGCTGACGGTGGTGTTCCACGCCTGGCTGACCTGCTGGCCGCCGGTGAACGTGAAGGTCGCCGTCCAGCCGGTGGAGGCGGTGGCGGACGTGTTCTGCACCGCGACCTCACCCTGGAAGTTCCCGCCCCACTGCGAGATCACCCGGTACGTGGCGGCGCAGCGGCCACTGTTCGACGGGCTTGCCGACGCACTCCGGGACGGGCTCGTTGACGGGCTCGCCGAGCGGGACGGGGACGTGCTCGCCGTGGGCTGGACCCCGCCGTCCAGGACCCGGGTGAGGACCGGGAACCAGGCGTTCGCCATCTTCGTGAAGCCGGCGTCGTTCGGGTGTACCCCATCGCCGGTGTCCGCGACAGCGTCGAAGCCGGTCCACAGGTCCGCGACGACCACCGGCGACTGCGCCGTTGTCAGGCCGGCCGCCCACCCGGGAATCGCGGCGTTGAGCGCCACCACGTCCGCCGGGCACGTCGCGCACGCCCCGGCGCTCATCGGGATGATCTGCGCCACCACGACCTTCACCGCCGGGTTGTTCGCCCGCATCTGCCCGACCAGCTTCGTGAACGCGGCCAGCTTCGTCGCCAGCGGGATGTACCCGCCCCACATGTCGTTCGTGCCAAGATGCATGAGCACCACGTCGGGCCGGGCCGCGCTCAGCCACGACGGCAACTGGTTGTTGTCGGCGATCCCGGTCGCGGAGTAACCGCCGTGCCCCTCATGGTCGAAGTCGTACGCGTAGCCGGGGTTGCAGCCCCCGCCGTCGGAGACCCCACCGACGAAGTCGACGTTCGTGTATCCACTGGTCTGCAACCGCTGCCACAGCTTGGCCCGCCAGCAACCCGGCCCGGCGGTGATGGAGTCGCCGAGCGGCATGATCCGCACGGGTGCCGCCGCCGACATGGCGGGCCGGGCGACGACGAAGGTGACCGCGACAAGGGCCGCGGCGAGCATGACGTACAGCGTCGATCTCAACGACATGAGCACTCCTGGGAGACAGGCGTGCGCGGATCCACCCACGCACTGGCGGACTGCACCGGCCGGCTCCCATGGCATCGTGCGGCGTCGATGCTACCCCACCCCGCACCCGCAGCGGCGGGTGTTCTTCCACCGCTGCACCGACGACGACCACGAACGCCCGCCACCAGTACGAGTGACCCGCCTGCTGCATAGAATGGCGGCGATGCCCGGGCGGGTGTGCTCGCCGACGGAGGTCGCTGTGGTCGAGGACGAGGTGGTGCGGACGCCGCCGCGCTGGGAGTACTGGGTCGGTGGGCTCGTCGTGCTGCTGGTGCTCGCCGCTCCGGTCTGGGCGGTCGTCGTCTACAACACGCCCTACGGGTTGCCGCGCACGATCGTCGGCCCCGGTTGCCCCGCCGACCGTGGCGGCGGGCGCGAGGCACTGGCCGGCCCGGACGGCGACGGCTGGCAGCGGGCCGGCGGCGGGTACACCGGACACGGCTGCTCCGGCGACGTGCTGCTGTCCCGGGTGAGCGGCGCGGCCACCGGCACGGACTCGTTCGTGTGGCGGTTCCGGCCCGGCGGGGGAAACACCACCTGCTCCGTCCGCGTGCACGTCCCCGGCCCGGCCGCGTCGCTCGGCCCTGCCGTCTATCTGCTGCGGGGCGGCGTGGCCGAGAGACCGCCGGTCCGCATCGACCAGGCCGCGCACCGTGGCGCCTGGGTCATGCTGGTGACCGTCCCGGTCCGCGGCGAGGACCCGGCCCTGGAGCTGGTGTTGACCGACGCGGGCGAGGGCGACCACGCTGTCGCGGCGGACGCGGCGTTCACCGACTGCAACGGCGCACCTCCCGCCTGAGGCGCGGGCCGCACCGACCCCGTCCGACGAAATCGACAGGAGAAATACCGATGAGCTTCGACACCCCGCGGGGTACCCGCGGCGGCCGCCAGCCCAAAGGACGGATCATGCGTTGGGCGAACACGCTGATGGCCCGGCGCATCCGCCGGCGCGGCGGCACGATGATGGGCTTCAACACGCTTGTGCTGCTCACCGTCGGACGCCGCAGTGGCGTCGAGCGCGCCACCCCGGTCGGCTGGTTCCCAGGCCCTGACGGCACCCGGTTCATCGTCGCGTCCGCCAACGGGGCCGCCGACAACCCCGCCTGGTACTACAACCTCGCCGCCCACCCCGACCGTGTCCGCATCGAGGTCGACGGCCGCACCGTCGCCGTGACCGCCGAGCAGCTGCGCGGGACACCACGCGAGCAGGCCTGGCAGCAGATCGTCGGCGCGGCGCCCCGGTTCGGCCAGTATCAGGAGAAGACCGATCGTGAGCTGCCAGTCATCCGGTTGACCGAGCGCCCAGCCGGCGACTGACTTGCATCCGGTACCCAGGTACGGGTTTACCGTCATGGGAGACGGCGCCGGCGTGGCGCTGCCCGTCGCGAGGAGTTTGTCGACATGCGTTCGCCGGACAGGGCAGGGCTGCGCACTGGCGAGGTCGCCGAACGGGCGGGCGTGAACATCCAGACGCTGCGCTACTACGAGCGCCGTGGCCTGCTCAGCGAGCCGATCCGCTCCAACGGCGGGCACCGCCTGTACCCACCCGACACCGTCGCCCTGCTCAACGTCATCAAGGCGGCGCAGCGGCTCGGCTTCACCCTCGACGAGGTCGGCGAACTGCTCGACACGGGCAGGCGCCGGCACCCGACGGCCGGCCTGCGGCAGCGTGCGATCGACAAGATCACCGAGATCGACGCGAAGATCGCCGACCTCACCGCGATCCGCGGCACGCTGACCGAGGTCGTCGACGCCCGTTGCGACAGCCTGACCAACTGCACCTGCGCCGACTGCCCGATCCCGTTCCTCACGATCGGCACCGTCACCCACCCGGACGGCGATCCCGCCTGAGCCGGCCCGGCATCACGGACCCGGGCGGCCACCGGCGGCCTCCGCGAGCAGGGCGGCGGCCACCGACACCGACGGCAGGCCGTCGGTGTCGCCGTGGGAGCCGACGACACCGGCGGCGAACCGGGTGCCGAGCCACGCGGCGCCGCGCGGGGGCAGGCCGGCGAGGCGGGCG
>NZ_JBFAPO010000028.1:16272-132549 GCF_040676755.1 Dactylosporangium sp. NPDC049525 | reverse complement strand
GGGTACGCCCCCCCCAACAGGTACCCAACAGGGCTGCAGCGTTGGGTATCTGTTGGGTGGGGCGGCCCCACCACCGTTGCCATGTTGGGCGCTGTTGACGCTCTGGGCCCCGATTGCCGTCGTTCGCGGCACGATGTTGGGCCATTAGGGGTGTCTCAGTTGGTGAAGTTGTGGCCTCGGCCATGATCTTGTGTTCGTGGCGGATGTTGTCGAGGACATGATCCAAACCTGGGCGCCGGAAGACTTGTGGGCGGTTGCGCAGCCGTTGATTCCGATTGCTGCGAAACGGCCTCAGGGTGGCGGGAAGCGACCCCGGGCGGATGACCGGGCGGTCCTCGCGGCGATCGCGTACATGGTGCAGGCTGGTTGTTCGTGGCGGAAGCTGCCCGCGGTGTTCTTCGGGGTGTCCCGGCCGACGGTGCATCGCCGGTTCACCGAGTGGACCCGGTACGGGTTGTGGGAACAGATCCACCACGAACTGCTGCACCGGCTCCACGTGGCTGGTGGGATCGGCTGGTCGCGGACGATCGTCGACTCGATCAGTGTCCGGGCCTTGATAAGGGGATCCGCTGACGGTGGCAGCGAGACGCTGATTCCCTTGTCAGTCAACGAGATCCGACGGTTGTTCAATCGGATCACGGCCCCGATCGCTCGCGTCGTCGCACACATCGTGCACTGGTCGCGATGGCGGCGAACGAGCCAGACACGTGCCCGGATCAGCCACTACAAGAGACGCGGACAACATCACAACCTGTCGTTGCAGTACTAATACTCCAGCCGCATTTCAGGGTCTGACGTTTTTGCTGGTGAGGGCCATGCTAGCGCACCCCTCTGGGCTGAGGATGTCCAACTGATCGTCCTATGTAGACTGTCGCGTCGTGTCGATCACCGCGGTTCCGGGTTGGCTGTCCGGCTTCGAGGATTTGATGGCGGAGCTCGCCCCGCGGTTCGGTCGGGTGGAACCGCGCCGGCAGGCGCGCAGCTATCTGCTCGGGCTGCTGTCGCCGCTGGCGGACAAGAATGGCTGGACCCTCGCGGAGGCGGCGGGCGACCGGACGCCGGACAAGATGCAGCGGTTGCTGAACGCGGCCTGCTGAGATGCCGATGCGGTCCGCAACGACCTGCACGGCTATGTCGCCGCGCAGGTCGGCGATCCGGCGGGGTGCTCATCGTCGATGAGACAGGGTTCCTGAAGAAGGGCATCAAGTCCGCCGGGGTCCAGCGGCAGTATTCCGGCACCGCCGGCAGGATCGAGAACTGCCAGCTGGGCGTATTCCTGGCCTACTCCAGTCCGCGTGGGCGGGTGCTGCTGGACCGGGAGTTGTATCTGCCCCGGACCTGGTGCGACGACCTGCCACGACGGCGGGAGGCCGGCATCGACGACGAGGTCCGCTTCGCGACCAAGCCGGCGCTGGGCCTGCGGATGCTCGCCCGCACGCTCGACGCCGGCCTGCCTGCGAAGTGGGTCACCGCCGACGAGGCATACGGCAAGGACAGCAAGTTCCGGCTCTGGCTGCAGCAGCGACACATCAGTTACGTCCTGGCCGTGGCCAGCAACCAGAAGGCCCCGACCGAACGCGGCAATGCCCGCGCAGATGTCCTGGCCGCAGCCGCGCCCGACCTGGCGTGGAAGCGACGCAGCTGCGGTGACGGGGTGAAAGGCCCACGGGTCTACGACCGGGCGGTCGCCACACTGCCGGACACCGGCACCGCCGAACACGACCACACCCGCTGGCTGCTGGTCCGCCGCAGCATCGCCAAGCCCACCGAACGGGCCTACTACCTGTGCTACGGCCCAGCCGACACCGACGACGAGGACCTGATCCGGGTTGCCGGGACCCGCTGGGCGATCGAGGAATGCTTCCAGACATCGAAGAACGAGACCGGTCTGGACCACTATCAGGTCCGCCGCTACGACGCCTGGTACCGCACATAACTCTCGTTATGGTGGCCCACGCGTTCCTCGCCATCACCGCCGCACAAGCCGAAAAGGGGGCAGCGAACCAGAACGGGACGGCCTCATCCGCCTCACCCTCGGCGAGGTCCGACGTCTCCTGGCACACCTGATCACGATCGTCCGGCCCGTTGATCATATCGATCGATGGTCACGATGGCGCCGCCGCCACCAATTCAGAGCCAAGACCAGCCACTACCAGCGAAGACCCGGTCTACTTGAAGTGCGGCTGGAGTACTAAGGGTGCCTTCGCGCCTACCGAGGCAACACCCATCGGACCAGGACCGCACCACCCTGACACACATCACGACAGCAGCGGGCATCACAGCGGCGCACTCCCGCCGCGGGCCGGATCGGCAAGCCAGCCACGCGCCCATCGCATCCACTGGCACGGATACGGGGACCAACCGCGCCCACGTGCTCAGGCAGCCCTCGCACATGCCGTCACGCTCGACGTGGACGGCGACGACCGTACGGGCCTCATCGGCCAGGTCCGACAGATCCGTCAGTTCCGGCGGTCTGATGTGGGTCATCGTTGCAACTCCTCCTGACGGCCGGGTGTGCCGTCGCTCAGGCGCGACGCCTCGGCCATGCCGCGTTCGGTGACCTCGAACCGTCGGTAGCTGCGCGACTCCTGGATAGTGCTGGTGGCGCGGACCAGCCCGGCCGCTCGCAGCGCATAGAGGTCGGCCAGCGGGTACGGGCGCTGACCGACCCACGTGTGTGCTTTGACGTAGGTGTTGCACGGGCCGGTCATCGCCAGCAGCAGCTCAGCCTGTGGGCCGGTGAGGCTCAGCCGGTGCCGGTGCCGGTGCCGGTGCCGGTGGGCGGCGTGCGCGCAGCGATTGCGATGGGCCGGTTAGGGGCGGGGTTGTCGTGTATCACGGTGCTGACGGTCCGGGTTCGGTTGCGGTGAGTTCCCAGCGTCGTTGTGCGCCTTGTGATCGAATTGGTGTGCCGGATTCCACCAGGAGTTTGTGTGCCAGGCCGTAGGAGATTCCGAGGTCCTCGGCGATGTCGCGGATCGATGCCCTGCTGCCGGTGTAGCGACTGACCACCTCGCTGGCCATCTGCCGGCGTTTCGCCTCCGACAACAGCATCCGCTCGCCGCGATGTCGTGGTTCGCGCCACATCGGCCATAGGCGTGGCCCTCCGTCGGGCAGGTCGATCGGGTCACCGAGATCGGAGTAGCGGTGCCGCAGGTAGAAGTCGCGGCTGGGCAGACTGGACGCCTCCAGGTAGGCGGGTATGCCGTCCTTGTCCAACCGCTGGTGACTCCAGTGCATCAGGGCGGTGCCGAGGCCGAAGGTCTGGTGGTCGGGGTGTACGGCCAGGAACGCCAGGTGGTGATGCACCGCTGACGGATGACGTGCCTCGAACGCGGCGTCCAGGGCTTTGAACTGGGCGGTGTACGGACCGCAGGCCAGCCACTGTCGCCGTTCGTAGTCCTCGATCTCCGGCAGTGGGGTGTCGAGGGGGAACCACACCGCTGTCCCACATCGATCCTGGGTCACCAGCAGGTATCCGTGCTGGATGGCGTGATCGACGAAGATCCGGAAGTTGGCGTACAGCACCCGCTCCCGCTCGACCGGGTCGGGCACCAGCCAGGCGGCCACGTCCAGGCTGTGAAATGCGGTGGCAATCAGGGCTGTGGCACGGTGCGCGTCGCCGCGCCGTGCCCTGACGATGAACGCTGGGGTGGTCATCGGGTCGGCCGCCCGATGATCGCGGGGCTGATGGGGGTGGTGTCGGTTCCGGGCCGCTCACCCGGCAGGGTCAACCCGAGCCCGGACGTGGCCGCCTTGGCGCCCAGACCGATGTTGGCGTACACGTGCGGGCGGACGATCTTCAGGATCAGCGCCCAGCCGACCCCGAGGACCGCGACGGCCAGGTACGTCGCCGGGATGGCCCAGCGCAGCGTGGAGTCGGGGGCGACGCCGAGCAGGACGTCGAAGTTTGCCGACGCCAGATATGCGATGACCGCCAGTGCAGCCGCCGCGAGCAGCGGGGCGATCAGCCGTCGCCAGACGGACTCCAGCGCCCGCTGCCGGGAGAAGTACGTGACCACGGCGATCGAGGTGGCTGTCACCAGCACCAGCACCCCGTACCCGCCGCTGGTGCCGGCGGTGAAGAACAGGTGCACGAGCGGGTCCCAGCCGGCCACCGCGTACAGCACGATGACGACCAGCCCGACCAGGCTCTGCAGCAGCGACCCGATCTTCGGCGCTCCGGAGCGGGAGGTGCTGCCCAGCCAGGCCGGCAGCACCTGTTCCCGGCCGAGCGCGAACGTGTAGCGGGCGATCAGGTTGTGGAACGAGATCATCGCTGCTATCAGGGAGGTCAGGAACAGTGCGTGGCCGATGTCGGCCGCCGGCCCGCCGAGCTGCGCGGCGGCCAGGTTGAACACCACCTCTGGACCCTGTTCCTGGGAGGCGGCCACGATCCGTTCTGGGCCGACGGCGACTGTCATCGCCCATGCCGAACAGGCGTACAGGGCGGCGATGAGTGCCACTGACGTGTACGTCGCCACTCGCACCGTCCGGCGGGCGTCCTTGGACTCCTCCGCGTACACCACCGCCGACTCGAACCCGACGAAGCCGAGCACGGCCATGGACAGCGCCGCACCCACCCCCGCAGCTGTCAGGTTGCTCGGTGCGAGGGTGTCGAAGCTGACCGCCCCGCCCGCCGGGTGGAGCAGGTTGGCGGCGTTGAACACGAGCATGACGGCGATCTCGGCGAGCAGCAGGACGGCCAGGACGGTGCCGTTCACGTCGACACGCAGCACGCCGAGGACGGCGACCAGCGTCCAGACCACAAGGGCGATCACCCACCATGCGATGTTGACGCCGAACCAGGCGCTGAACAGCGGTTTCGCGGCGGCGCCGATTGCCCCGTACAGCGCCACCTGCAACGCGTTGTAGGCGACCAGCGCCACCCACGCCGCTCCGACACCGAACGGGCGACCCAACCCCTGGGTGATGTAGGCGTAGAACGCGCCCGCATTCGCCACGTGCCGGGCCATCGCCACATACCCGACCGAGAACACCGCCAGGACCACCCCGACGACCAAGAACGCCAGCGGAATGCCGGTCACCCCGGTCACCGCGAAACCGGTCGTGACCAGGCCCGCCACCACCGTCAACGGCGCAGCCGCCGACATCACGAAGAACACCACCGACGGCACACCCAGCCGATTACGGGCCAGGGTCCGGGCAACCACATCGGATCGAGAGAACACGCCAGTCCGAGACATCACAACACTCCGCAAATCGATGGACAACAACGGAAATCGGAGGAAACGCTAGGAACCGCAAGGAAGCCACGAAACGACCAAGCACCGGGCAGGCGGCAGCCAGCACGCTCGGGTACGCGCGGATAAGACCGGTCGGTCAACGAGGGGCGAGAACGGCGTCACCCACAGCGGCCTCGACAAACGCCAGCAGGTGCAACAGCGACTGGTCCAGCCGCGCCACCTCGGCCGACAACCGGGCCACTCCGACCTCGCGGTGCTCCGGTTGCCACAACACCGCACCGATCAAGCCGGTGACCGAGACCAGGCCAGCCAACACGACATCCGGCACGTCGATCGGCTCCAGTGAGATCAGCCGCCCGGCCAGCCGGATCGGTCGCCACGCAACCGCATTGACGTCCGCCGGTAGCCACGACACCCGGACACGACCCAACCGGCGGCGCTCCACACGCCGCCATACCCCAGCCCGCGCCAACCGCTGCCCTACCGCATCCGTTGCGGTCTCAGCCAAGTACGCCAGCCAGGTCCGCACCTCACGGTGCTGCGGCTGGGTCAGCAACTGCGTCAACGTCTCATGCGCCAACGGATCTGCAGGCGGATCGCGGCGCACCACATAGACCTCACCGTCGTCGATGACGATCCGGCCGAACAGCACCAGCTCGCCCAGCAGCGCGCCCGCCAGCCCCAGCCCCAGCGCCCGAGGATGCAGTAGCGGCCGCCCGTTCCAGTCCTCGCGGGCGATGCAGAAGTACTCATCGGCCAGCAGCACCCTCGTGCCTCCCCTCGGATGACAAGGACCGGACACGGGCCGCATCCGTAGGTTCGGTACGCGGGTCCGGGTCCGGCAGGTTTCCTCTGAACCGGATGGCGAGGAGCTCGGCGTAGTGCAGCGCCGCGGCGGCAAGCGCCCGCGCTCCGGCGACCGCAGCTTGTGGGGAGGCGCCGGCACCCGGCTGGAAGATGATGAGGCTGTCCCTGTCGTAGACGGTGAGGACCAGCTCGCCGTCGTCTTCGACCTCGGGGGTGGCCTTCAGGTCCCGCAGGTCGATGTCGACGAGAACGGTCGGCTCGTATGCGCCGCGCGCCGCGGCGGGTTCGTTTTGCAGGTCCTCGGGGCGGAGGCGGATCCACGCCGGCGTGCCAAGGACGGTCGGCTGCTGCGGGGCGCTCACCACGGCGTGCCTGCCCTGGCCGCCGCGAAGCCGGCACGGACCACCACGAGCACGTAGGCGCGAGCAAGCCGCCAAGACTGGCACGGGTGCGGCTCGCCGCATGCAGCACAGTTGGTTCCACCGAGGATCAGGCTGTGCGTGTGACGCTCCTGCACTGCTGCATCGAGGTTCGTGAAGGACACCGCCAGTCCCTTCCGCAGGGTGGAGTGAGGGCAGCGGCCGAGCTGTGATCCGCTCTCGCAGCAGGGTGGCGCATCGACCGCTGCCCTCAGCTTTGGGGGGCGCGGCAGTGTGTTCAGCAGGCTACGAACTACTCGGCTGAGCGTCGCACCGCTGAACCTGTCACCGCCGCGTTCCGGTTTGCTCGCCCGGGGAACAACGCCCCGGACGTGCTGGTCACGCTATGGCGGTCAACGGATCGGTCTCAACGAGTGTGCTCGAAGTTGCTCCAAGCGCAGTTAGGCGTCGAGGGCCGCGATCGCCGCGATGATCAACGCGCGGGCCTGCGCGCCGTACACCGCGACCGCGGCCTGCTCGGCGAACACCCCGCCGTACATGGCCACCTCGGTCGGCTGCGTGATCGTCAGGTAGCCGGAGACCAGCTCGACGGCGACCTGCTCGTCGTCGAACATCCAGAAGCTCTCGATCGGCCAGGTCGTGCTGCGGTCTGCTGTTGCTGGAATGATCCCGAGCGACACCGACGGCAGGGAGCTGACCGCGAGCAGGTGACCGAGCTGGCCCGACATCGTCTCCGCGCCGCCGATCCGGGATCGGAGGACGCTCTCCTCGAGCACGATTGCGAAACGGTGGTCACCTTCGTAGATGACGCGTTGCCGGAGCTCGCGTACCGCGGTGGCTTCGTTGACATCGTCGGGCAAGTTGCGCCGGACCATGATTCCGGACAGGACCGCAGTGATGTACGGCCCGGTCTGAACGGGCCCTGGTACGACAAACGAGGAGTAGATCCGGAAGTTCCTGGTCCGTTCCCACAGTGGTGCGACGGACTCCTGGGCAAGGCGCAGACCCGTGCGTTCCAGCCGGCGCCATTCGATGAACATACCCTCGACGGCGCGGAGCGACGCGATGAGCTCGCTGATCTGTTCGGGGGCGTTGCAGTGCTCGCACCACGTTCGCAGGTCCTGCACGGTCGGGTTGGTCGTTCCGTGCTCGATCTTGCTGACCTTCGATGGGTGCCAGCCTGCGAGGTGTCCGAGGCGCCGCGCCGTGAGACCCGCTTCGGTGCGGATCTCACGGAGCCGGCCGCCGAGGGCCTGTTTGGCCTGCTGGACGCTGGAGGATCTGGTGGGCACGGGACGCTCTCGGTCTGGCTCGGGCTGTCAGTCAGGCGGGAGTATAGGCGTCGTGCGGGATTGCCCGTTCCCACACTGCGTGGAACGCCGCATCGCACAGTTTGGCGAGTGCGGGGTCTTCGGTCACTTCGGAACCGGTCCAGTTGCCGTCGCCGGCGAAGTGGTTGAGCATGACGACCCGCTCGTCGAACAGCCAGAAGTCGTTACCTGGCAGCGCCAGGTCGGATGCTTGCCTGCGCGGGAGCCAGCGCACCTGCTCGCCGGCGGCAATGTTCGCGAAGGTCCAGTCGTACTCGCAGCGGATGTAGTCGCTGATCGGCTCGGAGATGATCCGTGTTCGGCGGATGCCGACGCCTCGCGCTGCGGTGTCTGCGGTCAGCTGCCACCATGCGTCCCACCAGGAGTCGCGATCCGCTGGGTTGGGGCGTTCGCCGGCGAGCCAGGCTTGGAAGAGGGGGTCGTCGCGCATGTAGCCGTCACGGAGTTCGAGGTGGAGCGCTGACCGTTCGCAACTGCGGAGAAGGTCCTCAAGTGTTGGGTCCTTCGCCAACGTTCACCTCCGGGAAGAACTGCATCATGCGGCGGGGTAGCTCGATGACCGTTTCGTGGTCGGGTAGGTCCAGTTGGGCAAGCCGCTCGGGCTCGGTGACCTTCCACGACTGGACGATGTAGGTGTCCCGTTCGTCGTCGTAGTAGACGGTCGGTGACTGCCCCTGCATGCTTTCGGGGTCCTTGCCGAGAAACACTAGTGCCATCGTGGCCTCCTTCGCGCGGATCGTGCTCTGGTGTGCTTGGTCGAGTCTTGTCGACGACCGCCAACATCACAAGAAGGAGTGGCCACGTTGCGGCGAGTTAGCGCCTGATGTGCGCTGCCACCAAACCTCAACTTCGAACCTCAACCGTCGCCGGCCGACCCTTCGCCTCGATGACGTAGCTGCGGCCCTCCTTCGCATTCCTGGCCAGCGTGGGACCTCGATGGGCCAAAGAACATCGAGCACTGCACGGCCGTACGGTTCATGCGCCGAAGGCACTCCTGATTTCGCCTGGAAGAGGCAATCCCGTAGTTGCGGGCTTGCCGGCGATCCCCGGCCATCAAGCGAATCGCCCACGGAGACACCGCCAGCACGAGCGACCACTGCCTGACCCTGCGCCGACCCTGCGCCGACCACCGAACAGAGGACACCGATGACTGTCGTTGATGCCGGTCTGCACACCTGCCTGCGGACCCTGAAGATGTCCGGGATGCTCGAGACCCTCGACGCCCGCCTCGCCCAAGCCGCAACGGTGAACTCGGGCATCCGGAGTTCCTGTAGATGCTCTGCCACGAGGAGTTCACCCGCCGGGAGAACACCGCCATGCACCGGCGGGTCCGCCGGGCCCGGTTCGAGCAACTGTCCACACTGGAGGAATTCGAGTTTGGTGCCGCACCGAAACTCCCCGCCGCGCAGATCCGCGACCTCGCAGCGCTGCGCTGGCTGCACGCCGGCGAATCCGTCATCCTCTACGGCCCGGTCGGCGTCGGCAAAGCCACATCGCCCAAGCCCTCGGCCTACTCGCGATCCGGCAACAAGCCGAGGTCCGATTCACCAAAACCAGCCGCGCCCTGGCCGACCTCGCCGGCGGGCACGCCGACCGGACCTGGGCCCGGCGCCTCGCCGAACTCGTCCGCCCAGCCCTGCTCGTCCTCGACGACTTTGCCATGCGCGAACTCACCCCTCAACAAGCCGACGACCTCTACGAACTGCTATCAGAACGCGCCCACAACGGCCGCAGCGCCATCATCACCGCCAACCGCGCACCCCAGGACTGGTACCCGCTCTTCCCCGACCCCGTCGTCGCCGAATCACTCCTCGACCGGGTGATCAACAACAGCCACCAAGTCTTCATGAACGGACCCGGCTACCGACCCAAGCGTCCCAAAGGGGCCGCCAGCGGTCCCCGCACCAGCAACGAGTAGAAATACCTCGAGGGCCAACCCTGGGGAATTACGTAGTCAAACAGCCTGGGGGAATAACGAGATCGTCGACAAAGGTCAGCTGGGCCGGTATTGCCCATGGGGCACGGCGCGCTCCCACACTGCGTCGAACGCTGACGCGCACACCTTGACCACACCTGGGTCGGTGGTCATCTCGTGGCCTGTCGACCTTCCGTCTCCGTCGAAATGGCCGACGCGGACGAGGGTGTCGTCGAACAGCCAGAAGTCGTTGCCGGGCAGGGCGATGTCCGTTGCCTGCCGTCGCGGGAGCCACCTGATGTCTTCGCCGGCGGCGACGTTGGTGAACGTGCCGTCGTACTCGAACTGGATGTATTCGCTGACCGGTTCGGACACGATCCGGGCCCGGCGTACGGCGACGCCCCGGCCGGTCGTTTCGGCGATCAGGTCACACCACGGTCTCCACCAGGAGTCCCTGTCGGCTGGGTCGTCGCGGTGGCCGGCCTGCCAGGCGGTGAACATCGGGTCGGTGCGGTCGTATTGGTCGCGGGTCTCGAGGTGCAGCGCTGTCCGCTCGCAGGTACGCAGCAGGTCCTCAATGGTCGGGACTGCCACCGTTCACCTCCGGAAGAACTGGATCATGCGCACGGGAAACTCGATCACGGCCTCATGGTCAGGCAGGTCGAGCTGCGCCAGCCGTCCGGGGTCGGTGACCTTCCACCCCTGGAGAATGAGGTTGCCGGTCTCCTCGTCGAGGTAGGCGGTCGGCGTCGCGGGCGCTGTCCAGGATGATCAGCACCCGCTTGCCGGCCAGGCTGCTGCGGAACCTGCCGGCCCGCTCGTCCAGCCCGGCCGGGACCTGGTCGCTGGGCACCCTGAACGCGTGCAGAAAGCCGCGCAGCGCCTCCGCCGGGTCCGTGACCGCGCCACGGTGATCGAAGCCGCGCAGGTTGACGTACAGCTGACCGTCGGGGTACCGGTCGGCGACGCGGTGCGCCCAGTGCACGGCGAGGCTGGTCTTGCCGACGCCGGGCGGCCCGGACACGGCACACACGACCGTGCTCCGGGCCGCGACGGCGCCCTGCACCAGCGCGTCGAGCCGGACGAGGCTGTCGGCGTGGCCGGCGAACCCGCGCACCGCCAGCGGCAGCTGGGCCGGCACCACGGCGGCGTGCGGCGTTCCCGGGTCTCCGCGCAGGATGGCCGCCTCGAGGTCGCGGATGCCCTGCCCCGGGTCGAGGCCCAGATCGCCGGCGAGTGCCTGCCGCAGCCGCTGATACGCCGCGAGGGCGTCGGCGGGCCGCCCGGACCGGTAGAGCGCGGTCATCAGGTGCGCGTGCAACCCTTCGTCGAGCGGGTGGTCGCGCGCGAGCCGCTCGAGGTCCGGCACGAGCTGGGCGTGCTCGCCCAGCTGAAACCGGGTCTCGACCAGCGCCGACTGGGCGTGCAGCCGCAGCACCTCGAGCCGCTCGGCCTCGACGTCCAGCTGGGCCAGGCCCGCGACGTCGGCGAGCGCCCTGCCCCGCCACAGCGCGAGGGCGGCGCGCAGGCACCGCACCCGCTCGGCCGGCTCGGCCGCCTCGGTCCCTTGTCGGATCAGGCGCTCGGCGACCGTGACGTCGGTGGCGTCGTCGTCGAGGGCGAGCAGGTATCCGGGTGGGCGCGCCACGATCGTGTCCCGGCCGCCGAGCACCTGCCGCAGGTATGACACGTGCCGCTGCAACGTGTTGACCGCCGTGGCCGGCGGGTCCTCGCCCCACACGGTGCCGATCAGCCGGTCGGTGCTGACCACCGCGCCCCGGCCCACCGCCAGCGTCGCGAGCACCGCCTTGCGCCGCAGGCCCGGCACCTCCCGGAGCGCCCCGTCGCGTGTTACGTCGACCGGTCCCAGGAGCCTGACCTGCATGCTTTCCCCCATACCCGGCCGACGACTGGTCAGGGTATCGGCCGGCCCCGAGGGTGCCGGTCGGTGACCTGACACCCCTGGGCTGATTCCGGTCAGGCCGCGGCCGTGACTCAAGGGATGAAGGCGACCTCCGGGAAGGCCGGGCTGGGACGGTCCAACAGGTGTCCACGGTGCCGCAGGTGCAGATCGAAGAACGCCAGTGGGTGCGCCTGCTGGATGCGCACCGCACGGACCGGGTCGAGGGTACCGATCCAACCGGCGAGCTCCTCGTCGCTCATGCCGACGATCCGGGCGATCTGGGGCATCAGGGTCTGGTAGTCGCTGTAGGAGGTGTGGACCGCACCGGCGGCCTGGATGTTGCGCCGCCATCCGCGCAGGTGCGACCAGAACTCCGCGACGCTGGGCTCGGCAGCCCTGGTGAAAATGGCGGTCATCATCAGGTACGGGCGGTCCAGGTCGGTGGTGATCGTCGGCTGCATCGGGCCCTCGATGCCGAGTCCCGCCCTGACCCGCCGGTCGGCGTTCATGACCAGCGCGGTCGCGGTCGCGCCCTTCGACCAGCCGAACATGCCGATGCGATGCAGGTCGAGCGCGCCGCAGAGGCCGGCCGGCAGCGGACGGTGCCCGGCGTCCGGGTTGACCCCGGCGGCGAGGTACGCGATGCGGTCGAGGACGAACCGGATGTCGTCGGCGAAGTCCGCAGGCTCCAGCGGGAGGTCCGGGACGATGATGCGGCCGTCGGGGAACTCGCTGAACGCGTCGCCCGCGTGGTCCACCGTGACCACCACGTACCCGTGGCTGGCGAACTCTTGCACCACGACGGTGTTCTCGGCCCGGTGGCCGTGCGCGCCGTGCGAGAACACGACCACCGGCAGCCGCCCGGTCTGTCGCCGGACCGGGGCGCTCTCGTGCCCCGACGTCAGCGGCGCCGCGACGGCGTCCGGGTCGAAGCCGGACGAGGCCAGCAGCGTCCGCAGGAGCGCGGCCGTCATCCACGGCGCCCGTGGATGGCGGCCGACGTCCCCGGCGGGGTACCAGATGCTGGCCATCAGCTCGCGGCGCTCGCCGGACCGCGACGGGTTGACGAGGTGCAGCGGCACCGTGCCGACCGGGAACGGGCCGGTGGGTGCGGGCAGTGTCAGCCGGGGCGGACCGGCGGTGGCCGGAGCGTCGGTGGCCGGAGCCGCCCACGCAGTGTCCGCGAACCCGATCGGCACGGCGGCCGCGACGCTCAGCGCGGCCGTGATCGCTTGCCGGCGCGTCAGCCGCGCCCCATCGTTGTGTACCGCGTCCAATCCTGGCATGTGCCCTCCCGTGGTGTAGGAACTGTGCCATCACCATGTCGGGCGGGGGACGCCGCGTCGTCGGCCTGTGGGCTGCATCCGGGGGCGCCGGCGTCGTCCCGCAGGCGTAGTCCGGGCAGCATCACGGCACGAGCCCGACCTCGTAGGCGCGGATGACGAGCTGCACCCGGTCCCGGGCGTCCAGCTTGGTCAGCAGCCGGGCCACGTGCGCCTTCGCGGTGGCGGCGCTGATCGTCAGGTGCGCGGCGATCTCGTGGTTGGACATGCCCCGGCCGACCAGCGTGAGCACCTCGGTCTCGCGGGGCGTGACGCTGTCGGGCAGCCGGAGCCCCGCTGCCGCCGACCGCGGCGGTGCGTCCAGCTCGGCGAACGCCGCGATCAGCCGGCGGGTGACACCCGGCGCGATGAGGGCGTCCCCGGCGGCGACGACGCGGATCGCCTGCACGATGTGCTCGAGGGCCATGTCCTTGACGAGGAAGCCGCTGGCGCCGGCCCGCAGCGCGGCGTAGACGTGCTCGTCCTCGTCGAACGTGGTGAGGATCAGCACCCGCGCGGTGCCCGGGTCGGCCATGAGCTGCCGGGTCGCCTCGATCCCGTCCATGCCCGGCATCCGGATGTCCATCACGACCACGTCCGGGCGCACCGAACGGACCAGCCGGACCGCCTCCTCGCCGGTGCCGGCCTCGCCGACGAGGTCGATGCCCGGCAGGTCGGCGACGAGCACGCGCAACCCCGCCCGGATCAACGGCTGGTCGTCGACCAGGACCAGCCGGACCGCGGCGGCGTCGGGCACCTGCGTCATATCGCGGCAACGGTCGCCGGCAGGGGAAGGCGGGCCGCGACCCGGTAGCCACCCCCGGGGTGTGGCCCGGCGGTGAAGTCCCCGCGCAACAGCGTCGCCCGCTCCCGCATACCGATCAGCCCGAACCCGCCGGCGGCCACCGTGCCGGTCCCGGTGCCGGCCCCCTGATCCATGATCTCGACGGTCAGTTCGTCGGCGCCGTGCCCGATCGTCACCTGGCAGGCGTCGGTGCCGGCGTGCCGCACGACGTTGGTGACCGCCTCCTGGATGATCCGGAACGCGGCGAGGTCCAGGTCCGGCGGCAGCGGGCGGCGGGCCCCCTGCCAGCACACGTCGACGGTGACCCCGGCGTCGGCGGTGGCGGCGACGAGCCGGTCGAGGTCGACCAGTCCGGGCAACGGCTCCAGCGGCGGGGCGTGCTGCCCGCCGGCGGTCTCATTGCCGCGCAACGCCCCGACCGCGCGGCGCAGCCCGGCGAGGGTCGCACGGCTCGTCGTCTCGATCGCCCGCAGCGCATTGCGGGCCTCGTCCGGCCGCGCGTCGATCACCCGGGCGCCCATGCCCGCCTGGATCGCGATGATGCCGATGCTGTGCGCGACCATGTCGTGCAGCTCGCGGGCGATGCGCAGCCGTTCGGCGGTGATCGCCCGCGACGCCTCCTGCGCACGGACCGCCTCGGCGTTTGCCCGGCGTTCCCGGTTGCGGTTGCCGACCAGCCACGCGGCGAGCATGGCCATGACCACGGCCAGGGTGAACGACGGTGCGCTGGCCATCCGGCCGGCGGCGATGGCGCCGATCTCGGCGAGACCCGCCACGACCGCCGCCGCGATCGAGATCCGTGGGCGGCGGTGCGTCGCGATGTACCCGACGGTGAGGTCGATCGTGATGAACTGCAGGTACCGCACGTCGCGCAGGAACCCGAACTCCCACGACCACACGAACGCGGCGACAATCAGACAGCCGGTGAGCATGAGCGCGAGCGCGGTCACCGGCCGCCGGGCCAGCAGCACTAGCGGGATGACCACGACCAGCAGCGGCAGCGCATACCGCAGCCCGGGCAGGCCGAAGCTGTCCTCCCCGCCGTTCAACGTGGCCGTGGCCACCACCAGCGGGTAGGTGCCCAGCAGGAGCCACCTGAGCGGCGTGCGGAGGTTCACCTGTCCACCGTAGTTGCCGGGCTCCCCGGGGTCATCGACCGCCGGGCGTACGCCCACGGGCCTAGAGATCAGGTCAGAATGAGTTGGCGTAGGCAGATCACTGAGCAGGCAAGGCTGATCAGTGCTTCGTGGATGTCGGCGCGGCGTTCGGTGCGCAGGCGTAGCTTCTTGAATGCGTGCAGCCAGGCGATGGTGCGTTCGACGTACCAGCGGTGCTTGCCCAGTCCTGAGCCGTGGCCGGTGTTGCGGCGGGCGATGTGCGGGACGATGCCGCGGGCTCGGACGAGGCGGCGGTACTTGTCGTGGTCGTAGCCACGGTCGGCCGGCTCTCCGCGGTGGAGACGCTCGGCTCGACGACGGTGATCTGCACCGACAAGACCGGCACCCTCACCGAGAACCGGATGCGGGTCACCCAGCTGTGGCTGCCCGGGGCGGGGTACGACACCACGACCACCACCACTGTCGACGACACCCGCGCCAAGGCGCTCGCTGCTACTGCGGCGGCGTGCACCACCGCGCAGCCGCCGACCGAGGCGCAAACAGCCGGATCCGGTGACCCGACCGAGCTGGCATTACTGCGCCTCGCAGAGGAACTCCACGTCGCCGTCACGCCGGCCGGTCGCGACGCGGCCCGCCGCGCCGTTCTCCACTTCGACGCCCACCTCAAACGCATGTCGACCGTAAACAAGGACGCCGGGACGCTGGTCATCCGCACGAAAGGTGCCCTGGAGACTGTCCTGCCCTGCTGCGACCAGGTACTGGACCCGCAGGGGCGGCTCCAGCCGCTGGACGACGGCATCCGCCTGGACCTCCAGCACACCCTGGACCGGTACGCCGCCCGCGGTCTGCGGGTGCTCGCCGTCGCCGCCCGCACCCTGGACCACGGTCAGCACGTCCCTACCGACCGGCAACAGGCCGAGTCCGGGCTCACCCTGCTCGGACTGGTCGCGATGGTCGACCCGCCCCGCGCGGGCGTCGCCGCCGCGCACCGCGCCGGCATCCGCATCCACGTCATCACCGGCGACTACGGGCCCACCGCCGCGGAGATCGCCCGACAGGTCGGCCTCGGCCACGAGGGCCGCAGGATCGTCGCCGGCGACGAACTCGACCGGCTCACCGACAGTGAACTCGACACGATCCTCGTCGGCGGCGACGAGATCGTCTTCGCGCGGGTGTCCCCGGAGGCGAAGCTGCGCATCTGCGAGGCACTGCGGGCCCAGGGCGAGACCGTGGCGATGACCGGCGACGGCCCCCAACATCCCTATGCCGCTGAACCCGGACGTCCTGCGCCAGGCTCTCGGTGCCGCAGATCCTGCCGGTTCCGCCCTTGCCGGACTACTGGTCTTCCACGGTGTCCGCCCACGTCAGCTGCGAGATCTGCAGGTCGTCAACGTCCACGACGGTCGGCTACATATCGGCGGCCAGGTCATCCTCCTCGCTGACGGAGCGCACGCGAGGCTGTCGGGCTACCTCGACTATCGCGCGATCCGCTTGCCGAGCACCGCGAATCCGCGTGTCTTCATCAACCACATCACCGCGAACCAGCTCACGGCCCGTGACTTCCAAGTGGGTCAATGCGCGACTCGGCGTCGCTGCCCAACTGCTGCGCGAGGACCGCATCGTTGACGAGATCACCGCTACGGGAGGCGACCTGATGCGCGTCTGCTCCCTGTTTGGCATGACCGTCGACGGCGCCCAACGCTACGCCGCAGTCCTCAACCACCCGGAACTGTCCGCTGACCGTTGAACAGGTTGTCCCGTCCAGGTGACGGAGGAAGAAACTGTTTCGGCTGGCGCGCTGCAGGTTGAGCGCACGGCTCCCGCGGCGGCGAAGGCTTGATCGGCTGCACACTCGCCGTGCAGGGCTATCCAGGCGACGTCGGCGTCCTGGGCGATGCGGGCCGCACCGAGCATGCTGATGTGGGCGTCGTTGACGCCGGTACGCGGGCACCCTGCCTACTCAGTCGGCCGCGTAGGTCCACTGCAATGCCGGGATGTTCGGCACCCGTCGCCAGCGCTGGGCGAAGAGGGTGTCGGTGGTGAGGGCCCGCAAGAGGTCGTCGGCCCAGGCGTCGAGTGACGGCCATCCTCGTTCGGGCTCGGCGCCGTTCTCCGCGGACTTTACGAACACACGACCACCGTGTTGACCGGCGGTCTCCACCACGACGTGGTCGCCGCTGCCGTCGTACGCGATGGGGAACCAGTGGGGTTGCCAGTGGCGGTAGTCGGGGTCTTCGGCGAGCTGGTCGGCCTCGTAATCGTTGAGGATGGTCCAGGCGTCGATGGCGTCGGCCAACGGGAGAAAGTAGCGGGACGGGTAGATCTCGAAGCGGTCGACGGCCGCGACGGTCCCGTCGTGCCAGAGGTAGAGCCGCTGCACATCGGCGGGCAGCGTCCGGCCGAACATCGAGGCCGTGTGGTCGAGCCGTTCGAGCGTGGCCGCGGGCGCGAGCGTCGCGGCGATCGCGGGGGTATGCGCCCGTAGCCAGCGTTCGATCTGTACTAGCGCGATGGTGATGGACATGTTGCCTCCTGGGTGGATGGCGCCCGAACGGGCGCCATCCACGCTATTACGTCAGACCGGCGGCCCGTTGATGATCTCGACGTAGAACGGATCCTTGTCGAGGAGGTGGTCGTATTCGTAGAAGAGTCGCAGCCGGTTCCCGCCTGCTTCCCTGTTGTGGGACGCGTCGATGACCTCGACGGCGTAACTCCGTGCCGAGGCGTTGCCGCTGTTCTGCGCCTGCCGCCAGTAGTACCCGCTCTGATAGGTGGAGGAGAACGGGTACTCGTCGCACTCTCGTGACTCGCCGCCCGGCACGGCGGGGTCGGTGTAGTTGGGTCCCCAGTTCGCGATGCAGGTGTTGCGGATCTCGGTGCGGTTGTCCGATCCGTGTTTGTTGCGGGTCAATGGCTCGAAGTACCCGGTGATCGGCTGTGCGAAGTATCCGCCCGGCACGTACGTGCCGGGGGTTCCCGGCTTCGTCTGGGTGATCTGGCGCTGGGCCCGCCAGATGAACTGAGAGGACTGGCTGTAGGCGGGGTCGTTGTAGTCGAGCTGGTAGATGCCTGCCGTGCCGGTGAACATGCAGCCGGCGCCGCTGATGTAGGTGGCGTTGTCGCACCGGCCGATGGTGCCCTTGGTGGTGTACCGGTCGCCGTTCACCGGGGTGACGAACGTCGGGACGTAATTGAAGTGGCCGCGCATCTCGTCGCGGATCGCCTGGGGATCTGACGGCTTCGGGCTCAGGGTCACCGGCGAGTCGTGCTGCAGGTAGTGGTTGATCTGCTTCCACTCCGCGATCTTTTTGGTGTCGCCGTTCGGCCGGTCGCTGCCGCAGTTCGTGTTCTCACCGACGAAGCTGGTGCAGTTGATGCCCACGTTGAGGAGGGTCTCCTCGTGCGATTCCCCCCACGGGGTCCAGTCGTCGAAGTAGATGTCCCAGTCAAGGTTGCGGGCGGTGTGCAGGCCGCGTCCGATGATCACCGTCCGGGCCGTTGTGCCGCCGACCGGGGGGCCGCAGGTGGGGTTGCAATGCCGGTAGGTGACAGTGAGCCGGAACACGTGGCAGGCGGAGTAGTGGTTCTTGTAGTGCCACGGACCGCGGAACCCGGAGATCCATTTGGTGAGGCACTCGTCCCGGGTGATCCAGTCCTCGCCGGGATAGGCGAGGACGCTGAGGCCGGGGGCCGGCGGCCGGTACACGTGGGTCTTGATGGTCTTGCGCTGCTCGGCGAGGGCCTCCTCCGCGGTCTGGGTGGACCGCATGCTGCGCTTCGAGTCCTCCCGCCGCGGCTCGAGTCCGCTGTCGGCGAGTGTCCCGGCCAGCGGAGCGATCGAGATGACCGGGGTGACGGTGCTCGGTGCGGGGGCGGCCGCGGCGTGCCCCGCGCTGGTGAGCAGGAGGCCGGCGGCGACGGCGAGGGCCAGAGCTGGGCGGTGAAAACGGATCACCTGGCTGCTCCTTCGGTGGCTGGGGGAGGGACCGGGACGGCGGCAGGCTTCACTGCGCGCATCTCGATCCGAGGCAGACGTGCAGCAGCGCGCCCGTGGTGGCGTCGAAGATGACCGTGAAGCCGGCGTAGGTCGCTGCCGCCGACGTGGTGAACGGCTCCGCCGGACCGTCGCCGCTGACGATGTGCACCTGGTCGACGCCGATCCCGGCGACCGCGGGAAGGCTTGCGGCAGGGACGGTCTGCGCGCGGAGCCGGGTGAGGTCGCTCGTAGCCCGCGCTCCGCCGGAACCGGTGGCCATCACCCGCAGCGCCTCCCGACGCGCCTGGTCAAGGCTCAGTGCCGAAGTCCCGGGCACCTTCGGATGGCTGGTCACGGTCGGGCCGGCGTGGCAGACCTGCTTGGCTTCGACGCATGCGGCGAGCCCAGGCACCGTACTCAGACACGACGCGCCGGTACGGCGCATGCAGTCGGCCAGAGCCCGCTGGTCGACACCGTTGACGGTGCTGGCCGGCGCGGCAGTCGGCGAGGCAGCGATCGTGGCGGCGGCGGACGGCTTGCCCACGACGAGCGAGTCGACCGCGGTGCCGTCGCCGCTGCTGGCACCGGACGTCCCGACGGCCACCGTGAAGCACCACGGCTTCATGTTGGCGGCGTCCGCGCCGGTGGGCGATGCGACGCCGTAGCCGAAGTCGTCCCACGTCGGTGGTGCGTCGCAGGTCTTCGGCTCGCCCGTGGCGACCTCCCGGACGAACGGATACCGCGTGCCGGTGTCACCCGTCGCCAGCTGGAGTTCGTTGGCAAAGGGCGTGTTGATGGTCGCGGCCCGCAGGTAGCGGATCGCCAGCCCGGTGCGCACGTCCCGGACCGGTCCGCCGGTCTGGAGCCTGGTGCTGGTGAGCGGGTTGTAGTCGTAGTACAGGTCGTACTGGTCACCGGAACCGCTGGGCAGCACGAGGTACGAGTGGGGCATCCCGTCGGGGTCCGATGAGCCCGGAGCGATCCAGCTCGGCACGACCGAATAGGTGTACTGCCCCGCGTTCCACTCGGACCAGTACAGGTTGTACGTCACCGCGGCGCCGACCTGGCCGTTGTGATCAGCCCGCCAGCCGTACTCGACGCCGCCGCTGCCGTCGGCCCGCGCGAACGACACGGAGTTCTGCACGGTGTTCGAGAGCACCCATTGCGCCGGGTTCAGCCGCTTGAGGGCGACCGGTGTGTTGGCCCATGCCGCTACCACGCCGTGGACGTCCTCCTCCGCCCTGACGCACAGGTCGGTGTGGATCCACTCGCTGTCGCGGGTCCCGCAGTCGAACGCACCGGTTCGTCGCTGCCAGGACTGGCTCCACACGTACGCGCAGTCCCACAACTGCATCGCGACGCCCGTGCCGGTGCTGAAGTCCGGGATGTCCAGGCACCGTGAGGAAGCCACGTTCCACATTGCCAGTCCGTCCGGATTGGACTCCGGCGGCATCGCCCACAACTGCAGGCTCGAGTCGGAGCAGTCAGCCAGGACTACAGGCGCCCCGTTGTCCTCGCCCGACGCGGTGAGACACCGCCCGGACGCGACGTGCTCGACGCGGTAGGTGAAGTCGTAGACGTCGAACACCCGGACCAAGGACCAGCGCTGGCGATCGATGTCACCGCCCCGGACACCCGGCAGGTATTCAACGATCTCGACAGGCGACTGATTGCTCGTGCCGTCTCCACCGACGCCGAGCACCCTGGTGTCGTCAGTGTTGACGACGCCGATGGCGACGGGCATTTGCGCGGCGGCGGCCTGGGCCTTGGGCTGCCAGAACAGGCTGCCTGCCGCGAGTGTCACGATCGTTGCCGCGATGGTTGCGCTGCGTGTGAAACGCTTTTTGCGCAGGCGAATGCGAAGCACCGTGCCTCCCCCGTAAGGACGTCGATGCGGTCATGCGGTGGACATGGACGGCGGTCATCTTCGTCCACCGCGGCAGCAGTTATCGGTGACTACTTCGACCGCGGTGCGCATTGACGCTATCAAATATGCATATGCACGGTAACCCCACCGGGCAATCAAGGACATCCGTCACTACCGCCCGCCGCGGCACGGTGCGGCACGGCGTGTCGAAGTGCGGGACGGGCGAGGCCGCCTGGCGGGCTGTCGCGGTCAGCCGCCGCTGTCGTCGAGTTCGGCGCCTTCGGGGATGGTGTCGTCGTCACGGTCGATGACCCAGTCTGGGGGAGGGCGACGCGCGCGGGGGTGTCGGTGCGGCCGCGGCTGGTAGAGAATCCCGAGACGCTCCACAGTGGACCACCCAGTCCTCACGCGACATACGGATTCCGCAACCGAAGCGGCTACGCTGCCCCAGACACCCTTCCACCTTCGGTTCGACGCCGAGTTGGCTTCAGAATTCGCGAACTCATGGAGGATGTGGGTGAGCCAGGCGACCGGGGTGCCGTCGGCGGACACCACGTACCAGATGGTGTCGGGTCCGGCGGGGGTGCCGAGCGGCTGGTAGACGCTGGCGTGCAACCGCTGGGCGGCTTCAGGGGCGAGCGTGCCAGGCGGGACGGGGTTGAACGTGGTGCGGCGCAGGCGGCGTCCGGCGGTGACGTCGAGGCAGGCGCTGATCTGCTGCCACGCCTCGTCCTGGGTTGTGCGGGTCATCGGCGGGTCTCCTTCGTCAGCTGGAGGTCGGCTGGGACGGTGCTGCGCCAGGTGTGCGTCATCGGGTCCAGAACGTGCCGCCGGTCGACGGTGATGGCCAGCCCCCGGTCGTCGCGGTCGGCTTCGTCGTCGGCGCTGGTGACGTCGATGTGTAGGTCGCCGGTGCCGCTGAGCGGTTGAGTGACGGTCACGGTGTAGGGGGTCGGCGGTGACGGTGCCGGTGAGGAGCCCGTACCGGTCCTCGGTGATGTCGGCGGTGAAGTCCCACGTCTCGTTGAGCAGAGGCTGTCCGCTGGCGGTGACGAGCTGCATGAGCAGGGCGACGACGTCGGCGCCGGACGGGTCCGCGGTGCCGTTGAGAAAGGCGGTGAGCTCGTCGGGGTCCGTTGCATAAGTCGATGCCTGGGCAGGCAAGCTCGAACGGTGAAGCACTCGAACCGTCGGCGTCCAGCCCAGCCACCACGGTCGGCGTTCGCCGGGTTCCGGTTCCCGCCGGACGTCATCATGGTGGCTGTCCGGTTGTACCTCCGGTACAACCTCTCCTTCCGCGACGTCGAGGAACTGCTGATCGAGCGTGGTGTCGAGGTCGATCACGTCACCGTCTTCCGGTGGGTGCAGCGCTTCACGCCGCTGCTGGCTGACGCGGCCCGGTGGTGCCGGCACGCGCCCGGCGACAGGTGGTACGTCGATGAGACGTATGTGAAGGTCAATGGGGTCTGGCGGTATGTGTACCGGGCTGTGGACCAGGACGGTCAGGTCATCGATGTGCTCGTCTCGGCCCGCCGTGACGCCGCTGCAGCACGGCGGTTCCTGCGCCGGGCGCTGACCACGTTGAAAGTGCGTCCTACCGAGGTCGTCACGGACGTGGCGCCGGTGTACCCCGTGGTCCTCGACGAGCTGGTTCCCTCGGCGTGGCACGTCGAACGGCATGCCAACAACCGGATAGAGGCTGACCACAGCCAGCTTAAGCACCGGCTCAGACCGATGCGCGGCCTGCGGACCGACCGGACCGCGCAGACGATCATCGCTGGACTCGCGTTCATGCAGAATCTCCGCCGCGGCCACTACGAACTCGGGCTCGACGCCCCACGCGGGCTCCGCGTCGCCGAGGCGTTCACCGAACTCGCCGCCGCCATCTGACGAATGGCCGCGCCCACGGCAAACGCACCCCCTCCAGTCGGCGAACGCATCAGCGCCCGTTGAGCTGTTCGGCCAGCCGGCGGATCACCGCCTTCGGGTCCGACTCCCGATACAGGCGCACCGCGCGCTGGCGAAGGTCGTCGGGGGTACTTCTTTGGTGCTGGCACGGATCTTCCTCCCCATGGCCATCAGACCATGATCAAGAAGCTCCATGAAAGCGGGGGTGGCCCACCGCCGTCGCGTCGGCTGGCAACTACGGTAAGCAGCTGCCCTATCTGCTCCGACGATCCTGCGGGCCGTCAAGACCTGGAAGTCCCCAGCTGGTGACCTCAAGCGGTTCGTCCTCGCGGCCAGTCCACAGGCCGGGTATGTATGCCCGGAACGACTCACCGTTGGCCGGTCGAATCTTCATAATTGCTCCGTCCCCGCGGCCCGCTTCGAGTTCAGCCAGCAGGTCCAGCCGGTCGGCGATCTCGATCCGCGGATGGAAGTACGCGATCGATCCCATCTCCAGGTGCAGGCCGAAGATCTCCATGCTGATGTCGGCAGTCAGCCGCATGGTCGAGGTCTCGCGGCTGAGCATGTCGCGAAGGGTGTCGTTGATCGTGCCGTTCAACGTCACAGACCAGGCTTCGGTCGGCCGCCGCGCGACACAGTGACCCTCGATGAGCAACCGGGCGATCCTGAGATCGATGCGGTCATCGACGGAGATCTCGTCTGGGATGTGAAAATAGGTCTGGCAGTGGCGCTGAACGACGCTCAGGTCATCCGCCAGCAGCTCCGTAATTGCAAGGAGACGCCGCTGTTCGTCATCGGCAGCCGACGGGGCGTCGCGGTGGAAGGTGCCAGCCTGTTCCCCGTCGATTTCGAATTCCATCGAAGCGCTGTCCTGCAGGCTGCGATACATCGCGATCGTCTGCAGCACTGTGGCAGGCATGGCGCGGCTGAACCTGAAGTTGCCGTCCATGCGGGTCTGGTGATCGTTGCCGACAAGCATTTCGATTACGGCGGTGTTGTCGAACCTCAGCGTCAGCGAGCTCCCGAGGTGCCCCCTCCCGACCCGGGACACCATGCCCTGAAACGATGCGGTGCGGCGGCCGTCAGCGGCGATTGCGGTCAGTCGCGCTGCCACCTCGTGGTCGGCTGGCAGTTCTGCGGCGACAGCTTCGATCTCCAGATACCCGCCGGGTGCAGGCAGCCACGACGGTCCAGTATGAGTGAGGCGGCGCGTGACCTCCGGGGGAAGGACCAGCCGGTCGGCGGTGCCGAACCCGAGAACTCTTCGCACGACCGGCCGCAGGTCGGCGTGTTCAGGTCCTATTGCGTCAGCGCCTATCGTCAAGGTTATCGGGGAGAAGGCGTGTGCGTTCGGATGCTTCGCCTCGATTCGGTGGATGACCCCGTCCCCGTTGATCACCGTCCGGACTGCCCAGTGTGGGTCCAACGTATCCGCCACGTGCGCCAACGCCCGGTTTCGGGCTGTCAGGTCGACGAGTCCGCCGGCAAGGATCGCCGTCTCCTGCTGGAAGACGCTTGCCGCTTCTAGAAGCTGGTCTCGGGTGAAGTAGGCGAGTAGGTCACCGTGCCGAGCGAACCAGTTGTCGAGTTCCGCCCGGCCCAGAATTCGAGTCTTGACACCCTGATGATCCGCACCAAGGTCCCGGACAAACTGCTCCTCGCCTGGGGTGGGGTTGGTCGGGATCACCAACGTCCACTCGTCGGGTTGGTGCGTCATGGCTTCGCGGAACGACTTCGTGATCTGCCGACGTTGCGTTCGGCGTTCTGACCCGAACCCGTCACGGAAGTACTTCAGCTGAAAGATGCGCAACCGCTGGCCCTGCCGGACGACGACGTCACGGCCGCCGTCGCCACCCCGGCCGTCGTATGCCCGCACCTCGTCGTCCGGGCCGTCGTACAGTCGGCAGAGCAGAGCCTCAACACGTCGATCGAACTCTGGTTGAGTCAACTGGTCCCAGTTGATGGAGATAGCACCCCCCAATCACGTCGCCGGCATCATCTCATGCATGCGCGTCCGCACTGCAGGACGAGACCGGCGACATCCGGGCGCAGATCACTGGCCGGAAGCCCGGTGCTTCACGATCCGGTTCCAGTACGACTTGTGCGCCCGGCTGGTGTCGGACGTCACCGCTTCCGCGACCTGCGGCACGAAACTCAGGAAAGGCCGGGACAGGACCTGCGGGCGGTTGTCTGCCGCGCCGGCGACGAGGTCTTCCGAAGAGACGCCGAGTTTGGCGACAATCACCAGGCAGGATCGACTTCCGGCCGGGCAGGCATGTTGGGTCCGTTGCGTTGAGCGCTTCCTGGTCGGCAGGCTTGAACGGTGAAGGTCACGAACCGTCGGCGTCCGTCCCTGCCACCACGTTCGGCGTTCGCCGGATTCCGGTTCCCGCCCGACGTCGTCATGGTCGCCATCCGGCTGTACCTGCGCTACAACCGGTCCTACCGCGACGTTGAAGAACTCCTCCTCGAGCGTGGTGTCGAGGTCGACCACGTCACCGTCTTCCGGTGGGTTCAGCGGTTCACGCCGCTGCTGGCTGACGCGGCCCGGTTCTGCCGGCATGCACCCGGTGACAGGTGGTATTTCGACGAGACGCATGTCAAGGTGAGTGGTGCCTGGCGGTACGTGTACCGCGCCGTCGATCAACACGGCCAGGTCATCGACGTACTCGTCTCGGTCCGTCGGGACGCGGCCGCGGCACGCCGGTTCTTCCGCCGGGCGTTGAGCACGTTGAAGGTCACGCCCTCCGAGGTCGTCACCGACGCGGCGCCGGTGTATCCGGCGGTGCTGGACGAGCTGGTCCCGTCGGCGTGGCACCACGTCGAACGCCATGCCAACAACCGGATAGAGGCAGACTCACAGTCAGCTGAAGCACCGGCTCAGACCAATGCGCGGTCTACGGACCGACCGAACAGCGCAGACGATCATCGGCCGCTCGCTGGACGAGTGGCCACACCTCCGGGCTCACTGCAGCGGATGCTGCTCGCCGGTCAACGCGGCGAGCGCGGCGGCCACCTCGCTGAGCTTGGCCCGCACGTACCGGACGGTCGTACCGGCGTCACTGCCACCGTCGGCGTGCCCCGCATACGCTTGGGCGATCGCGTAGCCGAAGTTCCGCTCCACCCACTTCAGGGTCGTATGCCGCAGCCAGTGGATGCTGATCTGCTGCGTCGCCACCCACGGCAGGATGCCGCCCATCCGGGTGAACAGATGGTCATACCGCCGGCGGGTGACCGGGGTCCCGTTGCGGTAGCGCAGCAGCTGGCCATCGCGACGCCCGACGGCGCCTCGATCGTGCGCGTGCTGTTGCAGGTACTGCATCAGGGTGGGGGAGACCGGCTGCCAGCGTTCCGTCTCGCCCTTCTCCCGCAGCCGGACCAGGCACTGCTCCTCGTCCAGGTCGACGGGCCGCAACGCCAGCGCCCCGCCACGTCGGCACGCCGTCTCGGTGTGCAGGCGCAGCAGCAGCGCATCGAGCTCTGGGTCGTTGCCGCTGGATGCCGCGGCCGCGTTGAGCTCGGCGAGTTTCGCGTCGGCGAGCGCGCCGCGGGTGCTCGGCAGCCGCCGGGGTTTGGGGACCTTCAAGGCCGGGTTCTCGTCCTTGGTGAGGTAGCCGTCGGCGACGGCGTGGTTGTACACGCATCGCAGCGCCGCGATCAGGTTCTCCCCGTTCCGCAGCCGGAGCGGGCGTTGCGCCGTACGATCCTGTTGGCCTTGACGAACTCGACGAGGCTGCTGATGTCGGACGCTTTCACGTCGTCCATCCGCCGCTCACCCCACTGCTCCTCGATGCGGTTCCAGTAGCTGCTGTACGCCCGAAGCGTTCCCACCCCGACCGCGGCGCGGACCACCGGCAGATACTCCCGGAACGTCGGCACCACCGGCCGGACCATGGGCGACTGCAGCAGCTCCTCCGGCGACACGCCGAGCCGCGACAGCAGCAGCCGCACGGCGTCCAGGTCGGCGTCACGACCGGACACAGATGCGGCCGTCATGCGGCACCGTCCGCGAAGTGCGTCGCATGCCGCCCGGTGACCAGTTCCTCGACGATCACCGGCGGGTGCACGATGAGGAGACTGTCAGCGGGTCGGCCGCTAGCAGGACCCGGTCGCCGGCGCGCAGCCGGCACCAATGCCGAGCCGCTGCGGGCAGCTTCACGTGACCCAGGCGGCTGAGCCGGAAGATGCCGTGCTCGTCAGCCGCGACGACGATCAGGCCGGTGTACGCCTGGATGTGCAGTCGGGTAATTGCCGTCCAGCCCAGCGCTCGCGTCAGGGCGGCGTCTGCGACCCGACCGTTGGTGTCGACCGTCGCCAGGCCGAACCGCAGCGTGCCGGCCGGGCGCTGGGTGAGCCGTGCGAGGGGGAGTGGTCCGCGTGGCCGCATCGAGGCGGTCGTGATCGAAGGACGCGATGGTGGCAGCGCGGAGGGGATGACGGCAGGGATGGGGCCGACACTCATCGTGACCACCCGACCCGCACTGGTTCGGAACGGTCAGGAACTTGCGGCGGATACGCCGAAACCGGGTGCTCGATTGCGCTCGAACACGCGGCCCTCAGATGCAGCACATGTGCTGTGTTTTTGTGTCGAAGGGGGGACATTAACCCCCACCCATAGCATCCCTGCCCGAAGCAGGGATTCATGTGTTGAGACTATCGACGAAAGACAGCTTCTTCAAGTGGCTAACCCGTCACCCCGGTCGCGCTCCGATTAGCCCAAACGGCACCTTCCGCAGCCGCTCTCCGTGCCGTGAATGGGCTGCTCGGAGGTGGCCGCACCGACGGGACCAGGGAAGGTCCCGTCGGCGTGGCTCCGAATGGCTGTGCAATGCCACGAATGCAGTCAGCGCCCGGGCGGCGGTTGACAGGCTTGGCTGCCTCTTTTCCGCTTAGCTCAGTGCCCACTCGTTTGACGATTCGCTCGGTGCGTGGTGAAATCGCAGCGATGTTGCGCCGGTGCTATTCGGATCGGCGTGGTGCTGGCAGTTCGGGTCGCATACCGCCGTATTTGTGGAAGCGTCGCATGAATGCTTCTTCGCCGCCTTCGAGGACCTGACGGATGTGGGTGCGAATAGTCAGATCGTCGATGGAACCGTGGCTGGTGACGACCATGCCGGCGTTGGTTGCATCCAGGACGGCGACGAGCTCGGCGTCGCCCAGCATCGGGATGTTCGGGTTGTGCGTGGCGGCGATGATCTGGCGGTCGTGCCCGTCCGGCGGGAGGGCCTTCTGCTTGCGGATGATGGCGACGACGTCCTCGTAGATGAAGCTATTGTCGAGATCGTCCTCCGGCTGGTCGAGCAGCATCGGCTTACCGTCGACGGCGAAGATCAGCAACAGGATGGCGGTGGCGCGTTGTCCCGTGGACAGCTGGTCCAGGTCGCGGCTGCCCTGCTTGGTGCGCAGGCGCACGACGACGCGGTCGCGAGGTGCCATCGCTTCGAGTTCCGCGAGTCGGTCGGCTTCGGGGCCGGTGAGCCAGCTGTGGATCTTGCCGGCTTGTGCCGTCGTCAGGCCGAACCGAGCCGCGATGGCGTCGGCTCCCCGTTCGACCGTTGCGACGATCGTCGGCCCGTCGACACCTTCGAGGGAAGCGACGCCGGCGATCGCCGGCCCTTGGGCCCCTGAGCCGGCGAGCAGCGCTCGAAGGTCTGCAGCGAACTGCTCGCGGTCGCCGAGCGGCTCCACGACCACCTCCAGCCGCTGAGACAGCCGGGTGCTGATCAGGTCGGCCGCGTCCTGGCGAACCCGGCTCTGACTCTCGCGGGCCTTGGCGAGGTCGTCGAGGATCCCCTTGCGGGCCAGCGTCAGCTCCTCGATCTTGGGCAGCTTGCGCGTCAGCTTCTCGAGCTCGTCCTTGCACTGGTCGAGCTCGGCCGTGATGCGCAGGGTCGCGTCGCATCGAAGTTGTCGGCGTGCAGCAGCTGCTTGACCTCGTTGAGCTCGGCCGTCAACGCCTCGACCTGCGCTGCATGGGTGTCGCGCAAAGCCCTGATCTCGTCATGAGCGGCTCGGGCGACGTCGGCGACCTGTGCAGTGATTCCGCGGATCGCCTCGGCGGCGGTGGTCAGCACTGTCGCCGCCCGCTGCGTCAGATCGTCGTCGGTCTCCACAAGCTGATCGGCGAGCTCGACGAGATCTGCCTCGGCCTGAGTGAGGGAGCCGGACCACCAGTCGACGGAGCCCGTCTTCTCGCCGGCGGAGCCGAGGTGGCGGCCGATCGAGCCGTGGCGCCGATGTGTGGCGAGCTTCTGCAGCACGCCGTTGTCTTCATAGACCTGCAGTTCGTGCGCCAGCGCGTCGACGCGCTGCTCGATGTCCGGACGGCGCCCCTGTTCGATGCGGTGCTTGCGGAGCTCAGCGCTGTTCAGGGAGAGGTTGCGGCGGACCTCGGTGACCTTTGCTTCGGCGCGGTCCAGGTCGTCGCCGATGAGCTGGTCGAGCAGTTTCCGACGGAACTCCGGGCTCTTGCTGATCGTGTCGATCTCGCCCTGCAGCAGGACGATCGGCGTCTGGTTGGGACCGAAGGTGTCCTCCGGTGCGATGTTGATCTCGGCGCCGGTGTCGAGGTCGATCACGTGCGGTGGCTCGCCGAGCGCCCGCCGCACCTCGTACTGCTTCGGCTTGCCTGACTCGGTGTGCCGTTCGATACGCAGCCGGGCGGAGCCGCCGGAGCCGAGGGCGTGGTCGACCAGCCGCTGCCGATCCTTTGCGTCGCAGAACGGGGTGATGTCGAGGGCGTAGCGGATGGTTTCGAGGACGGCGGACTTTCCGGTGCCGCGGCCGCCGATGAGCGTGTTGAGGTGGGCATCCAGGGTCAGCTCGAGAGCGCCGAGGAAGCCGCGTCCCTCGATGTGGGCCGAGACGATCCGCCCGTTCCAGGGCGGGGACGGCTTGGTGGTCCGGACCCGTGTCTGCGGATCATGGAGGGCCAGGCGCATCGCGTCGAGGTCTGTGGCAGAAAGCTTGAGCCAGGTTCCGCGTGGGCTTCCGTCGCCCAGCGTCTTGCCGCCGACGTCCGCGAGTCGGCGGGGGTCACTGAACTCGACCATCGCGAGCTGGTCCCACCTGAATGCGACGCCGGTGCTTCGCAGCTTGCCCAGCACGCCCGAGGCGTGATCCACGCCGTCGAACTGGACCTCGGCGATCAGGTCGGCGGCTGGCTTCGGTCCCATCGCCTCGACGATGCCCTTGCGGTCTTCGGCATGGGCTGCGAACAGCAGGCACCCGAACCTATCCCGCAGGCGCCGCATCGCGTCACCGACCGGGATGCCGAGGTCAATCTCCGAATGGTCACGGCCGTTCCACAGCGGCTTGCCGGGCTCTCGGCTCAGGCCCCGCAGGCACTCGTTGATCTCCTGCGGATCCGTGTCGGCCGGGAACACCGCGAGGATGTGGACAGCGTTGCGGCCCACGTTCAAGTTGAGTTCGGCTCCGGGCAGCACCACGATGCCGTGCTGCGCGGCCGACTCCTTGATCAGGTCGAACCAGGGCTGGCGGATCCCGTGGTAGTCGGTGATCGCCGCCAGCTCGATGCCGACGTCGTGCAACCGCTGCGCGTACTGCTCGGCGAAGCGTCGTTGATCGGCAGGGTTGTCGTAGTCCACCCCGGCCAGTCCGGCGAAGCTTGATACACCCGGCGTGTGCAGGTGGAAGTCCACCCGGTGCCAGCGCGACCCGCCAACGGTTATCGATCACTTCCTCGTTCCGCGGGCAGGCAGGCGCCAACCCGCAAGGGGAAACGGCCGTGGCGGATCGAAGGGGTTGCTCCTATCCGAGGAGCTCGCCGTCCCGGCGTCGTCCGGCCGAAGATCCCGCCGAACTGATCGAAAAGCCTAGACGACCAAGCCCGAATACGGAAAGTGATAATGGCGGCTCTCGGAGATGATCTTATTCTGGATCGACTGACCAGGCATTTCTTGTCGCATTGAGGTTCGTCGTCGAGTCGTGATCTTCACAGCTTCATGTACTTGGAGTGACGTAATGGCAAATCAGCGGGTCGGTTGGTTAGCGCGGTTCCGCTGGACTGCTGGCCGGCGACCCTGTCCCGCGTTGCTCACGAAGGCGAAGGTCGACATGGCGGCGCGGGAGCCGAGGCTTGTTCGGATCAGAAATCGTCGTCGAACGCCGCGGTGCCGGTGACACCGACCTGGTACGCCGACACTCGGCGGTCGAAGAAGTTCGACAGCTCCTGCACGTTCTGCAGCTCCATGAACGCGGACGGGTAGCGGCGCGATGCCCAGTGTGGCGAGCCGTCGGTCGTGGACGTGCTGAAGGTATCCGCGCATGTCGGCCAGGGACATCCCGGAGATGCCGTGGCCGAGCAGCCGAATGCAGCCTGCGCACCCCGGCCCCGGTTGCCGCCCAGCCCGTCACCGCCTGACCGGCACGCAGCCGGGACCGCCACCCTCAACCCGTGGCGCCGTCCCGCCTGCGGCCGCCGTCCTCGGCTCCGAGGACTGACAGCACGCATCCAGGTTTGCCGCAGGCGCGTGGTCAGCCAGCTGATCGCGGGAGCGGATGAGGAAGCCACAGGTCGGGGGCCGTCACCCTCGGCAGCGCGGTCAGCCATTCGGCGAGCTCGGCGGGGCGCCGAGGCACGAAGGTCTCGATCGCCCGCAGCTCCTTCGAATGCTGCAGCGCGGCCCGCATGGCCTTGTCGGGGAACACTGCCTCGCAGTACGCATATGCGACCGACATCGCGTCGATGTCGACGATGTCGTTCACCGTCCACTTGTGCAGTGGATCCTTGTGGTACCTGGTCTTGATGCTGATCGCCACCTGCGCGTGGGGCATCGAACCCATGAACGCCCGCATCTGCTCGTCGGATGAGTCGAAGTCGGGCTTTCCGTCCCTGGTCCGGTCCATCCGCATCCGGGTGAACATGTCGATCCATTCATGCACGAACTCGCGAGCGCCTACGGCGTCCCGGAGCCGGCCGCGCCGCCACTTCGGGTGCTCGTTGAGCACCCGCACGGTGTCCAACTCCCATCGGACCCGATCCTCCTGGCTTTCGAGTGCCGCCTCGGGCCGGTAGCTCGGATCGGTTCGAAGCGCGGCGAGGTCTTCGTCAGATGGGCCGCGCAGCATGTCGTGCTCCATCTGGTAGTTCATCGTCGCCATGAGCGCGAAGAACTCGGCATCGGTCATCTGTGCGCGGATGGCGTCGGAGGCGTCGCCTCCGGCGCTGTTGCGGATCTTCATTCCGCCGACGAACCCGAACTCCTGTCCAAACGTCGGCCGGACAAGCGCGAAGCTCCTTGCGGAGATGTCTTCACCCATGATCTTTGCCATGCCGGCCTCGAGCTCAAGCTCCGCGATGACCGTGCGGCCCAGCAGATAGTTGTAATCGGACAGGGCTTCCAAAATGTCCGCGAGCACGCCGCGCTGCTTCGGGTCGGCGATCTTCAAGATCTCCCACTGGTGCTGCCCGCTGAGCGGGAACATAGCCCGCTGCTCGGCTTTTGCCAGCAGCGCGGCCTCATACAGGTCGGCGTAGCCTTGCGGCACGTTTGTGTCGCCCCGCAGGGTACGGGCGATGTAGATGATCGTGTTCAGGTCGAGGTACACGAGCGGAATGCGTGGCCGCATGACGTTCGCCCACACAAGATCCGCGGTCATAGGAGCTCTCAACTCGACGGTCACGATCACACCTTTCTGGGAACGCACCACAAGTCTGAACCCGGCAACCGGTGTTGAGCTCATGAATTTCACGTCGGTGTGGTATTGGCTGACATGATGGATGATCTTCCCGGTGAGCATGCCGCGCGCCACCACGGACCAGGTCTGGGTGGGCGCAGCCGTCCCAAGCGCGAGCTTGCTCCGTGCTGACGACCTGACTTTTCTGCCCAGCAGGCTCGGCTCGAAGGATAAACCCTGCACGCCGGCATGTACCTCGGCATCGGTTCCGTCATCAACGCCCCCAACACCGGCGACGTCGTCAAAGATCTTCAAATCCAAAGTTACTGGCTCGGCAACATTGTGGCCGCCGCCGAATCGTCAGTTGAGAGCAGGACTGCGCCGACTACCCGCCGTTGTCGCGCTTTGCCCCGCCTTGGTGCCGTCTGCGGAACTGTTCGCCCATGTCGATGAACCGCTGAATGTCGGGCAGATCGAGGTTGCCGAGGTGTGCGGGGCGGGTGGCCGGGAGCCAATCGGGCAGCTCGTCGCCAGGGTGCATGATGACGATCTCCTCCGCAGCCGCCCAGGCGTTGATCGCGAACGAGCGGTACAGCAACGTGCTCGGCTGCGAAAACTCGGTTGAGCCCGTCTGCATCTTCGGATAGATCGCCAGGCCGGTGGTGCGGTTGAGCGGCAAGCTGACCCGGTCTGCGGTGAGCATGCCGACGCCGGAGTCGTCATCGCGATCGCGCCACAGGTAGACCGGCTGATCGGAGGTGAACAGGCGATGCCGCCCGAATGTGACGACCTGCCACTGCGCCCGCGCGTAGTGGGCAGCCATGTGGGTGACCCCGTCGAACATTGTCTTCAAGTGGTTGCGCCGAGCGGTCGGCGGGTCGGAGAGGTCACCGCGGACCACGATGCGATCCCAGGCTGCCTCGATCGCGTCCGCGTCGGTGAGCTTGAGCCGGGAGGCGAGGCGCTGCTTACCACCGAGAGCGAGATCGGCCCGAAGCATGATCTTCTGCAGCCCGACCGAGTCGACGCGGGTTCCGCGGCCGCGCAGGTACTGCAGCACCACCCAGGATGCGACGTGATACCGCTGCTCGACGGACAGCTGTTCGTGCTGGGCGAGCGCTTGAAGCGGTGCGACGGCCGCCTGTTCGATCTCACCGATGAGCTTCTCGGCGAGGCTCTCGCGCTCGGCGTCGAGCCAATCGACCCTGTAGAAGTTGGCTTCGACGGCGACGTTCTTCACGTTTGTCGTGTATGCGGCCGGCGCCTCTCCGAAGCGGACCACCTTGACGTGATTGCCACGATCCGCGAAGCCCCGCAGGTAGAACTGCGGCACCTGGTGGTGTCGCTTCGGTTTGCTCATGCCCACTCCCATGTCCGCGGACAACAGTAGGCGAGCTGGACACACACCTGCGTGCTATTTCGCCGGGGTGAACGCACCACCGCAGGCCGGCCGGCAGAGCGGGACGGATATCCCGAACGCGGCAACGACCAGACTGCGCTTGAGCAGGCGTGCCGTCGGCGGGTGGCGGCCATGTCGATTGAGGCGAGCCGAAGCTGCCCGGATCAGGATGCCGCTGTGTTGCGCCTCTCGATCATCTGCCGGATCTGGTGGGATCGGTCGACGGTGAGCAGGCCGACAATGAAGCGGCTGGCAGGATCAGCGGCGAGGTCGTTGTACCGACGCGCAACCGACGCGCGAACCTTCGCCGACGGATCCCGCGCAAGGTGGACAGCAAGGGCTAGAGGTCTGGTCGTCGATCGCTCCCAGACGTTCATGGTCAGTGACCGGACGTCGGCCAGCCGGTGACTGGCGAGTTGCACCATGGCTGCGTCGGAGTCCGCAACTGTCGCGATCGCCCATGCGGCCGAGATGCAGTCGTGATCCCTGCTCGACCGCAACAGGGGTTCAGCGGCAGCGACAATTCGGTTCGGCAACGTCGCGTCATGACTCGCGGACACGTGAACCGCGTACATCTCTGCCGCGGCATCGACGGCTGCGGCCGGGAGGGTCTCGGGAGGGTTCGACCAACGGAAGCTCGCGAGCGGATCTGTGCTGAACGCGAGCGCGTCAAGCGGGTGCTGTTCGGTCTCGACGGCGAGGTCAACGAACGTGCTTGCGATCTGCAGTGCTGTGGCCGGATCAATGATCTCCCGCAGGAGCGATACCCCTCGGACCGCCTCCGCTCGTGCTTGGCCAGTCTCGTGCCGGTTGCCGGCCAGTGCGAGCAGTTTCGTCACTACTGCGTCTGCGAGCTGATGTACGTCACCATCGACGATGGCCGTCAGGGCTGCTCGTTCGTTGCTGGACATCACTGGCGCGTCGTGCAGTTCTGTGGCATCCAGGTTCAACGGCCCGTCATCGCCGTTTCCGTCCAGCACGAGCGCCTTCAGGAGGCGAGCGGCGTGGTCGTTCAGTTCGCTTATGCCGACGCTGTTGGTGGCGGTGGTCAGCGGTTTGGAGAGGATCCGGTATGCGTACCGACGTGCACTCCGTCGGGTCTCAATCGTTGCCACGCCCCAAGCGACGAGCGTCCTGACGGCGAGGCCGTCGTCTGCGGCGGCGTGCCGCCGGATGTCGTCGGTGAGCGGCGCGAGGACCTCGGGCAGTTTGCGGATGATGTTCCAAAGGTCGTCGTCGACGTACGGCAGCGCCAAGGCACGAGCGAACAGGTTCAGGACGCGGTCGGTATATCTGGAGTACCGCACGACCACGCGGCCTGCGATCAGCGCGGCTTGCTTCGTCTTGCGCGTGTTGGCGCTGAGGGCCGGTTGTGCGAGCTCTAGAAGGGGTTCGACATGCGGTTCATCCGCGCGGAAGGCGAAGGGCACTAGTGCGTCGAGCGCCGACTCGGCCGGGCCAAGGCCGGCGCTGTTGGGTTGCCAGAACGTGGTGGCGATCTCGATGAGAAGATCGAGCGTCTCGCCAACCCGGTCGTCCGGGATGAGGTCGTGCTGCTGAGCCAGCACGCGGATGGCGGCGGCTGCCGCCCACGGAGGGCCGGACCGGATAATCGATAGAACGTCGATCCATTCCTCGACGGCCTCAGCGCGTGATGCGGCGACCTTCCCGTCGCCACCAACGATGGCTGCCACGACGGCGAGCGTCGGTCGCGCTGCTTTGTCGAGAATGTCGGAGAACAGTCGTTGTGACCTTCGTACGCCGACGATGTATCCGCCGGCACGTTCCTCGAAGAGGCTGCGGCGCACACTGCGAATCGCAGTCTGCAGATGGCCGGCTTGCAGGTCCTCGATCGCGCCGTAGTACGCGTCGCTGCGGCCTTCGAGGAAGCTGGTGCTGTTGGGGATGCCGGCGTTGATGTCGGATACGCGCCCAAAGTCCAGATCGTGTGTGGTGGGTGCGGTCTGTTCAAGGCTGTGGAGGGCGCTTCGCGCATCGCCGCCGTGTCCGGCCTGGAGGGAGGCCATGAAGCTGCGCCGCCACTCGTCAACTGCTTCGGCCGCTCGTCCGGCGACAGCGTAGGCGCGTGCACACCGGGCATGTGCGATTGCTGCGGCGTGCTGTGGAAGTCGGCCGGCTCCGGCGTCGGTGACGATGGCCCGGTAGAGGGCTGTGACATCGACCTCGGTGTCATGCTGTCGTTGGCGATCGATCGTGGCATCGGCGATCGCGCAGCGGATCCGGCACCGCCAGGTGCGGTCCGGTGTGACCGTTCCAGCGTGCTGCCCGTGCAGCAGCAGCCGGTCCAGGAGGGCCTCTGCATCATCGGGCAGCTCGGTGCTGATCCATGAGGTGGGCGGGGATGTGGTGAACAGGCCGTCGGTGAGCGTCTGCTCAAGCGCGATGCAGGTGAAGATGCCGAAGTTGGCGTCTTCGGCTGCGCGTAGGACGTCGAGGGCGTCGACGAGTTGCCCGAGGTCGTGTCCGCCCCCGTGCCAGTCGCGCAGCGCATCGAGGGCGAGGGTGCGGGCGGTTCGAACCGGGTCGTCGGTGAGTCGCTCACGCCAGTCGCGCATGTCGCCGGGGTCGTGGACGTTGCCGCCGAGCAGGCGTTCGACGGCGATTGGCCACACGATGTCGAACGCCTCGGCCGCGTGGCCAGCGTTGAGCAGCATCACCGCGGCGCGATGTGCGTATGTGTCGGCGTGTCCGGTGTACCCCTCGCTACGCAGCACGTCGGCAACGGAGGCCAGGAGCTCGGCTCCTCGCTGTGGTGACGTTACCGCGATCTGTTGGGCGCGGTCAGGGGCACCGGCGAGGCCGCACTCCTCAAGGGGATCTTCAAGCAGGCCGTAGGGTGAAGGTGTCCCGGCCGGCTGCTGCGGTGGTGTGACACCGCAGAATGCGCGTGCCCACTCGGGACCGAAGATTGCGTGGACCAGGCCGCTTGCGTCGCGTAAGGCTCGGGACAGGTGTTCCGCGCCGATGATGTCAACAACAAGGCCGTGCTTGCGGTAGTGCTGCTGCAGGGCGATCACGCTGTCGGTGAGTGCCGTGTCACCTTCGATCTGGGCCGAGGTGACAAGGGCGAACCTGTCGGCATCGAATCGTCGTTTTGGTAGAACGCCGGTGTGCTCGTCAGGCGTGCCGGCATACACCTCGACAGCGGTGCGGATCTGCTTCGCGCTAATCGTCTCGAATCGCTTGGCCTGATAGACGACAGAGCTGCCATCGGCGTTGGTTCCAACGACGTCCAGACCGTACTGCCCTTGTCCGCGACGGCCGTAGAGGTGTACAGCCCGGAGCCCTTCAACAAGCCATGCGAACTCCGCGACGACCCGTTCGAAGACCTCCGGCGCCAACGCTCGCAGTGGCAACTCGACCTCCTGCACCGCTGGCGTTGGCAGCATGGCCGGTTGACGTGTGGCGAGTATGCGGGCGAGCGCGATCTGCTCGACCGCATCATCGTCCCAGGCGGATTCCGAAGCCATGACATCCTCTCGGCCGAGCCCAGGATTCTAACCCGTCGCGGCCGGGACACGGGCTATTTCAGTGTCCCCGGCTGCGTTCGCTTGCCTGACGTCGAGGTCTACCGCGGTGCTCGGCGATGCAGCTCCTCTGGAACGCGGGGATTGGTGAATCCGAAGTCCTCAGCGATCCATTCAAGAGCAGCAACTGCGTGCCGTGCGACGTCCGTTGGGTCGAGACCAACGGGGGTGGTGACTCCGGCGGCCAGCCGGCGGGTGTTCTGTGTCCGTGCTCGGCCGAATGGAGTGAGGTCGACCATGTCGAGCAGCCGGCGCGGCCGAGGATCTCCGCTGTGCTCCGGTCGCTCGTTCTGGATGTAGAACTCCAGGCGTGGGGCGCCGGCCGGCTCAGCGCCTGACGGGTCGTCGGTGCCAGCGAGCAGCAGCGCGGTGCTCGAGACCTGCCACGCGCTGGCGAAGAACGAGATGAGCTCGTCCAGTTGCACCGCAAGATTTGAAGGAACGGGCACAACATCGCCTTCGGCGGCAGCCGGCTGGACGGCGTCGAAGTCGATGCGGATCTCGGCAAGGACGGTTACGACCTGCGAGTAGGCGAGAGGAAGATCGATCTTGATGCCGGCACGGACGATCACTCGACCTGACTGATCCGCCAAGAGGTACCTGTACGTCGCTGAGCGTGCGTTGTTGCGGTGCTCGTCATCCACTTCGTGCCAGGCGTCGGACGATGGCGAAGCGCCATACCTCGTTCCGAATTGCCTGATGAGGTCGTCGAGGCCGGTAGCGGCTACAGCCAGCAGCATCTGCTCGCGCCGGGCTTCGGTGATCCGCAGTTTCGCGGGATGCAGAGGGAGCTCGCCGGCTACCGCCAACCGAAGATCCATTTTGGCCTGGTCGCCGTGCTCAGTTCGCCAGTCGGCATGTCGGCTTGCCTCGCTGTCGAAGACGACTTCGGTACGCCATAGGGGCAGGCCGTCGCGGCTGCGGACCAGCTCACCCTGATGGACGCGGTTGGTGCCGCGCCCCCATGTGGCGCCGACGAGGCGAACGCGCGTCCAGTTCGTGTCGATGAACCGCTGCTGACCTTCGTCGAGTGCGGGATAACCGATGGCGGCCACCCCGCCGCCTGAGCCGCCGATCCGCTGCCAGGCGTCCCACGCGTCGTGATCAACAACGACGGCCGGGTGGTCGAACGGTGCACAGATCACCGCGGCGGCACCGAGCGGGCCGCCTTCGAAGTGCTGCAGGACGCCGCCGCCCACTTCCTGCACTACGTCGAGTGCGTCGCCGAGTACCCGTCGGCCGCCGACCGCGTCGTAAGCTTGCTGGAACGGTCGTTCGTAGCCGGACTGTCCGGGCCGAAACTCTGGCCGGGCCGGTGTGCTGGTCGGTACCTGCACGGGTTGGGGACGTTCTCGCAGCTGGCGGATGAGCTCATGCATCACCTCGTTCGCGGTCGTCAGACCCGCGAACGCCTTGCGCAGTTCCGGGTAGAGATCGAGCAGGCGGCTGCACTGATCTGCGTCCCACACGGCGAGGTCGAGCAGTGGCAAACGAGCCAGGTACTCACGGACCAGCGCAGCGACTTTGTCCTTGCCGCCAGTGCCGGGCGTGCTTGACAGCGGGACGTTCGTGATGAAAACGAGGTACTGAGGCTGGCGACCGTCGCGCACCCTGCGTTTGGTCGGATCGGTCCACGCGTCCATCTCAGCGCGGACCTGCTGCAGAAACCAAGTTGCATTCTCGGTGGCGGTGCCGATGCGGGCCTTGTACTTCGTCTGCACGACGCCGTAGCCGTTCCAAGGCTCCGCGCTGCTGGGATACGGCACTTTACCGTCGAAGGTTGCCTCACGGCCGCCGTCGGGGCCATCGCCGAACACCTTCGTCCCCGGTCCGAACACGCACAGCGCGAGCGCTTGGCTCAGCTGTTCGAAGCCGTCTGCGCCGAGCCGGGCGAAGTCATCTGCCATAAGTCCATCATCGAACACCATCCTCAAGCAGGAGGTCGGCGGTCACTCGCTCGTCTCGTCTGGCCGTCGGGTGCATCGGTACGTGCGGTCCGGCGTGGTGAACGCATAGTGGGTGCGTCCTTCGCTGTGCGTCCGCGAAACCATGGTCGCGTCCGTCAACCAGACCACCATCGGATCCAACTCGATCCTCTGGCTGCCGATCTGGACTTCCAGCGGCAGCTCGACGGCGAAGGTCCCTTCGAGATCCTCGAAGTCCGTGCCCAGGTCGAACATCAGGACCTGATCGTCTGGAATAGTTTGAATGACCTCCTCGCCGCGCAACAGTCGCGCGGCGAAGTACCACCTGCTGACGTCGTCGTACGTCGTCTGGGCTAGATCAGGGACACGGATCGGTGTGCTGGTGTGCTGCTGGATCTCGGCGAGTACATCGAGCGTACGGCTCGTAAGTTTGAGCTCCCGGTCCAATTCGGCAGACCGAGGCAGCGCCCAGAGCGAATCCGGAACTCCCAGCTCGGGCGGCGTGTGGCGAACGCTGACACGTCCGATGTTGGGTGCGTGGCAATGGACCAGGAACTGCATCGCAGAGCGAACCGCAATGACCGGCGCGCCGCTCAGCTCGCCGATCTGCAGCACCCGGTTGGCCGTCTGCTCTACCAGATTGAAGCGGTCTTCGATGACGAACGCCTTGTTCACCTCCTCCAGAACGACACGGGTCCCGTCTTTCCCATCGCTCTTGTCCGTCCGGTCAAGGTCTGCGGCCCCCAGGACTGCGCCGCCAGGATCGACGATTTGGACGTGGAGGTTCGGGTTACCGCCGAGGCTGTCGCCGAGGCTCAGCATCCTTACCTGGGCGCGCTCGATTCGGCCGCCGAGGCCGCCCGGCGCGTCTACCTCGCCGTCGAACGCGCCCACCGGACTCGTCAGCGGAGTCCCAAAACTGACGAAGTCGCGGAGCGCTCCCTCAAAGTCGCTGCCCACCTCGGCGACGAATCTCCCGGAGACGGTGATCGGGCGCAGCTGGGCGGACGCGGCGCACCTGGCGATGATGTCAACGGCGACCCAGGGGCCATCGCCCGTGACGCCGTTCATCCAGGTCATAACAAGCATCGGTCGTTCGGCAGGAGCCGGAAAGCTTCCCGCGCCAAATCTGAGTTCGTACCGGTAGTGCGGATCTGTATCGAGCGTCGGAAGCGCCTTCTGGATACGAGACGCGACAGACGGGACGTCCAGCTTCTCGCCGCGGTCAACCGCGAACAGAGCAGAGACCGTTTCATACGCTTCCTGGATGCGGCCCCGACCGCCGTGTAGGTAGTAGTCGACGACGTCACCGTACTTTGCAGCGAGCTGCTCGACATAGGTCAGCCCATGCCACACGGCAGTGAGTCCGCGTGCCTCCCCGACCTCCTGGAGCCACTTCTCGGCCTCCGGGCTTGGGTCCCACGGTGTAACGAGATGCCATGACGTGACCTTCAGGCTCGCCCACCGGGGATCTTCCGTCAACGTCTTTAGGGACTCCTCGACCTCGTCCTTCTGCTTCTTGTTCAATGGTTCGCAGTAGCGTTTCACCTGGTAGACCTTGTCGCCCGAAAGCCTGTCCAGGATGTCGACGCCGCCATCGCCGCGCGACGGTGTGATGCGTACCGAGGTCGGATTTTCCCTGCTCACGAACATGGCGACGACTGCCTCGACATCGTTGCCCTCGAGGCGGGTCCACTCCACACGGCTCATACGCCAAGGATCGCCTACCACCAGGAGAGCTGGGATGGTCGACCGTCCGGCGTGTCGCGCCGGGGAGCCTCCGTGCTCTGCAGCCGTTCGCACGCCGCCCTGCCGAACCAACGTTCTGCCAAGAGGCTCTAGGGACTGCACGTTCACAGATCAAGTCCGTCGACCTGTTGTTCGTCGAGGCCGACGGTTTCGGCCGTCCTGGCGGCACCAGCCTCGGCGTGTGCGGGCAGGTACCGGTCGACGGCATCCGCGCGTGGTCGCGGCCGCGTGGCGTCGACAGCTCGCACCATCGCCGTAGCGGCCTTCAGCGCTTCGCGGAGTTTTTTCTGCTTTGCGGTGCGCGGCGTAAGCGCGGTGCGCCAACTCGGCTACAGCGGCTAGCCCGAGGTACCTAGTGGGCAGACTGTGTTCGTACACGGCTGTCCAGTTCGCGTGCTGTCCTTCGAGACGGGGCGGCGCATGATCTCGACCTGCGGCGCGTCCTCCGGCGCTTCCGCGGCGATCGCGGCGGGGTGTACCGCGACTTAGGCGTGTTCAAAGCTTCACTAGACCACCTGATGACCGTCGATGGCCTGCGCGAGCGGATGTGGCTGGCCGGTCATGGCGGCGAGGGCGGTGGCGATGGCTTGGAGGTCGGCGCGGATGTAGGTGGTGGTGGCTGGTCCGGTGGTGTCGGTGTGGCCGGCGTAGGCGCGGGCGGTGCCGTATCCGAAGTGCCGTTCGACCCAGGTCAGCGTGGTATGGCGTAGCCAGTGGGCGGTGATGCCCTGGGCGGCGACCCAGGGCAGGTGCCGGCCGATGCGGCGCCACAGCTCGTCGTAGCGGCGGCTGGTCAAGGCGCGACCGTTGCGGTACCGCAGCAGCGGGTCGGTGGGCAGGACGGCGCCGCGGGCGGCGGCGTGCTGGGTGAGGCTGGTGGCGAGGTCGAGGCTGATCGGCTGCCAGCGGACCGTGCCGCCCTTCTCGCGGAGTTGGAGGAGGCCGCGGTCGGCGTCGAGGTCCTGCAGCCGTAGGCCGAGGGCGCCGGCGCGCCGGCAGGCTGTTTCGGTGTGCAGGCGCAGCAGGAGTGCGTCGAGGATGGTGTCGTTGCCGGTGGTGCGGGCAACGAAGTTGATGTCGGTCAGTTCGGCTGGGGTGAGTGCCCGTCGGGTGGTGGGCAGTCGCCGGGGCTTGCGGACCCGGTGGGCTGGGCTGTCGGCGGCGTCGATAAGGCCGTCGGCGATGGCGACGTTGTAGAAGGCGCGGGCGGCGGCGATGAGCAGTTCGCCGGCGTGGCGACCACCCCGGCTGTTGCGCCGGGCTCTGGCGCTGCTGACGACGCGCCGCTGGAGTGCCTGGATGTCGCTCGCGGAGACGGCGTCGATCGTGAGGTCGCCCCAGGCTGTGGTCATGCGCTGCCAATAGCTGCGGTAGGCGCGCAGCGCGCCGGGACCGGCCGCGGCGAGGACCTGCGGGAGATACTCGTCGAAGGTCGGCAGCGTGGATCGGGCGTCGTTCTGCAGGTCGGCGAGGGTGACGCCGAGCTCAGCCAGGGCGGTCCAGGCGGCGTCGAGCCGAGCGCGGTCAGCTGCCATCGGCTGCGGCGGACCGGTCGACGAGGAGCCGTGCGACGGTGTGGGCCGGATGAATGAGGAGCAGGTCACGGCCGGGGTGGGCCAGGAGGACGACCAGGTCGCCGACGGCGAGGTGACACAGCTGCCGAGTCGCCGCCGGAACGCCCAGGAGACCCGTGGCGCCGATGGTGTGCCGTCCGGTCGGGTTGGAGGTCGCGGTGATGGCGCCATGCGCGATGTCGAACTGGATGCGGTGCCCGGGTGGCCAGCCCAGCAGGTGCAGCAGCGCGCGGGCCGAGACTCGGCCGGACGGGTCGAGCCGACCGACGTCCAGGTGCGCCTCGGCCTGGTCAGGGCCGGTGCGAGGTGCTGGCAGATGGGGCAGTGGTGGCCGTGGCGGGCGGGCGCGGGGGAGTGGCGCGGGGATGAGTGCCGCGATCATCTGCTCGACCGGGGCTAAATTGCTGCTGCGCGGCACGCGGGTCATCGTCGCCGCCGGGGCGCGGTCCGCACACGGCGAAACCCGACCGGGTGGTCACCCGCTCGGGTCTGCTGCTGGGATGCTATGGTCCCCACGATCTTGGTAAACATTTACCAAGACCAGTGTCGAAGGGGGGACTTGAACCCCCACGCCCTTGCGGGCACTAGCACCTCAAGCTAGCGCGTCTGCCATTCCGCCACTTCGACCTGCTGTGAACATCCTACCCGGTGACTTTCTCACCGCCCGGATGGCCGTCGGAGACATTACACGGTCCCGGAAGATCTTGGCGAATCGGGGGGTGTGACACGCGAAGGGCCCCGGCTGGGGGGTCGCCGGGGCCCTGTTGCGCGGGATGGCCGGAGGGGGAGCCGGTCATCCGTGTCGTGCGGCTATACGTTGAAGATGCTCACGCCGCCAGGGCCGACGAGCAGCGCCACGACGATGAGGATGATGCCCCACAGGATCTGGCGGCGCAGCAGGGCGGCGACGCCGGCGATACCGATGAGCAGCGCGATGATCCACAGAACAGTAGCCATGATGGTCTGTTACCTCCGGGGTGAGATTGATAAACGCGATCAGCTGGCGAGGTCCTCGGGCCAGGTGGTGCGGCGGGTGAGGACGTCGCGGATCTTGTCGACGACGGCTACGGCCGGGTCGACGAGCTTGTTGAGCGGCGGCGCTGAGGGGGTGCTCGGGTGGGGTCGGGTGGGTGCCGCGCCGCGGGCGATCTGGACCCGGTTGCCGAGCCGGACGAGCTCGGTGTCGGTGCACTGTTCGCGGAGACGGGGGAACACCTCCTCGCCGGTGCGGTGGTTGTGGTCGCGCACATGCGACGTGACCGCCTCCAGCGCCGCCTGGTACGACGAGTCCGCGGCAGGCGTCACGTGCAGCCGTTGCAGTGCCAGGAGCAGCTCCGCGTCTGCCGCCACCTCCTGTGAAGCGATCGGGTCGCCGTCGGGCAGGACCGCCTTGACCGTCGGGTAGAGGTACTGCTCCTCCGCCGACAGGTGCCGCGCCAGCGTTGCCACGAGCACGTCCTCGATGTCCCGCGCCTTGGCCTTCTCCTGCTCGCCGGGTGCGGTGAGCCGCTCGCACAGCGAAGCGAGCTCGCGGTGGTCCTCGTCGAGGAGGTCGAGCATGTTGTAGCCGCCGAAGTCGACGTCATCGTCTTCGATGCCCGGCACCGGTGGCAGTGGCGGCAGGGGTGCGGCGCTCACGAGGACCCTCCATCGATCGGTTTTGCTGGTGCCGCATCGGTACCCGACGTGCAAGTTCTTGAAACAGGTGGTTACCGGCCAGTACGCTGCCATGCATCACCTTCTATGGGAGGTCGGGGGGCCTGTCACGGAAAGGGGCCGCCATGTCCATCACCGGGCGGGGACTGACCGTCCTCGCCGCCACCCTGGCCGTGCTGCTCGGGACCGCCATCCCGGCACACGCCGCACCCGGGCCGCCACCCGGCTCCATCGCCAGCATGGGCGACTCCATCACCCGCGGCTTCAACGCGTGCGGATGGTTCGTCGACTGCCCGACCCGCTCGTTCAGCACGGGCAACAACTCCGCCGTCAATAGCCACTACCTGCGGATCCGGGCGAAGAACCCAGCCGTCGTCGGGTACAACGACGCCAGATCCGGGGCAAAGGTCGCCGACATGCCCGCACAGGCGGCGACGGCCGTGTCGCAGCATGTCGCCTACGTCACGATCCTCATCGGCGCGAACGACGCCTGCACCTCGTCGGAGTCGACGATGACCAGCGTCACTGCGTTCCGGGCGTCGCTGGACAGCGCCCTCGGCACGCTCAAGGCCGGCCTGCCCGCCGCGAACGTGCTGCTGATCAGCGTGCCCGACCTGAAACGGCTCTGGCAGGTCGGCAAGGACAGCTCCGGCGCGCGGACCGCCTGGGGGCTGTTCGGTGTCTGCCAGTCGATGCTGGCCAACCCGACGTCCACCGCCGCCGCCGACACCGCGCGCCGCGACCGGGTCCGGCAGCGGGTGATCGACTTCAACGCGCAGCTGGCGGCCGCGTGTACGGCATACGGCGCCAACTGCAAATACGACGGCGGGGCGGTGTTCGGCTACGCGTTCCAGCTGTCACAGATCTCGACGTGGGACTACTTCCACCCCAACGCGTCGGGGCAGGCGGTGCTCGCCTCGGTGAGCTACGGGGCCGGCTTCGGCTGGTGAGTGTGACGGTCCGGTGACGCAGCATGTCACGTCACCGGACCACCCGCCGAAATTGTCACAGCCGCCTGGTATGACTTCTCCATGGACGCCACCGACGAGGTCATCGAGCTCTGCCGCGACCTGCTGCGCATCGACACCACCAACACCGGCGACCTGGACACCAGCGCCGGGGAGCGGCTCGCCGCCGAATATGTCGCGGAGAAGCTGGCCGAGGTCGGTCTCGAGCCGCAGATCCACGAGAGCGCGCCCGGCCGGGCCAGCGTCGTCGCCCGGTTCGAGGGCAGCGACCCCGGCCGCGACGCGCTGCTGATCCACGGTCACCTCGACGTGGTCCCAGCCGACGCGTCGGAGTGGTCCGTCGACCCGTTCGGCGGCGAGATCAAGGACGGCTACCTGTGGGGCCGCGGCGCCGTCGACATGAAGGACTTCGACGCGATGATCCTCGCCCTGGTGCGGCAGATGCGCCGCGAGGGCCGCAAGCCCCCGCGCGACGTCGTGCTGGCGTTCGTCGCCGACGAGGAGGCCGGCAGCACCTATGGCGCCCAGTATCTGGTGGAGAAGCACCGGCACTACTTCGACGGGGTGACCGAGGCGATCGGCGAGGTCGGCGGGTTCTCCGTCAGCATCGGCGGCGACCAGCGCCTCTATCTCATCGAGACCGCGCAGAAGGGCATCGACTGGCTGCGCCTGCACGCCAAGGGCCGCCCCGGGCACGGTTCGATGATCAACGATGACAACGCGGTGACCGCGGTCGCCGAGGCCGTGGCCAGGGTCGGCCGGCACCGCTTCCCGGTGATCATGACGCCGACCGTGCGGACGTTCCTCGAGCAGGTCTCGGAGATCCTCGGCATCGAGCTCGACCTCGACGACCCCGAGCGGGCCGTGGAGAAGATCGGCCCGATCGCGATGATCATCGGCGCGACGCTGCGCAACACGGCCAACCCGACGCGCCTCGCCGCGGGGTACAAGGACAACGTGATCCCCGGGCGGGCGTCCGCCACCATCGACTGCCGCACCCTGCCCGGGCAGTCGGAGCTGTTCGAGCAGCAGCTGCGCGATCTCGTCGGCCCCGACATCGAGCTGGAATACATCCACCGTCAGGCCGCCCTCGAGACCACCTTCGACGGCGCGCTCGTCGAGGCCATGACGGCCGCGCTCAAGGCGGAGGACCCGGGCGCGCTGCCGGTGCCCTACATGCTCAGCGGCGGCACCGACGCCAAGCAGTTCGACAAGCTCGGCATCCGCTGCTTCGGCTTCTCACCCGTGCGCCTGCCCGCCGACCTGAACTTCGGCGCGTTGTTCCACGGCATTGACGAGCGCGTTCCCCTGGAGGGACTACAGTTCGGCGTGCGAGTCCTCGACAGGTTCCTGCAGCAGTCCTGATCAACCCGATCGTCCTGACGTTTCCGACACCGACAGCCACCAATCAGGGGGAGTCCCATCATGACCGACCGGCACGCGGAGCTTGACGCCGCGCTCGAGCGCGTGATCACGGCGGCCCGCGACCACCTTGCCGCGGTCAAGGCCGCCGACGGGCGGGCCGACGACGACGAGGTGTGGCGCGCCTACGTCGAGCTCAACAACGCCTCCAACGGCTATGACGAGCTCCTGCTCGACGCCTTCGGCGAGGTCACCCCGTGGGACGTCGAAGCCATCGACCCGGACGAGGCCGACCGCCAGTTCGGCGTCGGCATCGGCGGCGTCGACGGCACCGAGGCCGAAGACCCGCACCCGCAGATCATCTCGGTCCGGCAGCGCCGCGACTACCGGGTGCCGAGCGTCGCCGCCCTGCTGCGCCTGGCCGACGCCGCCCGCCGCACCAACCCCGGCGACGGCGACTCCGCCCCGGTCGAGACCGTCGGCGAAGCCGTCCTCGAGCTGATGCAGGCCGGCGACGGCTCCCTCGGCGCCCTGGACATCCCCGAGCTCGAGTCCCTCGACGGCGTGGTCGTCGTCGCCGAGGTGGCCACCCCGCTCGACCCCGAGGCGTATGAGGACAACGACGGCACCGGCCCGTTCGCCGTCGGTGACGAGGACCGGGTCGTGGACCGGCTCGACGAGCACGCGTTCGTCGACCTCGACGACGACGAAGACGAGGACGAGGAAGGTGTCGGCATCGACGCCGGCCTCAACGAAGCCCCCGGCCAGAGCTCCGAGGCCGCCGACCGCCGCTGACCATCGCCACGCTGACCGGCCCGTTCCCCGACGGGCCGGTTCGCTGCGGCGAGCCGGTGCCCTGACCTGCTGGTCGGCCCGGACCGCACTGCTCGTCGAGCGGTCGATCCGCTCATGCGTATCGTCGCTGCCCCGGCCTGAGGTCGGGGCAGCGTTCGTTCACCGGGTCACCAATGGTTGCCAGGCAGCGCGTCATCGGCTCCCACCGCAACGGCGGCCGGAGGTCAGTGCAGGGGGAGCGGGCCCTTCGGGGGAGGACACCGAAGAGTTCACCGGATGTGTACGTGCCCGTGCCTGGTCCTCGTGCGGTGACAGCGCGCACGATACGAGGAGACGGCAGTGCGGACCCTACGTGCTGAGGCCGGGCATGGTGTCGTTGGTGACCTTGCGGCGGAGCATGACCTGGCGGGTGCCGTCTGCGTAGAGGCGGACCCTGGCCAGCTCCCAGCCGCCGTATTCGGCCTGGATCGTCAGCTGTGCGTTGGCGGTGAGCCGGTCAACGTTCGACGGCAGCCGCAAAGGCACGTATTCGTAGTCCATGAACCGATATTGCTACGGCGAAATCCGCTGCACCAGACCCTCAGCCGACCCGGCGACCACGACCGTGCCGGTCAGGGCGTCGACCGCGACCGCGATCGGCAGGCGTGGTGTGGGGTGGCGGGTGACTTCGCGAGGGGTGCCGCCGGTCAGGTCGTAGCCCACCACCTCATTACGCTCGGTCACGGTCACCCACAGGGTGCGGCGGGTGGGGTCGTAGGCGGCGGCGTACGGGGAGCCGGGCACCGGAAAGCGTTGCCGCAGGATCAGCGGGCCCGTCTCGAACACGAGGAGCTCGCCGTCGCGGGCGTCGATGACCAGGAACCGGCCGGGGCCGCCGGTCGTGACACTGGCGGCACCGTCGCCGGCGCGGAGGCCTTCCCGGCGGGCGCCGGAGGTCGCGTCGAACACGGTGAGTGACGTCTGCGCGGGGTCCAGGACGGCGACGAGGTCATCGGTGACGGCGACGCCGCCGGGCTGGCCGCCGGGGTGCAGGGTGCGGGTGACGGCGCCGGTCGCCGAGAGGATGATCACGTCGCCGAGCGACGGCACGGCCACCGCGGTCCACCCCGACGGGTGCACGGCCAGCGCCCCACCGGCAGCAGGCAGCGACCACCGCGAAACCACAGGGGCACCCGAAGCCGGCGAAGAAGCCGCAGCCGACGAAGAAGCCGCAGCCGGCGACGAGGCAGAAGCCGGCGAGGGAGCCGCGACGGTCAGCACCGTGCTTCCGGACACGGCACGGAACCCGCCGTCCGGCAGCGCGACCACAGCCCGCACCGGATCCGGCACCGGCACCGACGCGACCCGACCCCCCGAGGCGTCCAGGATCACCAGCGCCGACGGCAGGCCCACAGCCGTACCCGAAGCCCCCACCGCCACCGCCGACGGCTGCCCACCCACCGGGACCACCGTCCCAGCGGGAGAGACCGACGGCGCCGGCGCCCAGGTAGGCGTGGGAACGGTCGCGTCCGGGTGGCGCACCGGCGCACCGGCGTCACACCCGGCCAGCACCGCCAGCAGGACCAACGACAACACAGCAGGACGGATCATGATCCGGCAATTATGTCTGGCGCTCCGGATAGCCCGACGTCGGAGCCGACACGTCGTCGAGCGCGGAGCGGATTTCGCGGGGCAGGTCGATCTCCTCGGTCTGCAGGGCGCCGAGCAGCTGCCCGACGGTGCGGGCGCCGAGGACGGGCGCGACCACGCCGGGGCGGTCGCGGACCCACGCGAGCGCGACCTCCAGGGGTGACACGCCGAGGCCGCCGGCGGCGGTGGCGACCGCCTCGACGATGCCGGCGCACCGGTCGTCGAGATACGGGGCGACGAACCGCTCGAAGTGCGGCGACGCGGCACGGGAGTCGGCGGGCACGCCACCGCGGTACTTGCCGGTGAGCACGCCCCGGCCGAGCGGTGACCACGGCAGCAGGCCGATGCCGAGTGCCGAGCAGGCGGGCACCACCTCACGCTCGATGCCGCGTTCGAGCAGCGAATACTCGACCTGCGTGGAGACCAGCGGGGCGCGGCCCGGCCACGCCGCCTGCCAGGTCGCGGCGCGGGCAGTCTGCCAGCCGGAGAAGTTCGACACACCGGCGTAGCGCGCGCGGCCGGTCTGCACCGCGGTGTCGAGGGCGCTGAGCGTCTCTTCGAGGGGGGTGTCGGGGTCGTACCCGTGCACCTGCCACAGGTCCACGTGGTCCGTGCCGAGCCGCTCCAGGGACGTGTCGAGGGCGCGCAGCAGGTGGCTGCGGGAGCCGTCGCGCCGGCGGGCCATGCCGGGTCGCAGGCCGGCCTTCGTGGCGATGACCAGCTCGTCGCGGGGGACCAGCCGGCCGACGAGCGCACCGATCACCGACTCCGCCTCACCGTCGGCGTAGACGTCGGCCGTGTCCAGCAGCGTGCCGCCCGCGTCGCGGAACGTCTTGAGCTGGGCGGCCGCGTCGTCGGCGTCGGTGTCACGGCCCCAGGTCATGGTGCCGAGGGCCAGCCGGGACACCGCCAGCCCGCTACGGCCGAGCGGTCGCTGCTGCATGCATGGAACGATACGGCCGGATCCCACCGAAGGCGGGTAGGTGGGCCCCCGGCTACCCTTGGTGCCGCCCCGTGCAGGGTCGCACGGGGGACCCTGGGAGGCATTGTGCGACTCGCGTTGAACCTCGGATATCTGGCCGCGTGGAATGAACCGGCCGGCCACCTGGCTCTCGCCCAGGAAGCCGACCGCCTCGGTTTCTCCTGCGTGTGGGTGGCGGAGGCGTACGGGTCGGACGCACCGTCGATGCTCGCCTGGTTCGCGGGGCAGACGGAGCGCATCGAGCTGGGCTCCGCGGTGTTCCAGATCCCGGCGCGCACGCCGGCGATGGCGGCGATGACCGCGGCCACGATCGACAAGCTGTCCGGCGGCCGGTTCCGGCTCGGCCTGGGCGTGTCGGGGCCCCAGGTGTCCGAAGGGTGGCACGGTGTCCGGTTCGGCAAGCCGCTGCAGCGCACCCGCGAGTACATCGACATCGTCAACCTCGCGCTGACCCGCAAGACCGTCGCCTACGACGGCCAGCACTACCAACTGCCGCTGCCCGACGGCCCCGGCAAGGCCCTGAAGCTGACGCTGCACCCGACCCGCGACCACGTCCCGGTGTACCTCGCCGCGGTCGGGCCGAAGAACCTCGAGCTCGCCGGTGAGATCGCCGACGGCTGGCTCGCGATCTTCTTCTCCCCTGAGTACGCGACCGAGTCGCTGAAGCCGATCGAGGCCGGCCGCGCCAAGATCGGCAAGACCATGGAGGGGTTCGAGGTGTGCGCCGGGGTGCCGGTGGTCATCGGCGACGACCCGCAGATGTGCGCCGAGCTGGTCCGGCAGTACGCGGCGCTGTACGTCGGCGGCATGGGCAGCCGCGAGCAGAACTTCTACAACGCACTGGCCACCCGGATGGGGTACGGCGACGCCGCCCGCGAGGTGCAGGACCTGTACCTGGCGAAGAAGCACCGCGAGGCGGCGGCCGCGATCCCGTTCGAGTTCATCGACCGGACCTCGCTGCTCGGACCCGTCGAACGCATCGCCGAGCGGCTCCAGGCCTACCAGGAGGCCGGCGTCACCGAGCTCGCCACGCTGATCTTCGGCGACCACGAATACGGCATCCAGACCATGCAGCAGCTGGCGCGGGCGTGGGAGATGGCAGGGTGTTGAACAGTTAGCCGGTTGGGCAGGGGCTTACAGAAGATCCCGGCGCATTAGAGTTTGGGGATGTTTGTTGGCCTCCTGCCATATCGAGCCGTAGGCCGTTTGGGCGGGTTGCGATGACATCGGTGGCGGCCTCGAGGTCATCGGCGTGGGTAGTGACGGCGACGGCGTCGTGCACCGCGTTCCGGGGTGTGCTGGAGGCGTCCGGACGGCAGTTGAACGCTGTGGGGTTGGCGCAGCGAGTTGGTTGGTTGTCGGCGATCGTCCGGGACATGACCATGCGCCTACTGGCGGAGCATTGGACCCCAGAGGGTCTGGCCCTACTCGCGGCCGGTGTCGGCGTGGACGACAGGAGGTTGCCGGGCAAGGGGTGGATGGCGATGCGCCGCCTCGGCTGGGCCAGCACCCCACCCAGTGCCGCAGGCGGGGGGCTGGTGGTCTCGGATCGGGTCCGGCGGATCGCGGAGGAGCACGCGGCGCGGTTGCTGCGCCGGGCCGTGCACCATGACGGCATCCTGCGCGCCGTGGTCGAGTCGTGGCCGGTGAACCCGGCTCGGCGGACCGTCATGGAGTGGCAGGCTTTGTGGGCGGCCGCATCGGACGGGGCCAGCAAGGTCGAGGTCCGAAGCCACACCCGCCAGGCGGTAAGGTTCCTTGCTGGGCACGGCCAGCTTCCCCGATCAGTCACGGAGGCGGAGGCGCCCCCGCACGTGTCGGGGCAGGTTCTGCTCGCCGCCGCCGACCGACAGCAGGTCACCCACGCCCGTAACCCTGCCGATCCGACCCGGCTCACGCTGCGGGTCCTGCTGCCAGCGGTGGAGCATCCGGTGTCGTACCGCGACTGGGAATGGGTGGTCCTGGACGCGGCAATCCCGGCCAGCGTGCCCGCGCGGGCGGCGCTGCTCGCCCCGACGCTGCGGGTGCGTGATGGTCGGGTCCGGGTGGACCTACCGTTCACCCGGAACGCACCGTTGGTAAGAGCGTCGGGGCATCGGCGGGCGGTCGGCGTGGACTGGGGTTACAACACCCTGCTCACAGCCACCACCGGCCGCCTCGGCGAAGACCGGCGCGGCCGGGCCAGGGTGTCCACCACCGGCAGACCCCTCACCTTCAACGCCGCCGGCGCCACCGCGAAACTGCTGCGGCTGCGCACCCAGCGAGAGCAGATCCGGACTCGCCTGGACCACTACAACCGGCTCCTCAACGGCCACCCAAACAGCGGAGCTGGCAGCTGCTCTGATGTGGCGCTGACTGCCAAGCGTGACGTCCTCGCCGTCGAACACGAGCGGGTGTGTGCGCGCATCCGGCACCTGGGCGGAGCCCTTGCCTGGACCGCCGCCCGCTGGACCGTCGAGCACGCACTCACCGAACACGCCACCGCGATCTACATCGAAGACCTCACTAGCATGGAAACTTGCGGCCTCAGCCGCGCGCTGCACCGGCGGCTCGGCGGACACATCCGCGGCCAGGTCTTCGACGCGCTCACCCACCTCGCCGCTGTCGAAGGCATCGCCGTCATCACCGTCCCAGCCCGGGGCACCTCCGCCGGCTGCCCCCGCTGTGGCCGACACACCGCTACCGCCGCCATAGCAGCGCCCGGGCGACGGGCCGGGTTCCGGCACGTTACAGCCCCCGACCGGCCCACCAGCCGAGGCCACAAATGGTCCGTCTGCGCGTGCGGGCTGTCCAGCGACCGCGACCACGCCGCCGCCGAACGCATCGCCGCTCGCGGCCTCCTCAGCCAGGCCCACACCCGACGGCACCGCAAATCCGGCCAGATCCGTACCGTGAAGACCGTCGACGGTCCGGTGCGGCGGCTGCCCAAGACCCGCCGCGACCAGAATGGCCCGGCAGGACGCACCAAATTCCCTCTCATGCCCCTGCGACGTGAGACTCCCGCCCCGGCAACCCAATCGGCTGTCGGTCAGCGTCCGGCGGGACGGACACCCCAGACCCTTAACATCAGCACCACCAGCACCACCGGGGGTCAGGTGCCGACCACGAACCTACGACACCGCCGCACCCGCGACCGGTACGCGAACCGAGGATTCCACCACCACGTGCGAGCAACGCCTCCACGTGCTGGAACAGTGCCCCGACGCAACCTTTCGTAGGCGTTCTGAGACGCTTGACCCTGTGACGACCCTTCTCCTACTCCGGCATGGCCGCACGACCACCAACGCCAGCGGGATCCTCGCCGGTCACCAGCCGGTCGGGCTCGACGAGGTCGGGCAGGCCCAGGCCCGCGCGGTCGGGGAGCGGCTCGCGGACGCGAAGCTCCCCCTCGCCGCGGTGGTCTCCAGCCCGTTGCCGCGCTGCCGGGAGACGCTGTCGCTGGCCCTGCCGGACTTCGCCGACGTCGCGGTCGACGAGGGCATCGTCGAGTGCCGGTACGGTGACTGGACCGGCCGCCCCCTGCAGGAGCTGGCCAAGGACCCGCTGTGGTTCAGGGTCCAGGCGCACCCGTCGGGGGTGGTGTTCCCGGGCGCCGACGGTGAGTCGATGGCCGCGATGTCGGCGCGGTCGGTCGCCGCGATCCGCGGGTGGGACGCCAAGCTCACCGAGTCGCACGGGCCGGAGGCGGTCTGGCTCGCCTGCAGCCACGGCGACATCATCAAGGCGATCGTCGCCGACGCCCTCGGCATGCACCTCGACCTGTTCCAGCGCATCGCGGTCGAGCCGGCATCGGTCACCGTCATCCGCTACACGCCGCTGCGCTCGTTCGTGCTGCGGCTCAACGACACCGGCGGCGACCTGGCACCGTTCGTGCCGAAGGTCGACGACGAACCGACGTCCGATGCCGCCGTCGGGGGCGGTTCGGGCGGTTCTGTGTGATCTTGACGCCTGCCGTAAGCACTTGCGTGCGCGTGCGGATAGAGTTTCTAGCATGAGCGGTCCGGAGCGTCGCGGAGGAGCCGGAAACCGGCGGCGCCGGAGCGCAGCGGAGGTGACGAAGTGAGCCACCAGGTTTATGCGTTCGAGCCGCCGGAGCGGTTCGTCGCGGGGACCGTGGGTGCGCCGGGGGAGCGGACCTTCTTCCTGCAGGCGCGCGGTGGGGGGCGGCTGGTCAGCGTCGCCCTGGAGAAGGTGCAGGTGACGCTCCTGGCGGAGAAGCTCGAGGAGCTCCTTCTGGAAGCGCAGCGCCGCTTCGGCGTCGACCTGCCCGAGACCGCCGCCCTCGACACCAGCGACAACGAACCACTCGACACCCCCCTCGACGAGGAGTTCCGGGTCGGCACCCTCGGCCTGGCCTTCGACGTCGACACCGCGACCGTGGTCATCGAGGCCATCGCCGTCGGTGACGAGGAGGTCGAGGAGGTCGAAGAAGAGGATGAGGACGAGCTCAGCACCGCCGACCGCGACCGGCTGCGGGTCCGGCTGACACCGCAGGCGACCCGCGCGTTCATCGACCGGGCCAAGCGGGTCGTGGCGTCCGGCCGGCCGCCGTGCCCGCTGTGCGGACAGCCGCTCGACGCCCGCGGGCACCTCTGCCCGCGCCACAACGGCTACCGCCGGTAGTCGCCGTGCCGGCACTGCCCCAGGACGAGGCGCTGGAGCTGCTCCGCCACGGCACTATGGAGCTCGAGGGCCGGCTGATGGACGCGTCGAACGCGACGCTGCGCGCCGTGATCACCCACGGCTCGACTGTCGCCCGGTGCGTGTACAAACCCGTCAGCGGCGAGCGCCCCCTGTGGGACTTCCCCGACGGCACCCTCGCCGGCCGGGAATATTCGGCCTGGCTGCTGTCGGAGGCCACCGGCTGGTCCGTGGTCCCGCCGACCGTCCTGCGCGACGGGCCCCTCGGCGCCGGCATGGTCCAGCTGTGGATCGACGACGAGGAGCAGTGTGACGACGCGATCCTCGGGTTCATCCCCGCGGCCAAGGTTCCCCGTGCCTGGAAACGGATCCTGACCGCTCGCGACGAGCGCGGCCGCCCGTTCGTCCTCGCCCACGACAACGACCCGCGGCTGGCCCGGATGGCGGTGTTCGACGCCGTCGCCAACAACGCCGACCGCAAGGGCGGGCACATCATCGACACCGTCGACGGCCGCGTCCACGGCGTCGACCACGGCATCTGCTTCCACGCCGAGGACAAGCTGCGCACCATCCTGTGGGGCTGGGCCGGCGACCCACTGCCCGACGAGGCCATCGAGGTGCTTGAAAAGCTGCGCGCCCAGTACACCGCGGGGCTCGCCGAGGCGCTGTCGGAGCACCTGACCGCCGCCGAGGTCGGCACCGTCGCGTTGCGCATCAACCAGCTGCTGCAGGCGAAGCGGTATCCGGCACCCGACGAGGACCGGCACGCGATCCCGTGGCCGCCAATGTGAAACTCTGTCTACGCTAGGTTCGTCACACCGGTTTCCCCCGTGTTTCGGCACCTCGCCGCAGATAGTCTTGGCGGATGGATTCATGGTCGGCACCGGCGGTGCCCACACTGCCCCGCACCGCTGCCGGGGCGGCCACGCTCGCCCTGTTCGACTCGGCGCGCCGCGAGATCGCGCCGGTCGACCTCGTGGGCAGGCCCGCCACCATGTATGTCTGCGGCATCACCCCGTATGACGCCACCCACCTCGGCCACGCCGCCACCATGATCGCCTTCGACCTGGCCAACCGGGTCTGGCGCGACGCCGGCCACGACGTCGACTACGTGCAGAACGTCACCGACGTCGACGACCCGCTGCTGGAGCGCGCCGCCCGCGACGGCGAGGACTGGGTCGTCCTCGCGATGCGCGAGACCGCCCTGTTCCGCGAGGACATGGAGGCGCTGCGGATCATCCCGCCGAAGCGCTACGTCGGCGCCGTCGAGTCGATCCCGCAGATCGCCCGCCAGGTGTCCGCGCTGATCACCAGCGGCCACGCCTACGTCCTGGAGGACGGCACCGGCGACGTCTACTTCAGCGTCGCGACGGCCCCCGGCTTCGGCGGCGAGTCCAACCTGTCCCGCACCGAGATGCTCCGCCTGGCCGCCGAGCGCGGCGGCGACCCGCAGCGCCCCGGCAAGCGCGACCCCCTCGACCCACTGCTGTGGCGCGGCCTGCGCGAGGGCGAGCCCGCCTGGGACGGCGGCGACCTCGGCCCCGGCCGCCCCGGCTGGCACATCGAGTGCACCGTCATCGCCCAGAGCCTCCTCGGCGACACCATCGACGTGCAGGGCGGCGGCAACGACCTGCTCTTCCCGCACCACGAGTGTTCCGCCGCGCACGCCGAGGCCCTCAGCGGCAAGGCACCGTTCGCCTCGCACTACGTGCACGCCGGCATGATCGGCCTCGACGGCGACAAGATGTCCAAGAGCAAGGGCAACCTCGTCTTCGTCTCCCGCCTGCGCGGTGACGGCGTCGACCCGATGGCGGTGCGCCTCGCCCTGCTCGCCGACCATTACCGCAACGACCGCCAGTGGACCGACGACGTCCTCAAGACCGGCCAGCAGCGGCTGTCGCGGTGGCGGGAGGCGGCGAAGGCCGGCATCGGCCCGTCCGGCATCGAGCTGCTCGAGCAGCTGCGCGAGCGGCTCGCCGACGACCTCGACGCCCCGGGCGCCCTCGCCGCGGTCGACGCGTGGGTCGACGCGACCCTCGCCGACGCCGGTGAGGACCGCGACGCCCCCGTCGTGATGCGGACCGCCGTCGACGCGCTGCTGGGCATCAAGCTGTAGGACCGCCTGCGGGGCTGGCATGGCGGGACTGACATGGAAGGATTGCGTGGGTGGGCCGGCCTGATCGCCGCGCCGGAGTCGTCGGACGCTCCAGGCCGCCACGGCGGAGGCCCGCCCGCCCACGCTCACGTCCACGAGCCCCAGGGGAGACCATGACCACGCTCGAGCACCGGCCCAACACCGCGCTCATCGTCGTCGACGTGCAGACCGGCGTCGTCGAGGCCGCCCACGACCGCGACACGGTCGTCGCCAACATCGCCGCCCTGGTCGAGAAGGCCCGCGGCGAGCACGTCCCGGTCGTGTGGGTCCAGCATTCCGACGACGGGCTCGTCCGCGGCGGCGACAGCTGGCAGATCGTGCCCGAGCTGTCGCCGCGCGAGACCGAGCCGCTGATCGAGAAGCGCTACGGCGACTCCTTCGAGGACACCACCCTCGAGCCGGTCCTGGCGGGCCTCGGCGTCGGCCGGCTCGTCGTCACCGGCGCGCAGACCGACGCGTGCATCCGGGCGACGCTGCACGGCGCCCTCGTCCGCGGCTACGACGCGACCCTCGTCAGCGACGCCCACACGACCGAGGACCTGACCGCGTGGGGCGCGCCGCCCCCGGCCCAGGTCATCGCGCACACCAACCTGTACTGGTCGCAGGAGAAGGCCCCCGGCCGCACCGCCGGCACGGTCGAGACGAAGGCCGTCACCTTCTAGCCGCGCCACCGGTCACGGGGTGTGCGCGGCCTGCAGGGCGTCGAGCAACGCCGAAGGCCCCGGAGGGTCCGGCGGGGTGCCGTACAGCGCGGCGCTGATGTGGCGGCCGCCCCCGGGAAGGGGCACCGTCCGTACACCTGCCGCCCGGTGTGCCCGCAGCGCCAGGTCGGGCAGGATCGTGACGCCGAGGCCGGCCGCGACCAGGGCCTGCACGGCGACATAGTCGTCGGTGGTGAACGCGATCTGCGGCACGAACCCCGCCGCCGCGCACCGCCGGACCAGGCTCGTGCGGCAGCGCTCGCAGCCGGCGATCCAGCGCTCCTCGGCGAGGCCGGCCAGGTCGCGGGTCTCCTCGGGCGCGGTGACGAGGTGCAGCGGCTCGTCGAACAGCGGCGTCAGCCGCACGCCCTCCTCGGCGGCCGGTTCCTCGAAGGAGAAGATCACTGCCAGGTCGACCTCACCGGCCTTCAGCAGGCGCAGCGCCGCCGGTGGCTCGGCCTCGACCAGGCTCAGCGCGACCCCCGGATGCGCGGCCGCGAACCGGGCCGCGGCAAGGGGTACGAACGATCCCAGCGCCGACGGGAACGCGGCGAGCCGCACCCGCCCCGCGGTGAGCCCGGTCAGCGACGTGAGCTCCGCCTCGGCCGCGTCGAGCCGCCCGAGGATCTCCTCCGCGCGCTCGGCGAGCAGCAGCCCGGCGGGCGTGAGCCGGACCCCGCGGCCGACCCGCTGCACCAGCCGTGCGCCGGTCTCCGCCTCGAGGCGGGCGAGGTGGTGGCTGACCGACGGCTGCGCGTAGTGCAGCGCTTCCGCGGCGGCGGTGACCGACCCGTGCCGGGCGACCGCGAGCAGCACCCGCAGGCGCGTCAGGTCAAGCATCGATCCCACCTATGGATTTCCAAGAAACTGTGCATTGGATTTATATATGGTACGGGGAGCAGGCTGAACGCATGCTCACCCTCAACGATGTGCTGCGTGCCCGCCGACTGCTCGCCGGGCACCTGCCGGCCACGCCCTCCTGGTCGTATCCGCTGCTGGACGAGGCCGCGGGCCGCAGCGTCGTGGTGAAGCACGAGAACGCGCAGCCGACCGGGGCGTTCAAGGTCCGCGGCGCGCTCAACCTCCTCGCCGGGCTCGACGCCGGGCAGCCCGTCGTCACGTACTCGACCGGCAACCACGCCCGGTCCGTCGCGTACGCCGCCCGCACCTTCGGCGTCCCCGCGCACATCGTGATGCCGGCCGGCGCCGCCGAGTTCAAGGTCCGCGCCGTGCGGGCCCTCGGCGCGACGGTGACACTGCACGGCAAGGACATGTCCGAGGCCGAGGCCTTTGCCGCGACCCTCGGCGGACGCCTGATCAGCCCCGGCGACGAGCCCGCCGTGATCGCCGGGGTCGGCACCGCCTACCTGGAGCTGTTCGAACGGCACCCGGACCTGGACACGGTCGTGGTGCCGGTCGGCAGCGGCACCGGCGCGGCCGCCGCCTGCCTCGTCGTCGCCGCCGTCGCACCCGGCTGCCGGGTGATCGGCGTGCAGTCCACCGCCGCGCCGGCCGCCCACGACTCGTGGCGGGCCGGCGCCTGCGTGCGCCGCGACAACCGCACCCGCGTCGACGGCCTCGCCACCGGCCGCGGGTTCGAGCTGCCGCAGTCGCTGCTGCGGGAGCGCCTCGCCGACTTCGTCCTCGTCGACGACGACGCCATCGACGCGGCCCGCGGCGCCCTCGCCGGCACCGCGCACACCCAGGCCGAGGGCGCCGGCGCCGCGGCCCTCGCCGCCGTGCTCGCCCGGCCCGACCTGATGGGGTCGGCGGTCGCCGTCATCCTGACCGGCGGCAACGCCACGGCAGCCGAGCTGGCCACCTCCCGAGTGTGACGTGGGACACCGTCCGGCGCGCGGAACCGACCGTTCGCCGATCCGTGCCCCCGCCGGTCAGCGGCCGGGCCTTTGATCAGGTTACGTCGATCTGCCGGGCCGTCCGCCAGGCCCGCACATCCGGCGTAAGGAGGTCTGCCGTGACCGGACCCGAAAGGCCCGACACCCCCCGGGCCGCGGACAAGAGCCCGTGGAACTGGCTGCTGTTCATACCGATCGTGCTGCCGCTGGTCACCGTCTGGTACAACGCCGACAGCCCCAGGCTGCTCGGGTTCCCACGGTTCTACTGGATGCAGCTGGCCATCATCGCCGTCGGCGTCGGCACCACGACGCTGGTCTACCAGATGACGAAGCGGCGGTGACCGGCGATGTGGCGTGACCATCAGCTCGAGATCGCGATCTTCGTCATCCTGTTCCTCGGTGTCAGCGCGATCGGCTTCGTCGCCGCCCGCTGGCGCCGCCCCACCGACCTCAACCACCTCGACGAGTGGGGCCTCGGCGGCCGCAGCTTCGGCGGCTGGATCACCTGGTTCCTCGTCGGCGGCGACCTGTACACCGCGTACACGTTCGTCGCGGTGCCCGCCCTGCTGTTCGCCGCCGGCGCCGCCGGGTTCTTCGCCGTGCCCTACACGGTGATCATCTACCCGCTGGTGTTCCTGGTCCTGGTGCGGCTGTGGTCGGTCTCGCACCGGCACGGGTTCGTGACACCGGCCGACTTCGTGCGCGCCCGGTTCCAGTCCCCGACCCTGGCGCTGCTCATCGCGATCACCGGGATCGTGGCGACGATGCCCTACATCGCGCTGCAGCTCGTCGGCATCGAGTCCGTCCTCAAGACGATGGGCGTCACCGGCTCCGGCGCCATCGCCAGGCACCTGCCGATCATCATCGCGTTCGCGATCCTCGCCGCCTACACCTACTCCAGCGGGCTGCGGGCACCGGCGCTCATCGCGTTCGTCAAGGACACCCTGATCTACATCGTCATCCTCGTCGCCGTGTTCTACCTGCCCTACAAGCTCGGCGGCTGGGGCGCGATCTTCGACGCCGCCGACGCGAAGTTCGACAAGTCCGCGGCGACGACCGACGGCATCCTGCTCAACGCCAACAACCAGCTCCAGTACATCACCCTCGCGCTGGGCTCGGCGCTGGCGCTGTTCCTCTACCCGCACAGCATCACCGGCGTCCTGGCCAGCAAGAACCGCGACGTGATCAAGCGCAACATGTCGGCGCTGCCCGCGTACTCGCTGCTGCTCGGCCTCATCGCCCTGCTCGGCTACGCCGCGATCGCCGCCAACATCACCCCGTTGACGAACCCGAACGGCACCAACGACAACAACACCGTCGTGCCGCTGCTGTTCGACAAGCTCTTCCCCGACTGGTTCGCCGGCGTCGCCTACGCCGCCATCGGCATCGGCGCCCTCGTCCCCGCCGCGATCATGTCGATCGCCGCGGCGAACCTGTTCACCCGCAACGTGTACCGCGAATACCTGCGCCGCGACGCCACCCCCTCGCAGGAGGCGACGGTGTCGAAGGTGACGTCGCTGCTGGTCAAGGTCGGCGCGCTGGTCTTCATCGTCTTCGTCGACCCGCAGTTCTCCATCGACCTGCAGCTCATCGGCGGCGTCATCATCCTGCAGACCCTGCCGGCGGTCGCGCTCGGCCTGTTCACCCGCTGGTTCCACCGCGGGGCGCTGATCGGCGGCTGGATCGCCGGGATGGGCCTCGGCATGTGGATGCTCTACCAGATCCCCAACGCCGCCACGAAACGCGCCCACTTCGGCAGCGCCGCGTTCCCGCTGAAGGAGTTCGGCTTCGACTCCACGAAGACGATCTACGTCGGTTTCGTCGCCGTCGCCGTCAACCTCGCCGTCGCCGCGCTGCTCACCGTGATCCTGCGGGCCACGTCAGTCGCCGACGGCGGCGACGACACCAGCCCGTCGGACTACTTCGCCGACGAGGGCGACCCGCGCGCCGAGAACGCCCACCCGGCCGGTACCCCCGTCAAGGAGATCGCCCCCGACCCGATCACGTGACGCCGCCGTCAGGGCAGCGTGTCCGCGAGCCTGGCCAGCAGGCCGTGCAACTGGTCGCGCTCATGCCCCGGCAGCCCACCGAGCAGCAGATCTTCCACGGCGTCGACCTGTTCGCGGAGCCTCGCGAGCAGGCCGGCGCCGTCGGCCGTCAACGTCAGCGTGTGCCGCCGCCGGTCCGCCGGGTCGACGGCCCGCTCCACCAGGCCGCGCCGCTGCAGCAGACCCACGACCGCGACCGTGTTGCGCGGGTCGACCCCGATCAGCTCACTCACCCGCTGCTGATGCGCCGGCCCCACGTGCCCGAGACTCATCAGCACCGCGAGGTGGTGCGGCGTGAGCTGATGCTCGGCCAGCATCCGCGCCCATCGGCGCCGCGACTCGGCCCCCAACCGGGCGAGCAGATAGCCGGTGCTCGCGTCGAGTCGCTCCTCCACGGCCATGACCATAAGCGACGAAGGTCATGACGCATGTTCATCCGACCGTCGGCTTTCCGCCGCTCTTCCGCTCGTCCTCAGACGGCCATCCACCGGATCCGGTGGATGGCCGTCGTCGGGGCACCGCTGCCGCTTGTCAGGGGGTGGCGGCTTTGTCAGGGAGTGACGGCGGTCCAGGTGCCGGCGTCCTGGACGTTGCCGAGCGTGATGCCCTCGAGGACCTTCTTCATCTCCGTGTCCGTCAGCCGCCCGCCGCTGCTGACCTGGAGGTTCACGCCGTTGTCCCACCGGTTGCAGAACCCGGCACCGCAGCTCAGCCCGGGCGACGCCTGCTGGTTGGAGTTCGCGGCCGGCACCACGAAGATCTGGAAGCTGCCGGGCGGGTCGTCGCCGTCCTCGCCGCCGAACGGCTCGGTGAGCCCGGTCGTCGGCAGCGCCGGGTTGCTGTACCGCAGCCCCGCGTAGTCCCCTTCCCGGGCGACGGCGATGCCGTTCAGGCCGGGCATGGCGTGCATCGCGACCTCGACGAGCTGGTACCCGGCCGGCACGTAGCTCAGCTTGACCGGCACCTTCGCCGGCGTCGGGGTGACGCCGGGCAGCCCGGCGGCCAGGTCCCGCAGGTCCTTCGCGGACGGGAACGCCGCGTCGTCGGAGCTGGCGCGAATCACCGCCCACGCATCCGTGGCGTACTGCCACGCCAAGGTCCGCCGCGCCGCCCAGCCGTGTTCCTGGTCGTTGACCTCGAGCCCCGGCCGCCCACCGACGGTCACCTGCTGCGCGCCGGCCAGCTTCGACGGGTCGTACGCGCCGGCCCGGTACACGGTCAGGTACGCGTACAGTTTCGGCCCGCCCGCCGCTGGCTCGTTCGGGTCGACGGGCTTGTCGTTGGTGGTCAGGCCGTCGGCGTACACCGAGGCGAGCTGGTACGCCGTCGACACGTCGATCGGCTTCTCCACCCGCAGCTTCCCGACCCGGTACCCGCCGAACGTGAACGTGAACGGCTCCGCCGTCGCCGACACGGGCTGCTGCGCCACCTCGACACCCGGCGCCGGCCCCGGCTTGGCGTTGAGCGCCGGCACCGCTACCGCGGCGGCCACCACCCCCAGCACCGCCACGGCACTCGCGCCGGCCGCCGCCCAGCCGAGCCGGCGCCGGCGCTGCACGCGCTGCCCCGACGCGAGGATCTCCTCAGCGCCGTACCGCAGCGGCGGTGGCTCTGACGTTGCCAGCTCCACCAGGTCCTGCATTCGCATGGGTCCACTCTCCGAGTTCTGACGGTTCATCCAAGACCACGCCTCCGGCGGCGAGCGCCGCCCGGAGATTCGCCAGACCTCTGGTCGTCTGGCTTCTGACCGATGCGGCCCGGATACCGAGCACCTCCGCGGCCTCCTCGGCCGTCATGCCGAGGTAGTACCGCAGCACCAGCACCGCCCGCTGCCGCACCGGAACGGCCTGCAACGCCACCCGCACGGTCAGTCGTTCGTCGGTGGCACCGCTGTGATCGCCCTGCGTGACGTCAGGCACCGTGTCCCCGGCCGCCCGTTCACGCCGCCACCAGGGCCGGCGCGTCTCGTCGATCGCCGCCCGCACCACCATGGTCTGCGCGTACAGGTCCGGCCGGTCCAGCCGTGACCAGCGCGGATACAGCTTCGTCAGGGCGTTGGCCACCGCGTCCTCCGCAGCGTGCCAGTCCCCGCATGTGACGTATGCCAGGTTCCGCAGCGCCGCCATCCGCGACGCCACGAACTCCCGGAACCCGTCCGGATCCTCTGCTTTCAACCGGCCGCTCCCTCCACCACGGATAGAACGGTCGCCGCCCACCCGAACGCTGCACGCCTGACGAGAATTTCTTTTCCGGACCCACATCCGCCGCCCCTCGGACGACCGTCTCTGCCACCCTCTCATGATCAAATGGCGAACCCGGTCATCACGCCGGCCACATCCGCCCTTCACCCAGCCCCCGCCATGACCGCGTTCCAGAACATTCCGGTCTTCCGGCCGCCCGGCAGAGGGGACGATCGGGCATGAAGACGGATCTCTGGCGGCGGTGCGCGGTCCGGTACCTGGTGCCGCAACTGCCCGGCTCGTGGGGAGCGGCCGATGCGCTGCTCCACCAGGAGCCGCTCGACTCGATCCTCTGCTGCGTCGTCATGCAGGCGTCGCGATCGGCGGACCAGTTCAGTCTGCGGCAGCACGTTCAGCTCCTTGCCGTCCCGGAGCAGTACATCGTCGGCCCGGGTGTCAGCCACAGCCGAACAACTCCGAACCGACCCGGCCGCCGCGATCCGCACGCTGCAGGCACAGGCCGAAGTCTCACGGAAGCACCTGCGCCTACCCCAGCCGAACTGACTTCGGCAACGTGCACACGGCCCGTGCGGTGGTGTCCAACGACGCCATTCACGCGGCCGGGTCCCGGCGCCGTTCACGCCCGACCCGACTCGCCAAGCCGCGTGCGGACCGGCCGAGATGCTCAGTGCTGACTCCGGGGCAGCCATGGATCACCGCGGGTCACCGCGGAACTGCGCGCCCAGGGCGTCGGGGTCAACCGCAACGGGTGGAACGGGTCATGGGCCGGCGCGGCAGCACCGGGCGGCACCTGCGTCGACGCGAACTCGGCGTCGATCGCCGCGGCTGCACATCCGAAGCCGACGCCCGCCGCGACGTGTTCCACTGGATCGCTTTCCACAACCACCGCCGACGCCATTCGGCCTTCGGCTGTCACAGCCCCGCCGACTGCGAACGAACCCTGGAATCGATGTCCCTGCAACAGATTGCGGCACAGCCAATGTTCATCGACATCTATCTTGCCTCATTGGCCCCCGACGTGGATCGAGACGACATCGAGGACGAACTCCAGGAGGTGGACGGATTCGACGTGGTGGGAGCCGGCGTCGGAGAGGACTTCGTCAACCTTGACGTTGAGGTCGACGACACCGTCCCGCGGGAGTGGGCGCTGGCCACCGTCGCCGAGATCCTCCGGAATCTCGGGTCACACGCCGGAGCCTACGTGCGGATGTCGGACACTGGCGAGCGCATCGAGATAGGCGACATCGCGTAGCAGCGGTCGGCTTCCCACGCTCGACCGATCGCGACAACACCCGCAGCCTGAACTCCACCCGGCACGTCGGACAAATGCGAGCCTGACCATTCGGAACAGCCGCCAGCCAGCTGAGGCTCGTCCTGCCACCCGCGCGAACCGCGCTGGTAACCGAGGGCGCGAACCGCGGACGGCTAACTGCGGGCGCGGCTAGCCGAGGGCGAGGTCGGGCTCGTCGGTCGGCAGGCCGGGCCGGACGGCCGGGATCTTGTACTCCTCAGTCAGTGACGTCATCGGCCCTGGCCACGCGGCCTGGGCGACCTCGATCGGCCGGTGCTCGGCGTCATACGCGATGTGCAGCAGCACCAGCACCGGGGTGTCGGGCCGGATCTGCAGCAGCTCGGCCTCCTCGCGGGTCGGGAGGCGGGCGCTGACCTGGTCCTTGGCGCTCGTATACCGCCGGCCCAGCTCCGCCTCGACCTCCTGATAGAGGGGGCGGTCGAACACGTCGGGGCGCTCGATCGAGGTGCCGCGCACATCCGCGGGGCGGAACCAGGAGGCGCCGACCTCGACCGGGGCGTCGCCGGTGCGGACGAGGTGACGGCGGACCAGCAGCGGCACGCCCACGTCGATGCCGAAGCCCTCGGCGACGTCGGCGGGGCAGGGCATGACGCCGACCTGCATCAGGTGCTGGCGGTAACGCGCGGCGAGCTCGGCGTGGTAGCCGCGCTCGGCACCATAGCGCCCGCGGGACAGCCGGTTCATCCGGCGCTTCGTGCCGCGCACGAACGTGCCCGAACCCGGACGGGTGATCAGCAGTCCTTCGATGCGCAGCTGGTCGATGGTCCGCTGGACGGTCTGCTTGGCGACCCCGAACTGCGTGGCAAGCGACGGGATCGACGGCAGCCGCTCGCCGGGTGCCCAGTCGCCACGGTGGATGCGGGCCCGGAGCTGCGCGGCGATCTGCCGGTGCGGGAACTCCGCCGCTCCAGGGTTGATGGTCATACCTCCAAGCCTAGCCTCCTAGGATGCTCGACGCAAGCGGACCCACGCCACACACGGGCGCGCCACATGATGGGAACTGGCTACTGAGATACGGGAGCGGGCCTCGTACTGTGGCTGCATGCAGGTGACTCAGTCCGCGAAGCTGGCAAACGTCTGTTACGACATCCGCGGACCGGTCATGGCCGCCGCCAAGCAGATGGAGGCCGAAGGCCATCACATCCTGAAGCTCAACATCGGCAACCCGGCGCCGTTCGGCTTCGAGGCGCCGGAGGAGATCCTCCAGGACGTCATCCTGAACCTGCCGTCCGCGCACGGCTACGGCGACTCCAAGGGCCTGTTGTCCGCCCGCCGCGCCGTCGTGCAGTACTACCAGCAGAAGCAGGTCTACGGCGTCGACATCGAGGACGTGTATCTCGGCAACGGCGTCTCCGAGCTCATCGTCATGGCGTTGCAGGCGCTGCTCGACAACGGCGACGAGGTGCTCATCCCCTCGCCCGACTACCCGTTGTGGACCGCCTCCGTCAGCCTCTGCGGCGGTCGCGCCGTGCACTACATCTGCGACGAGACGAACGACTGGATGCCCGACGTCGACGACATCGCCGCGAAGGTCACGCCGCGCACCAAAGCGATCGTCATCATCAACCCGAACAACCCGACCGGCGCCGTCTACTCGCGCGAGATGCTCGAGCGGATCACCGAGGTCGCCCGCCGCCACAACCTGCTGGTCTTCTCCGACGAGATCTACGACAAGATCCTCTACGACGACACCAAGCACGTCTCGACCTCCGCCGTTGCCCCGGACCTGCTCACGCTGACGTTCAACGGCCTGTCGAAGGCATACCGGGTGGCCGGCTTCCGCACCGGCTGGCTCGTGCTGTCGGGGCCGAAGCAGCACGCGACCAGCTACATCGAGGGCCTCGACATCCTCGCCAACATGCGGCTGTGCCCCAACGTGCCGACGCAGCACGCCGTGCAGACCGCGCTCGGCGGGTATCAGAGCATCAACGACCTGATCCTGCCCGGCGGCCGGCTGCTCGCCCAGCGCGACAAGGCCTGGCAGATGCTCAACGACATCCCGGGCGTGTCGTGCACCAAGCCGATGGGCGCGCTGTACATGTTCCCGCGCATCGACCCCGAGGTGCACCCGATCAAGGACGACCTGCAGTTCGCGCTCGACCTGCTCCGCAAGGAGAAGCTGATGGTCGTGCAGGGGACCGGCTTCAACTGGCACAATCCGGACCATTTCCGCATCGTGACCCTCCCGCGCGTGGCGGACCTCGAGGACGCGATCGGCCGCATCGGCCGGTTCCTCAGCACCTACCGGCAGGTCTGATCACTGTTTGACGAACAAGGGTGACTCGGGTCCGTCGTGGGCACGACCGTCGCTCCCGCCAGACACCGGGCCGGGGCCCAGCTATCGCTGGCCCTGGCCCTGCCAGGTCCGCGGCCAGCCACCCCGCCGCGACCTGCGGCCGGCGACAAGCCCGCGACCTGCGGCCGCGACCCAGCGCCGCCTGAAGTGGGAAGCCCAAGGGCGTCCTGAGACCGGCGCAGTGGTGCGCGGAGCGCACCGCGGCCGAAGGTCGCGTCGTGGGCTGGGCGGACGGGCCGCGGATGCGGGCCGGCCGCCAGGCCGCGGGCTTGTTCACGACCGCAGGTCGTGTCACCGCAACTGTCCGCGGAGGTGGCAGGGAGGCCGTTCACGGCCGACCGGTGGCTGACGGGAGCGGCGAAGCGCGCCCACGACGGACCGGAGCCATACGGATGATCCACCAGTCCGGCGGTGGCTGCGGGTCGGGTGGCTACCAGGCGCCGGTCGCGGACGGGCCGGCCTGGCCACCGCGGCGGCGCAGGTACTTCTCGAACTCCTGCGCGATCTCGTCGCCGGACAGCGGCTGCAGGCCGGCGTCGCCGGAGCGTTCCTCCAGCTCACGGACGTATTCGGCGAGCTCGGCGTCCTGCTCGGCGGCCTGCTTGAGCCGCTCCTCCCACTCCGAGGACTCCTTGGCCAGGTCGCCGGTGGGGACGGGCAGGTCGAGGACCTCCTCGACGCGGTGCAGCAGCGCGAGGGTGGCCTTCGGGCAGGGCGGGTTGTTCGCGTAGTGCGGGACGTGCACCCAGAACGAGACGGCGTCGAGGTCGGCGCGCACGCAGGCGTCGTGCAGGATGCCGACGATGCCGGTCGGGCCCTCGTAGCGGGTCGGGGTGAGGCCGAGGCGCTCGGTGGTGTCGATGGCGGTGGCGCCGCGCGGCGCGGAGCCGCTGACCGGCAGCGGCCTGGTGTACGGCACGTCCGCCAGCAGTGCGCCCAGCAGCACGATCCGGCTCACCTCGAGGCTGTGGCAGACCTCGAGGACCTGCTCGCAGAACGTGCGCCAGCGCATGCTCGGCTCGATGCCGCGGATGAGCACGATGTCGCGCTCCGCGTCGGGCGGGGTGGCCACCGAGAAGCGGGTGGTGGGCCACTCGATGCGGCGGGTCTCGCCCTCGGACATCATCACCGTCGGCCGGTTGACCTGGAAGTCGTAGAAGTCTTCGGGGTCGAGCGCGGCGATGGGCTCGGCGCCCCACTCCTGTTCGAGATGCTCGACGACGGCGGTCGACGCGTCGGCAGCGTCGTTCCACCCTTCGAACGCGGCAATCGCGACAGGGGAGCGCAGCACGGGCAGGCCGTCGAACTCGGTCACGGTCCCAGCCTACGTGGGTGACCGCCGGATGGCTTGCCGGCCGCGCCCGGGGTGTCAGTTTCCAAGATCACCTTGTACCATCCCGGGGTGCGTCGTTCTTGGCTGCTCGCCTTCCTCGCCTTCTTCCTCGTCTTCGCGGCGTGGGGCGTGGCTGCGCCGTTCGACGGACCGGCCGACGAGGTGCAGCACAGCATCCGCGCGGCCGGCGTCGGCTCGTTCGAACCCGGGCAGATCTTCGCCGAGCCACGCACCGTGCCGGACGCGTTCGGGCGCCCCGGCATGGGGGCCTACCAGCGGGTTCCCGTCGGCCTCGACGCGCACGCGGTCTGCTGGGGGTTCGACCCGACGAAGTCCGCGGCCTGCGAGAAGGGGCTCAGCGGCGGCCCGATGACCGAGGTGAGCACCAGCGCCGGCCGGTACAACCCGCTGTTCTACCTGGTCGTCGGCCCGCCGCTGCGGTGGATGCCCAACTGGGGCGGCCTGGTCGTTGCGCGCCTGCTCAACGGCGCCATGTGCGCCGCGCTGCTCGCCTCGGCGTTCCTGGCGCTGCGCCGCTGGTCCCGCTTCGGCCTGCCGGCCACCGCCCTGCTGTGCGTCGCCACCCCGATGCTCGCCCACCTGGCCGGCGGGGTGAACCCGAACGCCCTGGAGATCGCGGCCGGGATCGCGTTCTTCGCCGCGGGCATCCCGCTGTTCCTCGAGCCACCCGACCCGTTGAAACGGCCGCTGGTCACGCTGCTGGGAATCTCCTCGGTGCTGCTGCTGACGCTGCGCTCCGGCGGGCCGGCGTGGTTCGCGTTCGGCCTGCTCGCCCTGGCCGTGCCGCTGCGCTGGGCCTGGCTGAAGGAATGGTGGCAGGTCACCCGGGTCAAACTCTGGACCGCCGGCATCGTCGTGGCCGGGCTGCTGTCCGCGACCTGGATCGTCGTGATGCGCACCGGCGAGCTGGTCCCACCACCGCCCGGCCTGTGGGACTACACCACCGGCGAGGCGATCACGCAGTACATCGACAGCTGGTACCAGCTGCTCATCGGCATGATCGGCGTGGCCGGCTGGTTCGACACGAAACTCTGGAGCCCGTTCTACCTGATCTGGGCGATGCTCGTCGGCGGCGTCGTCATCCTGGGCGGCCTGGTCGGCGGCTGGGTCACCAAGTGGCGGTACCTGGTCTTCCTCACCGGCGGCGTGCTCCTGCCCGGCGTGCTGCAGGTCAGCCAGGCCAACGTGACCGGCTTCATCACCGGCGGCCGGTACATGCTGCCACTGCTCGCCGGGATGCCACTGCTGGCCGCCTGGGTGCTGGAGCGCAAGCTCTTCGACGCCGCGCAGGTCCGGTCCTTGGGCCGCACGTTCGTGCTGTTCCTGCTGCCGGTGCACTTCGCGCTGCTGGTGTTCGCGATGGTCCGCTGGCAGCGCGGGCTGGCCCCGGACGCGGGCCTCGGCTGGTTCAACCCCCTGGCCGGTGACTGGCACCCGCCGACCGGGTCGGTGCTGCCGCTGCTGCTCATGGTCGCAGGGCTGGCCGTGACCGCGGTGATGATGTGGCGTACGCCGTCGCCCGCCCCTGATGCCACCGCGTCGGCGGAAGTGGCGCCGCCAGCGGTGCCCGAGGCCGACCCGGAGCCGGCCGCTCTCTGACAGCATCTCGTCTCTGACAGCGTCTCGGCCGCGGCTTTTGCGGCGCAAATCGCACAAAAGCCTCATGGGCGGGTCGATCGACTCGGCGTTCGCACCTCGTTGCCGTGATGGTGGAACTTTGGTGGGCGCCCAGGCTCAGTGAGTTTCCACAGTCGCGGGAAGCTCACGAAGTGGCTCTTCGAGCATCGGGTGCCGTCGGTCGTCTCGGCGGTCGGGCGCGGGTGCTTGACGGATGCCATCCCCGGGTCCGTTCCCGGATTGGCGGTCGAGGATCGAAGTCGTCCCATGGTCGCCCGGCGACTGGTCGTCAGGACGCCACCCGGTCCTTCACAGATCGTGCGAGAGGTCGCGAGGGACGTGGCGGATTGTGCGGCAGGTCGTCCAGCCCACCGCGCTGCGTCGCGAGGGATCGTGCGGCAGGGCGTGAAGGTGCGACGGGGTTCAAGGTGGTGAGCGTGGCCGACCCCCAACACCCCGCCGACCGGGTCGATGCCGGCGCTGTTGATGGAGCCGACGCCGCCGAGCCCGAGGCAACGGAGCCGACCCCGCCGTGCCCGCGTCAACGGAGCCGACCCCGCCGAGCCCGAGACAACGGAGCCGACGATGCCGGTCGAGCCGCCGCCGTGCCCGCGTCAACGGAGCCGGCGTCAACGGAGCCGGCGCCGACGACCGAGCCGACGCCGAACCCAAGCCGACGCCGATACCGACGCCGACGGAGCTGGCTCCGGCGCGGGGTGGCGGCGGTGGCGGTGGTTCACCTCGCGGCGGCGGGCTCCGGGGTGACAGCGGGATCGCCGGCCGGATCGGCAGGGACCGGCGCGTCGCCGCGGCGGTGCAGCCAGTACAGCGCGCCCGCGAACGCCGCCGACGACACCAGGCTGACCGCGAGATACGCCCAGTGCAGATTGTGGCCCTTCCACACCGCGGCGACCCAGATCAGCGCCCAGTACGCCGCCTGCACCGCCAGCGCGATCCTGGTGACCCACTTCGGCAGGACGCTGAACAGCACGCCGAGGCCGGCGAAGAGCAGCAGCATCGTCGCGTAGGAACCCTGGTGCAGGTGGGTGGTGGCGGGGCCGTACATGAGCAGGATCCACAGCAGCAGGGACGCCCCGGCGATGCCGAAGACGAGGCGGAGCCGGTCGGGGTCGGCGGCCTCGCGGACCCGTTGGCGGCCGCGGCGGGTGAGCAGGGCGAGCCAGGCGATGCTGAACACGCCGAAGCACAGGATCAGGTAGCGGAACTCCTCGTCGCGCACGATGCCGGTGCGGCCCTTGCCGATGAGGTGGTACTGCACGTTCTGCACGCCGAGGACGGTGGTGAAGTTGGCCGTCTTGTTGGCGATCGTGCCGCTGACACCATCGTCGCCGTAACGGGTCCGCAGCAGCTCGCCGAGGGGCCGCTCGTCGGGGAACGGGATGCCGGCGAGGTGCATCTTCAGCAGCCGGTCGCCGGGCGGGTCATACAGTCGTTGGTATGCCTGCCACGGGGCGAACATCAGCAGCGCGGCGGCGACCGCGACCACGAGCGACGTCCACGACGGCCGGTGCTTGGGCAGCAGCAGCGCGATGCCGATCGGCACCAGGGTGAACACGACGCCGCCGTGCGCGACCATCGCGGCGCCCGCGGCGAGGCCGCCGATGACCCAGCTCCACGGGCCGCGGCGGTCGAAGAACCAGACGCCGCAGGTGAGCACGACCAGCGCCGCCGGCAGCAGCTTCGGCCAGGTGAAGACGGAGTTGAAGAAGAACAGGCCGGTGCAGGTGCACACGGCGGCGACGAGCGCGAACGCCCGCGTGGACACCTTCAGCGCCCGCAGCAGCCCCCACAGCGCCGGCAGCCACATGGCCTGCAGCAGGACGGTGAGCACCTCGTAGCTCATGATCCGCCACGACCTCGACTCGGTCAGCGGTGCCTGCAGCAGCTGCACGCCGGACTGCAGCGGCGGCCGGTCGCTGCCCTGCCAGTCCCAGGTGATCGTGCGGGGGTCGCCGTGGTGGATGTTGTCGGCGAAGATCTGCGGCAGGATGTTGTCGCCGGTGAACCCGTTGAGGTGGCAGAAGGCGTTGACCGACCCGGCGCCCGCGCCGACGGTGCAGGAGAACGTGATCGCGGTGTAGGCGAGCGTCAGCAGCAGCATCAGCGCCAGCGGCGCGGCGACGTCGAGCCGGAGCAGGGCGGCGCGCAGGTGCTGGCGCGCGGCGATCCAGGCGGCCGAGGCGAGCGCCGCGACGGCGAACACGACGACGGCCACGTTGCCGAGCCAGTGGGCGCCGAAGAACGCCCACAGCACCACATAGCCGGACACGCACCCGACCAGCCCGGCGACGGGAACCACCAGGAACGCGGGGACGCGGTCGCGGCCGGCGAGGAGCAGCCCGACGAGGAGCCCCGGCGCGAGCAGCCAGAGCGCCTGCACGAGCAGGAGCGGCACGAGGAAGACGCTGGAGTGCATAGTGCGGGGAATGTACCTGAACCGCGGCGGGTCATGGCGCCACCTCCACCGCTTCTCACCTTCCGTATCGGCGAACCGCACCAGAGGTAGCGAAATACGATGGGTCGATGCGATGGGTGATCTACGGCGCGGGCGCCGTCGGGGGAGTGGTCGCGGGGCGGCTCGCGGTCGCCGGGCACGACGTGGCGGTCATCGCCCGCGGTGCGCATCTGGAGGCGATCCGCCGCGACGGCCTGACGCTGCGCCAGCCGTCCGGCGACACCGTGGTCAAGCTCGACGCGTACGAACACCCTGCGGACACGCACAAGGACGTCGTCGTCCTCGGCATGAAGGGCATGGACACCGAGGCGGCACTCGTCGCCCTCGAAGGCTGGGACGGCCCGATCGTCTGCCTGCAGAACGGTGTTGCCAACGAACGCGCCGCCCTGCGCCACTTCGCCGACGTCTACGGCGTCCACGTCATCCTGCCCGCCAGCCATCTTGCCCCGGGTGTCGTCGTCGCCCACTGCGACCCGGTCCCCGGCATCCTGGACCTCGGCCGCTACCCGTCCGGCCTCGACACGACCGCCGAGCAGCTCGCCGCGGACCTCGAGTCCGCCGGGTTCGTGTCCCAGCCACGTGCGGACATCATGCGCTGGAAGTACCGCAAACTCCTGCTGAACCTCGGCAACGCGGTCGAGGCGCTGTGCGGGCGGGTCGACGGTCTCGACGCGGCGGCCGGACCCGTCCAGGCCGAGGGCGAGGCCGTGCTGCGCGCCGCGGGGATCGACGTGGCGTCCGCGGAGGAGGACCGGCAGCGCCGCGGCGACATCATGCGCTGGCCCGACGCCTCCGCGAGGGCCGGCGGCTCGTCGTGGCAGAGCCTCGCCCGCGGCACCGGCACCGTCGAGGCCGATTACCTCAACGGCGAGATCGTGCTGCTCGGCCGCCTGCACGGGGTGCCGACCCCGGCGAACGAGACCGCCCGGCGGCTGGTCCAGCGGGCCGCGCGGCGGGGCGAGCAGCCCGGCAGCATGACCCCGGCGGCATTTCTCGACGCGGTGACGTTGAGCACGATCGACGGGCGGTGACGGGATCTGCGGGCAGGATCCGTCAGGTGGCTTCTGACGACCGGCTCGCGGCCGTGCTCTTCGACATGGACGGCACTCTCGTGGACAGCGAGAAGGTCTGGTCCGTCGGCCTGACCGAGCTCGCCACGCACTACGGCGGTGAGCTGTCCGCGCAGGCCAGGCACGCGATGGTCGGCAGCAACATGACCGACTCGATGCGGCTGCTGCACGACGACCTCGGCCTGCCCGCGAGCATCAGCACCGACGCGAGCGTCGTGTGGCTGGAGACACGGGTGAAGGAGCTGTTCCACGGCGGCGTCGAGTGGCGTCCCGGTGCGAAGGAGCTGCTCGCGGCGTTGCGTTCGGAGGGTGTACCCCTGGCGCTCGTCACCGCCACGCACCGGCACCTGGTCGACGTGGCGTTGCTGACGATCGGCGCGGACAACTTCGACGCGGTCGTCGCCGGGGACGAGGTGGACCGGACCAAGCCGCACCCGATGCCGTACCTGACCGCGGCGCGGCTCGTCGGGGCGACCGCGCCGCAGTGCGTCGCCGTGGAGGACTCGCCCAACGGGGTGCGCAGCGCCCGCGCCGCCGGCTGCGCCGTCCTGGCCGTGCCGTGCGAGGTGGACCTCGACCCGGAAGGCGTCACGCTGGTCGGTTCGCTGCTCGACGTCGACGTCGCCTACCTGCGCAAGCTGATCGCATAGCCGAAGGGGGCGCCGAGGCGCCCCCTTCGCGGAACAACCGTCAGTCGTGCGAGATGGCCTGCAGCACGTTGACCCGCGAGGCGCGGATCGACGGCAGCACCGCCGCGACCACCCCGACCAGCGCGGCCAGCAGCAGGTACGTCGCCATCTGGCTCCACGGGAACGCCAGCTTCGTGAAGCCGTCGTCCTTCAGCGCCCGCACCACCGCGGCGCCGAGTCCGGTGCCGACGGCGAGGCCGAGCAGCGCGCCGAAGGTGGAGATGACGACCGCCTCGACGGTCACCATCCGCATCGTCTGCGCCCGGCGCATCCCGATCGCGCGGAGCAGGCCCAGTTCGCGGGTCCGTTCCAGCACCGACAGGGCGAGGGTGTTGACGATGCCGAGGACCGCGATGAGGATCGCGAGCGCGAGGAGCACCTGGATCATCAGCAGCAGCTGGTCGAACTGCGCGGCCTGCGCGTCGACGAACTCGGCCCGGTTCGCGACCGACACCTCGGGGTTGTCGACGAGCAGCTGGTCGACCTGCTTCTGGATCGCGTCGACCGCGGTGCCCTCGCTGACCCGTAGGTAGCCCCAGGACGGCTGCGCGGTGCGGAAGTCCTTGACCACGTCGCCGGAGACCACCAGGCCACCCATGACGTCGCTCTTCTGGTACAGCCCGACGATCTTCACCTGGTGCGGCTCACCCCTGGTGAACTGCATGGTCATCGTCGAGCCGAGCGTCAGGTTGCGCTTCTTCGCGGTCTCCACGTCGACGACGGCCTGGTTGTCACCGGTCCACTGCAGCGTTCCCTCGGTCGCCTGGAGCTTGAACATGCCCGCGTAGGCGGCCATGTCCGGCGTCGCCGAGATGCCCCGGCCCTCGCCGTCGACCTGCGCGAAGTCCCAGTACTCGCTGGCCGCGCTGGACACGCCCGTCAGCTTCGCCGCGGCCGACATCACGGCCGGGTCGAACTTCGCCGGGCCGTTGTCGTCGCCGTCACCGGAGATGATCAGGTCGACCGTCACCTGCGTCGACGCCTGCGACGACAGGCTCTGCTTCGCCGAGGCGAGGATGACGTTGACGCCGGTGATCAGGGCCAGGCCGACCATCAGCGCGGCCGCGGTGATCGCGGTGCGCCGCGGGTTGCGGCCGGAGTTGAGCCGGCCCAGCTTGCCCGGCACCGACCAGGAGAACAGCCGGCCGAGCAGCGACACCACCGGGCGGGCCAGCAGCGGCGTGAGCAGCGCGACCCCGATGAAGCTGACCAGGACACCGCCGAGGATCAGCCACAGGGTGTTGTCGCCCTGCCCGGCCAGGCCGAGGCCGAGCATCGTGCCGCCGGCCGCGCCGATGAGCGCGCCGCTGACGGTGAGCTTGGTGAGCGGCCGGTCCGGGGTGGCGACCTCCTGCAGCGCCGCGATCGGGGGGATCCGGGCGGCCCGCAGCGCCGGCAGGACCGCGGCGACGACCGTCACCAGCAGGCCGACCACGAAGGCGCTGATCACCGCGGCGGCGGGGACGCCGACGCTGGCGAGGGCGACGCCGCTGACGTTGCCGAACACCCAGGCGAGCAGGACACCGACGCCGATGCCGGCGGCCAGGCCCAGGACCGAGGCGATGAGACCGATCGCGACCGCCTCGATGATGACGGAGCCGAGCGTCTGGCCGCGGCTGCCGCCGAGGGCCCGCATCAGCGCCAGTTCACGCGTCCGCTGCGCGACGATGATCGAGAACGTGTTCAGGATGAGGAAGGTACCGACGAACAACGCGACACCGGCGAACCCGATGAGGACGTTGTTGAAGAACGCCAGGCCCTCCCGGAACTCCTTGGTCGTCTCGTCCGTCAGCTGCTGACCGGTCTTGACCTGGAACCCGGCGGCCTCGCCGCCGAGCGCGGCCGCGACGTCGTCGCGGAGCTTCTCGTGCGACACGCCCGCGGCGGCCTTCACGTTGATGCCGCTGTACACGTCCTTCTCGCCGAGCATCAGCTCCTGCGCGACCGGCGTGGTGAACAGCACCTCGAGGGAGCCGCCGAGGGAGTCGCGGTTGCCGCTGTAGCCGAAGATGCCGACGAGCTTGAAGACCTTCTTGCCGGGCTGGAGGGTGAGGACCCCGACGTCGTCGCCGACCTTGAGCCCACCGGCGGCCTTCGCTGTGGTCACGTTGACGACGATCTCGTTGTCGGCGGCCGGTGCGCGGCCCTCGCGCAGCTGCAGCAGGTCCGACGTGCCGGTCCAGTTCCCGCCGAGGCGCGGCGGGCCGAACGTGGTGACGACCTTGCCGTTCTTGCCGATGACCCGGGCACCGTCGGCGCTCGCGTCACCGGTGACGCTGGCGACGCCGGGCACCGCGCGGACCTTGTCCAGCGTCGCGGCCGGGATGTTGCCCTGCTGCGACGGGCCGAAGTCCTGGTCGCCGACCTTCGGCTTCTGCGTGACGTTGACGTCGGTGCCCTCGTACACGGAGGCGAACAGGCTGTCGAAGGAGCGGCCCATCGTGTCGGTGAGCACGAACGCCCCCGACACGAACATCACCCCCAGCACCACGGCGAGGCCCGACAGGACCAGCCGCAGCTTGCGGGAGAGCAGGCTCTTGAGTGTGGCGCGCAGCATCGTCAGACCGCCTTGTCGAGGCGCTTGAGACGGTCCAGGACGGCGTCGGCGGTCGGCGCGTACAGCTCGTCGACGACGTGCCCGTCGGCGAGGAAGATGACCCGGTCCGCGTACGAGGCCGCGTTCGGGTCGTGGGTGACCATGACGATCGTCTGCCCGAAGTCGCGGACCGAGTTGCGCAGGAACGACAGGACCTCCGCGCCGGAGCGCGAGTCGAGGTTGCCGGTCGGCTCGTCGGCGAAGATGACCTCCGGCCGCGACACCAGGGCCCGGGCGCACGCGACCCGCTGCTGCTGACCGCCGGACAGCTGGCTCGGGCGGTGCTTGAGCCGGTCCCGCAGCCCCACGGTGTCGATGACGGTGTTGAACCAGGCCGGGTCCGGCTTCCTGCCCGCGATCGACAGCGGCAGCAGGATGTTCTCCTCGGCGGTCAGCGTCGGCAGCAGGTTGAACTGCTGGAAGATGAACCCGACCTTGGTGCGGCGCAGGTTCGTCAGGCCCCGGTCCGACAGGCCGGAGATCTGCGTGTCGCCGATGTAGACCTCGCCGCGGGACACCGCGTCCAGGCCGGCGAGGCAGTGCATGAGCGTCGACTTGCCGGAGCCCGACGGGCCCATGATCGCGGTGAAGCGGCCCTTCTCGAGCTCCACCGACACGCCGCCGAGCGCGTTGACCTGCGCCTCGCCGGTGCCGTAGACCTTCCATACGTCGACCGCCTTCGCGGCCACCTCGGTGCGCGTCGCAACCGATGCAGTCATGATTCCCCCTGGTGAATGGTGTGCCTTCATCCTCGGGGCGGATCACGGCCGTCTCGTCCGCCCGCAGGGCGAGCTGACCACCGGTTTTTCGCAGGGGAATGGCCCGGAGCGGATCTCAGGGTCAACCCCTAGCCCGCATTCTCAGCGTTCACAGAAAGGTGCCCGGAAATGCGGATCGCCGGCCGGGGACGACCCCGACCGGCGACCTTTGTTGCGGGTTTGACTATTCGTATGCGATGGCGTTGAGCACGTTGAGCCGCACCGCGCGGATCGCGGGGATGAGCCCGGCGACCGCGCCGACGACGACCGCCCCGATGATGTAGGCGATCATGTACCCCCACGGCAGGGTGACCGCGCCGAAGCCGATCACCGACTTGAGGGCGGTGACCGTCGCCGCGCCGAGCCCGGCGCCCACGATGAGCCCGAGCACCGTGCCGAACAACGTGATCACCACGGACTCGATCGTCACCATCGACCACGTCTGCCGGCGTCGCAGCCCGATCGCCCGCAGCATGCCCAGCTCCCTGGTCCGCTCGATCACCGACAGCAGCAGCGTGTTGATGACCCCGAGCACCGAGATGCCCAGCGCGATGAACAGCAGCACCTGCACGATGATGAGGGCCACGTCGAACTGCTGCTGGCTGGAGCCGACGAGCTCCTCCTTGGTTTGCACACTGACCTCGGGGTTGTTCTTCAGCACCCCCTCGATCGCAGTCTTCGCGTCCTGCACCGCCACCCCGTCCTTCGCCTTCACCAGGGCCTGGATCGGCTGCGGGAACGCGAACCCGGTCTGCGCGTCGGTGTTGGAGACCACGACACCGTTGCCGTTGACGGTCGAGTTGGTGATGCCGACCAGCGTCAGCGTCTTCGTGCCGCCCTTGGCGAACGTCACCTGGATGGTGGTGCCCACCGTGTACTTGCGGTCCTTCGCCGTCTTCTCGTCCGTCGTGAACTCGCCGCTGTCGATGTGGTCGATGCGGCCCGCGACGGCGTGCAGCTTCAGCACCGTGATGACGGCCGGCACGTCGTCGTAGGCGAGCACGAAGTCCTGCTTGCCGTTCAGCGACACGGTGTCGTAGGTGACCGACGCCACCGTCTGCAGCTGCGGCAGCGCCTTGATCTGCTTGAGCTCGTCGGGCTGGATGATCGGCGGCACGTCGGACGTCTGCTGACCGTAGATGATCAGGTCGGCCTGCAGGTCCTTCTCCACCGACTCACCGATCGCGGTCGACAGCGACGCGAAGATCGTGCTGATCATCGTGATGATCGCGATGCCGACCATGACCGCGCCGGCCGTGATCGCCGTGCGCCGCGGGTTGCGCGACGAGTTGCGCCGGCCCAGCTTGCCCGGCACCGACCAGGAGAACACCGCGCCGAGCGCGGCGACCAGCGGCCGGCTGATCATCGGGGCGAGCAGCGCCACCCCGATCAGCGTCAGCAGCACCCCGCCGAACACCAGCAGCAGCGTCGCGTCGCCGGCACCCGCCAGACCCCACGACAGCGAGCCGATCCCGACCGCGGTGACGACCCCGCCGACGATGGTGATCCCGGTCAGCGGCTTGTCTGTGGCGGCCGCGTCCCGCATCGCCGCGATCGGCGCGACCCGGGCCGCCTTGATCGCCGGCAGCACCGCCGAGATCATCGTGACCAGGATGCCGATCGTGAACGACGTCACGATCGCCGCCACCGGCAGCCCGAGCCCCGCGGAGTCCATCTTCGCCAGGGACGTGAACGCGCTCGCCCCGAGCGCGCCGAGGCCCATGCCGACGAGGAACCCGAACAGCGACCCGACGATGCCGATGAGCAGCGCCTCGATCAGCACCGACCGGATGATCTGCCAGCGGCTCGCGCCCATCGCCCGCAGCAGCGCCAGCTCCTGCGTGCGCTGCGACACGATGATCGAGAACGTGTTCAGGATCAGGAACACCCCGACGAGCAACGCGATCGTGCCGAAGCCGAGGAAGAAGTAGTTGAAGTACTTCAACAGGCCGCGGATCGCCTCGCTGGACGCCTTGGACAGCTCGTCGCCGGTCTGCACCGAGTACGACGGGCCGAGCGCGGCCTTGATGTTGTCGCGCAGCTGGTTGTCGGAGACGCCGGAGGCGCCCTTCACCTCGACCACGTTGAACACACCGGTCTCGCCGAGCATCACCCGCTGGGCGGTGGCCTCCGTGAACAGCACCGTCGTCTCGCCGGCCAGGGAGTCGCGGTTGCCCCCGTACTGGATGACGCCGACGATCTTGTACGTCTTGCGGGCCTCGGCCCGGGCGATGATGTCGACCGAGTCACCGACGGCGAACTTGGCCTGCTTCGCCAGCCCGTTGTTGATGACGATCTCGTCCGCCGCCTCCGGCGCCCGGCCGGCGATCAGCTTCGTCAGCTCGTCCTCGCCCGTCCAGCTGCCGCCGAACTGCCCGGACTGGCTGATCACCACCTTGCCGTTCTTGCCGATGACCCGGGCGCCGGTGACGAACACCTGGCCCGTCGCCGACCGCACCCCGTCGATCTTCTTGATCCGCTCGACGTCCGAGGCCGGCACCGGCAGGATCGCGGCGCTGTTGCCGGAGGCTTCATTGGCCGTCGCCGACTTCGCCGACACCTGCACGTCGGTGGAGCTGTAGATGTTGGAGAACACCTGGTCGAACGTGCGGCCCAGCGTGTCGGTGAGCACCAGCGACCCCGACACGAACATCACCGACAGCACGACGGCGAGGGTCGACAGGATCAGCCGGAGCTTGCGCGCCAGCAGGCTCTTGAGCGTCGCGCGCAGCACGGCTCAGCCCGCCCGCGGCGCGTCGGCGGCGCTCTCGACCTTGGCGTCCAGCCCCTTGAGCTTGTCCAGCACCGCGTCCGCGGTCGGCGCCAGCAGCTCGTCGACGACCTGGCCGTCGGCGAGGAAGATGACCCGGTCCGCATACGAGGCCGCATTCGGGTCGTGGGTCACCATGACGATCGTCTGCCCGAACTCCCGCACCGAGTTGCGCAGGAACGACAGCACCTCAGCACCCGAACGCGAGTCGAGGTTGCCGGTCGGCTCGTCGGCGAAGATGACCTCCGGCCGCGACACCAGGGCCCGCGCGCACGCGACCCGCTGCTGCTGACCGCCGGACAGCTGGCTCGGGCGGTGCTTGAGCCGGTCCCGCAGCCCCACCGTGTCGATCACCGTGTCATACCACTTCGGGTCCGCCTTGCGCCCGGCGATCGACAGCGGCAGCAGGATGTTCTCCTCCGCCGTCAGCGTCGGCAGCAGGTTGAACTGCTGGAAGATGAACCCGACCTTGGTCCTGCGCAGGTTCGTCAGGTCACCGTCGGACATCCCCGTCAACCGGGTGTCGCCGATGAAGATCTCACCGCGCGTCACCGAGTCGAGCCCGGCGAGCGTGTGCATCAACGTCGACTTGCCGGACCCCGACGGGCCCATGATCGCGGTGAACTGCCCGCGTTCCAGCTCGACGCTCACCCCGTGCAGCGCGATGACCTGGGCCTCGCCGCTGCCGTACACCTTCCACACGTCCACCGCGCGGGCGGCGACCGCCTGCCCGGTCGTGACTGTCGTGGTCACGCTCGATCCCCCTCTGGTTTCGTGAATGTCCTCACGCTACGGGGTGATCGAGGGTGTGCCGTCCTCCCGGGGTGCCGGTCGGGGGTACTCCCTGGGAAGGATGGCTATGACCCCGGTCGGACCAGGCCGGTCTCGTACGCGAGAACGACGGCCTGGACCCGGTCGCGGAGACCGAGCTTCGTCAGTACGTGCCCCACGTGGGTCTTCACCGTCGTCTCGCTCACCGACAGCGCCCGCGCGATCTCCGCGTTGGACAACCCCCGGGCCAGATGGACGAGGACCTCCCGCTCCCGGTCCGTCAGCACCCGCAGGTCCCGCGGGGGAGCCGCGTCCGGGTCCGGCAGCGCGTCGGCGAACTTGTCCAGCAACCGCTTGAGGATCCGCGGCGCCACGACCGCCTCACCGGCCGCCACCGTCCGGATCGCCGTGACCAGGTCGTCGGCGGGTACGTCCTTGGCCAGGAACCCGCTCGCACCGGCCCGCAGCGCGCCCACCACGTATTCGTCGAGGTCGAACGTGGTCAGGATCAGCACCCGCACCGGCAGTTTCGCCTCGACGATCGCCCGCGTCGCGGCGACCCCGTCCATCCGCGGCATCCGGATGTCCATCAGCACCACGTCGGGCAGCAGGCGCCGGGCCAGCTCGATCGCCTCGACCCCGTCACCGGCCTCGGCGACGATGTCGAGGTCCGTCTCGCCGCCGAGCACCATCCGGAACCCGGTGCGCAACAGCGGCTGGTCGTCCACGAGCAGGAGCCGGATCGGCCTCGGGTTCAAGCTGGCTGCCTTTCCACGCTGTCGACGTGCTGTTCGATCGGGATCCTCGCGTGCACACGGTAGCCGCCGCCCGGCCGTGGACCGGTGCGCAGTGTCCCCCCGTACAACATCACGCGCTCCCGCATCCCCAGCAGCCCGTGCCCGATCGCGGCCGTGCCCAGCTGCGGCCCGCGGCCCGTGTCGCACACCTCGACCACCACGTCCTGCCGGCTGAACACCATCCTGACCTCGACCGTCGCCGCGCCGGCGTGCTTCAGCGCGTTCGTCAGCGCCTCCTGCACGATCCGGTAGATCGTCAGCGCGATGCCCGGGTCCAGCGGCCCCGGCACCCCCTCGACCTTGAGCCCCGCCTGCAGCCCCGCCTCGCGGATCTGCTCGACCAGGCCCTCCACGCCCGCCAGCCCGGGCTGCGGCGCGAGCTCACCGGCCGGCTCCGCCTCCGTGCGCAGCACCGTCAGCAGCCGCCGCATCTCCCGCAGCGCGGTGCGCCCCGTCTCCTCGATCGTCGCCAGGGCCTCGTCCGCGGCCGCCGGGTCCCGCTGCAGCATCCGCCGCGACCCGGTCGCGAGGACCCCCATCACGCTCACGTGGTGCGCGACGACGTCGTGCAGCTCCCGCGCGATGCGCCGCCGCTCGTCGGCGACCGCCTGCTCGGTCAGCGCCCGCTGGCTGGTCTCCGCGGTCCTGGCCCGGTCCTCCAGGGCCGCCACGTACGCCCGCCGGGTCGCCATCGTCCGCCCCACCGTGAAGCACACCGCGGCGCTCATCACGTTGAACAGCAGGAACACCCGCGGCTCCAGCGCATACGGCTCGTCCTGGGTGCGCCCCATCACGGTCGCGAGCACCATCCCCGGCGCCCAGATGAGCACCCCGGCCGCCACCGCCCGCTTCAGCGGCAGGTACGCCGCCGCCGTGTACGTCACGACAATGATCGAGAACCCGCCGCTGACCAGCGGGAAGACCCCCAGGAACGGCACCGTGATGTGCACCGCGGTGAACCACACGGCGACCCACAGCCACCGCCGGCGCACCACCACCGCCAGCAACCCGACCGTGTCGAACACCAGCTGCCAGCTCAGATGTCTCGTGCCGAACTCCCGCTGCGCGACCGCGGTCGCCACCGCGCTGACCACCGCGAGCACTACCGCGAGGGCGATGTCCTGCACCAACGGGTCCGCTCGGCGGCTCAGCACGCGCTTCAGCACGCTTCGAACGGTATCGGCTCGGCGACCCCACGGATTCGTCACCGCGTCCGAGGTCCACCTCATGCTTGAGGATGAGACGCCCCTACCGGCGTAGGCTCGCGAGGTCGGAGCCGGAGAGGAGCCGAAATGATCGAATTGCCAGACGGCGGCACGGAGGTCCGTTTCAGCTACCGGACCCATGCCAGCACGCAGAACGCGGTGGGCGTCATCGTCCGGGAACAGTCACTGCCGGTCGGCATGGCGATCGTGAACCCGAACGGCGTCACCTTGTTCATCCCGTGGCCCCAGATCACGTCCCTGGTGATCTCCTCCGGCACCTGACCTCACCGCGGCTTGCCGCCGAACGCGCAGGAAGCGGACGAAACGGGCTCCTCGGCCTGGCGCCGGCCGGGGTCGAGCCGCGCAACGCCGCCGCCGAGGTCCAGTCATCGATCGCGGCGTGCCGGCAGCCGACCGCATGCACGAAGCGGACGAAACGGGCCCCTTTGGCGTGCCGCCGCCCGGGCCGAACCGCCCGCGGACGCCAACACCCGGCGGATCTCCACAAGCCGGTGGGTCTCTGGTCCTCGGCGACCAGCAGTCAACCGGGTTGTCAGGTCGGTCGCGACGAGCGACGTGCGCACGTCGCGACCGATCAAAGTGCATCGGCGGAGACCGGCCAGAGGCAGCCCAGCGCGCACCGCCCGCACCACGAGACCGCCCTCCGGCAGCGGCCCGCCAGCGCCTACTCGTCCCGGCCCGTGGTGGGCTCAGGGTCCGTCGTCGTGGGCAGCGCGGCGACCGCGGCCGGCTCCGGGAACGGCGGCGGCGTCCCCCCGAACGCCGGGCACAGCGCCTGGTGCGCGCACCACCCGCACAGCCGGCTCGGCTGCGCCCGGAAGTCCCGCTCGGCGGTGGCCCGCTCGATCGCCTGCCACAGCGCCAGCAGCGTCCGCTCGAACCGCTCCAGCTCCTCCGCGTCCGGGGAGAAGTCGCAGACCTCACGGTCCTTCAGATACATCAGCCGCAGCACCCGGGGCACGACGCCACGGGTCCGCCACAGCACCAGGGCGTAGAACTTCAGCTGGAACATCGCCCGGGCCTCGAACGCCTCGCGGGGCGCCCCGCCGGTCTTGTAGTCCACGACCCGGATGTCGCCGGCGGGGGAGACGTCGAGGCGGTCGATGTAGCCTCGGATGACGAGCTTGCCGTCGACCTCGGCCTGGACGAACGCCTCCCGCTCGGCGGGCTCGAGCCGGTTGGGGTCCTCCACGGCGAAATAGCCGCCGAGCAGCTCGCGGCTCGACTCCAGGAACGCCTCCGTGTCCGCGAACAGCTCGGCGAGGCCCTCCTCGGTCTCCACCAGCCGCTGCCACTGCGGCGCGACGAGCGCGGCGGCACGCTCGGGGGTGCGGGAGCCGCTCGGCTCTTCGAACAGCGCCTCCAGGACGGCGTGCACGAGGGTGCCTCGCATCTGGTCGGGCGTCGGGCGCTCGGGCAGGCGGTCGATGCTGCGGAACCGATACAGCAGGGGGCACGTCTTGAAGTCGGCGGCGCGCGACGGCGACAAGGTAGGAAGCGTGGTGATGGTCTCCGTCATGCGTGGAAGGTTAGGGCACAGGTACGACAGTTTTCGCGGACCGGCGTCCCGGCGCGGACTACCCGTAGCATCATGGGCAATGGACGACTACCGCTCGGCTCCCGCGCCGGCGTCGTCGGCTGCCCGGACCCGGCCGCCTGAGCGCGGCTCCGGGATCCCCCTGGGTCGGCTGTTCGGCGTCCCGATCTTCCTCGCCCCGTCCTGGCTGCTGCTCGCCGCGCTGATCACGCTGACGTATAGCCAGTTCCTGACCTCGCGCCGGGAGGAGCTGCCGCTGAGCACCGGCTTCGCGGTCGGGTTCGGGTTCGTGGTGTGCCTGCTGGTGTCGGTGTTGCTGCACGAGCTGGGGCACGCCATCACCAGCCGGCACAGCGGCATCGGTGTGAGCGGTATCACTCTGGAGATGCTCGGCGGCTACACCGAGATGGAGCGGGAGGCGCCGCGGCCGGGCGTGGAGCTGTTCGTCTCGCTTGCCGGGCCGGTCGTGTCGCTGCTGCTGGGGCTGCTGTCCGGCGCGGCGGCGCTGGTCCTGCCGGAGGGCGGGATCGCCGAGACGTTCGCGTTCCAGCTGGCGTTGAGCAACATCGTGGTCGCCGTGTTCAACGCGCTGCCGGGCCTGCCGCTGGACGGCGGGCGGGCGCTGCAGGCGGTCGTGTGGAAGATCAGCGGCGATCCGAATCTCGGCCGCCGGGTCGCCGGCTGGTCCGGCCGGCTCGTCGCGGTCGCCACCGCCGGCACCGTGATCGTGCTGTTCATGCGGGGCGTCCTCGACGGCTACTTCGGGCTGATCTTCACGCTCCTTGTGAGCGTGACCATGTGGGTCGGCGCCGGCCAGGCGATCCGGCACGGGAAGGTGGCCGCGAGCCTGCCGCCGTTCAACGCCAGGGAGCTGGCCAGGCCGGTGGTCGCGGTCGCGGCCGCCACCCCGCTGGCCGAGGCGGAGCGCATCGCGACCGAGCGCGGCCAGCACCTCGCCGTCGTCGACGGCGCCGGGGCGATGCTCGGGTTCGTGCACGGCGCGTCGGCGCGGGCGGTGCCGCCTGAGCGGCGCCCCTGGGTGCCGATCGGCGACGTGACCCGCCGGCTGGACGAGCACCACGTCCTAGCAGGCGATCTGCGGGGCACCGACCTGCTGCACGCCATCCGTGACGACCCGGGCGGCGACTACCTGGTGGTCACGGGTGAGGATGTGCACGGCGTCCTGCGCGGCGCCGAGCTGCTCTCGCTCGTCGAAACACGCCGACCCGACGGCCGGCCCACCAGCAGAAGGAATCGCACGTGACTGTGTCCCTCGACCTGCCAGCGACCCGCAGGGGACCGTTCCAACCGGGTGACCGGGTCCAGTTGACCGACCCCAAGGGCCGGATGCACACGATCGTGCTCGAGGCGGGCAAGGAGTTCCACACCCACCGGGGCGCGCTGCCGCACGACGACCTGATCGGCGCGCCGGACGGCAGCGTCGTCACGTCCGCCGGCGGCACCGCGTATCTCGCGCTGCGGCCCCTGCTGTCGGACTACGTGCTGTCCATGCCCCGCGGCGCCCAGGTCATCTACCCGAAGGACGCCGCGCAGATCTGCGCGATGGGTGACATCTTCCCCGGCGCGCGGGTCCTGGAGGCGGGTGCCGGCTCCGGCGCGCTCACGTGCTCCCTGCTCAGGGCCGTGGGCACAACAGGCACAGTGACGTCCTACGAGATGCGAGAAGACTTCGCAGCCATCGCCCGGCGCAACGTCGAGTCCTTCCTCGGCGGCCCTGTCGAGGGGTGGACCTTGCGAGTAGGTGACGTAGCTGGCTGCGAAGATGTCGGTTTTGATCGGATAATCCTAGACATGCTGACCCCGTGGGAGATCCTGCCGCTCGTGTCGCGGGCGCTGATCCCCGGCGGGGTGTTCATCGGCTACGTGGCGACCACGCCACAGCTGTCGGAGCTGGTCGAGGCGTTGCGCGAGGACGGTGGCTACACCGAACCCCGCGCCTGGGAGAGTCTGGTGCGCGACTGGCACGTCGAGGGCCTCGCGGTGCGCCCCGATCACAGGATGATCGCGCACACGGCGTTCCTCGTCAGTGCCCGCAAGCTCGCACCTGGGGTGACGGCGCCGCCGCGGCGGCGCAAGCCGAGCAAGGGCGCCGAAGCATATGCGGCGCGGCGGCTGGCGGCCGCCGCGACCGCACGGGAGGAGGAGGCAAAGGATGAGCCGTCCGAGCTTCAGTGACCTACCTGCCGTTTTTCCGGACTGGTCGCCCTATCCGGATCTCGAGTCGGCGGCCAGGGCCTACCTGCGCGACCCCGACATCGCGCTGGACGCGATGGCAGGGGTGCTGCGGGGGCAGAGTGTGCTCGGTTTCACCCTCGAACGGTTCGTCAACGACGTCAACGGGGTCTGGCAGGAGGTCGTCGTCTGCGACGGCACCCGGCTCATCCTGTGGCACGGCGAGGACATCCCGCCCGAGGAGGCGCCGCCGGGCTCGATGACGTCGTCGCTGCGGGTGGTGGCGCTGTCCGCGGTGACCGAGGTCGGCTGCCGCCGGCGGCTCAGCCGCAACCCCAACGGGCACGCCCGGGTCGACAGCGTCGACGTCTACCTGCTGCTGACCTCGCTCGACGAGGCGAATGTCGCCGCGGAGGAGGCCGGGTCGGTGATCCGGCACGACGCGCTGCGCTTCGGCAAGACCCTCGACGACGGCGGCGCGGGGCAGATCGCCCGTTTGGAGGAGTTCGCCCGACTCGTCTCTTCTCTCGTGGGCAAGCCGATGCTGTGACGAATCAGTCGGCGTTGGGCCCGGCCACGGGCACGCCGTCGGCCGCCCGGTGCACGTGAATGCAGTCGCCGGGGCACTCCTTGGCGGCGTCGATGACCTCGAGCCGAAGGTGTTCTGGCACGTCGACACGGCTGCCAGGGGCCAACAGCAGCTCGCCGTCGGGCTGCTTCACGTAGGCCAGGCCATCGACGTCGAACTCGAAGACCTCAGGCGCATACTGCACACACAGGCCGTCGCCAGTGCACAGGTCCTGGTCAACCCACACCTCAAGAGCGCTCACGCTGCAACATTACAGGGCTGGTGGAAAAGGCCTCCAGGCCGCACGATTTGTAAAAGCCCTGTGGCGCACGGGTTCGAAGGGGCCCAGACCGGCGAACAGCAGTTAGTGTTAGAGCACAACGTTCAAAGCCCCCGGGGAGGTGGGACGTGGCACGCAGCGACGACGCGGAGACGCGCGCCGCACGATGGGAGAAGGACGCCCACGATCTCTCCACGCAGGTCGCCTTCCTCCAAGAGGAACTCGCCCTGGTGCGGCGCAAGCTGACGGAAACCCCGCGACACGTGCGACAGCTCGAAGAGCGGCTCGCCGCAGCGCAGGCGCAGATTGCCCGGCTGACCGAAAACAACGAGCGGCTCGTGGCCACCCTCAAGGAGGCCCGCGCCCAGATCGTGACGCTGAAGGAGGAAGTTGACCGCCTGGCACAGCCGCCGAGCGGTTACGGCGTCTTCCTCGCCCGCCACGAAGACGGCTCTGTAGACGTCTTCACCGGTGGGCGCAAGCTGCGCGTCGCGGTGTCCCCGGCCATCGAGGTCGAGGAGCTGCGCCGAGGCCAGGAGGTCCTGCTCAACGACGCCCTGAACATCGTCGACGCGCTCGGGTTCGAGCGTTCCGGCGAGGTCGTCATGTTGAAGGAGATCCTGGAAGGTGGTGACCGCGCACTCGTCATATCGCACGCCGACGAGGAGCGGATCGTCCACCTGGCCGACACCCTCGCCGACGCGCCCCTGCGCGCCGGTGACTCGCTCATGATCGAGCCCCGTTCGGCGTATGCCTACGAGCGGATCCCGAAGAGCGAGGTCGAGGAGCTGGTGCTGGAGGAGGTGCCCGACGTCGACTACACCGACATCGGTGGCCTCTTCTCGCAGATCGAGCAGATCCGCGACGCCGTGGAGCTGCCCTTCCTGCACGCGGAGCTGTTCCGCGAGCACCTGTTGCGCCCGCCGAAAGGCGTCCTGCTCTATGGCCCTCCCGGCTGTGGCAAGACGCTGATCGCCAAGGCGGTCGCCAACTCGCTGGCGAAGAAGATCGCCGAGCGGCGTGGCGAGGAGCGCAAGACCAGCTACTTCCTCAACATCAAGGGTCCCGAGCTGCTCAACAAGTATGTCGGCGAGACCGAGCGGCACATCCGGCTGATCTTCCAGCGCGCCCGTGAGAAGGCGAGCGAGGGCACCCCGGTCATCGTGTTCTTCGACGAGATGGACTCGGTGTTCCGCACCCGTGGCTCGGGGGTTTCCTCCGACGTCGAGAACACGATCGTGCCTCAGCTGCTGAGCGAGATCGACGGCGTCGAGGGCCTGGAAAACGTCATCGTCATCGGCGCATCCAACCGGGAAGACATGATCGACCCGGCGATCCTGCGCCCCGGCCGGCTCGATGTGAAGATCAAGATCGAGCGACCGGACGCCGAGGCGGCCAAGGACATCTTCTCCAAGTACATCCTCACCACAGTCCCGCTGCACAAGGACGACGTCGCCGAACACGGCAACTCGCCCGACGCGACGGTCGCGGCCATGATCGACGCGGTGGTCCTGCGGATGTACTCCGAGACCGAGGAGAACCGGTTCCTCGAGGTGACCTACGCCAACGGCGACAAGGAGGTCCTGTACTTCAAGGACTTCAACTCCGGCGCGATGATCCAGAACATCGTCGACCGGGCCAAGAAGATGGCGATCAAGGACTTCCTCCGCGACGGGCAGAAGGGCATGCGCCTCCAGCACCTGCTCGACTCCTGCGTTGACGAGTTCCGCGAGAACGAGGACCTGCCCAACACCACCAACCCCGACGACTGGGCCCGCATCTCCGGCAAGAAGGGCGAGCGGATCGTCTACATCCGCACGCTCGTCTCCGGCGGCAAGGGCGCGGAGGCCGGCCGGTCAATAGAGACCGCGACCAACACCGGCCAATATCTGTAGGACCGCGACACGAGCGGGCGGTGGCCTCCGGGCCGCCGCCCGCTTCGCGTTCCGCGAAGCAGAAGCAGGAGCCAGAAGGGCATGACTCGGGTCCGTCGTGGGCGCGACCGTCGCTCCCGCCAGACACCGGTCAGGCCTTGACGGCCTTCCCTGCCACCTCCGCGCACAGTCACCCTCCGCGGTCTGCGACCGCGCCGCGACCTTCGGCCGCGACACACCTCAGGCCCGCAGCGCGGCTTCAGCCAGGGTGGACTCGAGCGTCGTCAGTACCGAGGACGCCTCCGCCAACGACACATGGTGCGTGTCGGCATAGCAGGTCAGCACCGTCGCGCCCGGGGCGTCGTCGGCGTGCACGAAGACCCGGCTGGACGGGGTGTCCTTGAACGGCATCCAGTGCAGCGACCGGCGGGCGAGCGCCTGGCGCAGCGACCCCGCCACCACCGGCAGGTCCGGCCCGCGCCGGTCGTTGAGGTGGAAGTCGACCCGGAACTGCGGGCCGCGCTCGGCGGCGACCCGTGCCACCAGCGACTCCTTCCCTGCGGTGTCGTAATACGCGTGCTTGTACGCGGCCGTCGCCGCTCGGCGCGCTCCCTCCAGTACACCGGCGAAATCGGCATCCGAGACGTCCACGAGGCACAGTCCCGGCTGGGCGACCGGCGCCACGACCTCCGCGAGCCCGGAGCGGAACCGGTTGCTGGTCACCAGCAGCACCGGCACCGGGTCGACGCCCGCGCACCGGCGCACCGCGACCGCGAACGCCGCGAGCAGGGACGTGGCCGGGTCGGCGCCGGCCCGCTCCACCAGCATCCGGGTGGCGAGCGGGATCGCGGGGGAGACCAGGCGGCCCTTCCAGTGCCGGGGGCTCTCGCGCCGCCGCGACGCGACCGGCCACGGCGCTGGCATCACCCGCAGGACCCGCTCCCAGTGCCGCAACGCGCTGCGGCTCTGCCGGGCGCCCGCCTCCGACGCCTGCCAGCCGGCCTGCTCCAGCGGCTGCATCCCGGCGACCGGGTCCTGGACCCTCGCGGCGACCTCACGCAGCATCACCGCCGCGCCGGACCGGTCCATCGCGAGGTGCCAGATCACCGCGCACAGATGGGTGAGCCTGCCACGGTGGCGCACGACACCCATCCTGATCGGCCAGTCGCTGGTGAAGTCGACGGGTTCGCGGCGGTACCGCGCCAGCATGCCCGCCGCGTCCTCGTCGTCGGCGACCTCCAGGAAGGTCGTGCCGGCCGCCGCGACGACCTGCCGGGGCGATCCGTCCTCGGCGAACCGCAGGCGGGTCCGCAGCACCTGGTAGCGGCTCATCAGGTACTTCAGCTCACCGGCGACGTCCTCGACGGTCGTGCCGGCCGGCAGCGGGGTCACCCCACCGAGTGGGAGCTGCTCGCCGAACCTGCCCATCGACGCCCAGATGTCCTGCTGCCCCCATGACAGCGGCGCCTCGCCCGCGCCGGCACCCTCGAAAGCGACAGAGATCTGCATCCGTGGATGTTACGGGCAGCGACGTCTTCACAACAATCGGACATCAGGCAAACCTGGCGCGCCGCGGTGGAGGCAGACTGTCGTACCTTGCGACTAGGGTTGTGGGCATGAGTGTGCGGCGCGTGATGGGCACTGAGGTCGAATACGGCGTGTCTGTGCCCGGCCAGCCGGGAGCCAACCCGATGGTGACGTCATCCCAGGTGGTCAACGCTTATGGCGCACGGCCCGAGCTCACCAAGGGCGGCCGGGCCCGCTGGGACTACGAAGAGGAGTCCCCGCTGCGCGACGCGCGCGGGTTCACCTACTCCGGCGCCCTCTATGACCCCGCCGAGGCACTGGCGGACGAGGACCTCGGCCTGGCCAACGTCATACTGACCAACGGCGCCCGACTCTACGTCGACCACGCCCACCCCGAATACTCCACCCCGGAGTGCACCAACCCGCGCGACATCGTGCTGTGGGACAAGGCCGGCGAGCGGGTGATGGCCGAGGCGTCCCGCCGCGCGGCGACGATCCCGGGGACGCTGCCGATCCACCTGTACAAGAACAACACCGACAACAAGGGCGCCAGCTACGGCACGCACGAGAACTACCTCATGCGCCGGCAGACCCCGTTCGCCGACATCGTCATGCATCTCACCCCGTTCTTCGTCACCCGGCAGATCGTGTGCGGGGCGGGCCGGGTCGGCATCGGGCAGGACGGCTCCGGCCCCGGGTTCCAGATCTCCCAGCGCGCCGACTTCTTCGAGGTCGAGGTCGGCCTGGAGACGACGCTGAAGCGGCCGATCATCAACACCCGCGACGAGCCGCACTCCGACGCCGACAAGTACCGGCGCCTGCACGTCATCATCGGCGACGCCAACCTGTCGGAGATCTCCACCTACCTCAAGGTCGGCACCACCTCGCTCATCCTCGCCATGATCGAGGACAAGGCGCTGTCCGCCGACCTCGGCATCGCCGACCCGGTCAGCGAGCTCAAGGCGGTCAGCCACGACCCGTCCCTGCAGCACCTGATCCGCATGCGCGACGGCCGCCGGCTGACCGCCCTGGACATCCAGTGGGCGTTCTACGAGCGGGCCCGGGCCTTCGTGGACTCCCGGCAGGGCTCCGACGTCGACGCGCAGACCGCCGACGTGCTGGAGCGCTGGGAGAGCACGCTGGACCGGCTCGGACGCGACCCGATGCTGTGCGCCGGCGAGCTGGACTGGGTCGCCAAGCTCCGCCTCCTCGAGGGCTATCGCGAGCGCGAGTCGCTGGGCTGGTCCTCGCACAAGCTGCAGCTCGTGGACCTGCAGTATTCCGACGTCCGCGCCGAGAAGGGCCTCTATCAGCGGCTCGTCGCCCGCGGTTCGATGGCGACGCTGTTCACCGAGGACGAGATCCAGCGCGCGATCGTCGAGCCGCCGGATGACACCCGCGCCTACTTCCGCGGCCGGTGCCTGGCCAAATACCCCGCTGAGGTGGTTGCGGCGAGCTGGGACTCGGTCATCTTCGACGTGGGCCGGGAGTCGCTGGTGCGGGTGCCGATGATGGAGCCCGAACGAGGGACCAAGAAGCACGTCGGTGCACTGTTCGACAAATGCCCGAGCGCGAAGGATCTGCTGGAAGCGATCACTTCCGGGTAAGTTCGATGCAGCGGTTGTTTGGTGGTCCCCCCGAGGAGGATGAGACATGGCTACGAGGGATACGGGCGGGCAGTCCCAATCCGGTAAGTCCCGGCGCGACGAGGAAGAGGAAGTTGCCGCGCCCGAGGTCAACCCGGAGACAGCCGAGCGGGTCGAGCAGTTGGGTGAGGACGTCGACGACCTCCTCGACGAGATCGACTCGGTGCTCGAGGAGAACGCCGAAGAGTTCGTCCGCGGATACGTGCAAAAGGGCGGCCAGTAACCGTCACTGAGAAGGTCCCGTCGGTCCGGACGCATCCGGGCCGACGGGCGTATTGTTTGCCTCACCTACAGTCGATCATCCTGTGAAGGGAGCTCCGTTGCCGACGGGTCTTGACCACCTTGGGCGTCTGCCGGCCGCGTTCCACGCCGCGGGGACCTCGTCGTTCACCGAGTTCCTGTCGGCGGTCGCGCCCGAGATGCTCCCCGGTCGCCGGCCGTTGCCGCCGGGGATGGCCACAGACGTGAGCGCACACGCCACCACGATCGTCGCCATCACCTGCGCCGACGGTGTGCTCATGGGCGGCGACCGGCGCGCCACGATGGGCAACCTCATCGCCCAGCGGGACATCGAGAAGGTCTTCGCCGCCGACGCCTACTCGCTGGTCGGCATGGCCGGCACCGCGGGCTTCGGCCTGGAGATGCTGCGCCTGTTCCAGGTCGAGCTCGAGCACTACGAGAAGATCGAGGGCACGATGCTCTCCCTGGAGGGCAAGGCCAACCGCCTCGCCACCATGGTGCGCAACAACCTCGGCGCCGCCATGCAGGGCCTGGCCGTGGTGCCGCTGTTCGCCGGCTTCGACGTCGACGCCAAGTCCGTCGACAAGGCCGGCCGCATCTTCAGCTTCGACGTCGCCGGCGGCGTCTACGAGGAGCGCGGCTACGACTCGATCGGCTCCGGTTCGCTGTTCGCGAAGTCGTCCATGAAGAAGCGGTACAAGCCCGGCATCACCACCGCCGACGCCGTGAAGGTCGCCGTCGAGGCGCTCTACGACGCCGCCGACGACGACACCGCCACCGGCGGCCCCGACCTGCTGCGCGGCATCTTCCCGGTCATCATGACCGCGACCGTCGAGGGCACCCACCGCTTCACCGACGAGGAGACCCGCGCGGTCGCCGAGGCGGTCATCGCCGAGCGCGCCGACAACCCCGGCGCCTGAGCGCTCTGCCCTCTGCCCTAACACCAAAGCCGAAGGAGAACCCGCCCCGTGGCCATGCAGTTCTACGCCTCGCCCGAGCAGATCATGCGGGACCGCTCGGAATACGCGCGCAAGGGCATCGCGCGCGGTCGCAGCGTCGTGGTGCTCAGCTATGAGGGCGGCGTGCTCTTCGTCGCCGAGAACCTGTCGACCGCGCTGCACAAGGTCAGCGAGATCTACGACAAGATCGGCTTCGCCGCCGTCGGCCGCTACCCGGAGTTCGAGAACCTGCGCTCGGCCGGGGTCCGCCTCGCCGACCTGCACGGCTACTCCTACGGCCGGCGCGACGTCACCGGCCGGCAGGTCGCCAACATCTACGCCCGCACCCTCGGCGCGATCTTCACGCAGGAACAGAAGCCGTATGAGGTGGAGATCTGCGTCGCCGAGGTCGGCGCCACCGCCGAGGACGACGAGCTCTACCGCATCACGTACGACGGCTCCGTCCAGGACGAGCCCGGCCTCGTCACCATGGGCGGCCAGTCCGACACCATCTCCGGTGCCGTGAAGACCCGCTTCCGGGCCGATCAGACGCTCGCTGAGGCGCTGAAGCTCGCGGTCGAGGGTCTGAGCAGCGTGGGCGGCGAAAACGGCCAGCCGCGGAAGCTGGCGGCCAACCAGCTCGAGGTCGCGGTCCTGGACCGGCACCGCCAGGGGCGCACGTTCCGCCGCCTGACGGGGCTCGCCCTCACCGCGATCCTCGAGGACCCGGCGAAGGCCGCCACCCCCGAGGACGGCCTCGAGGACAAGCCGCAGCCTCCGGCGTCGCCGAACACTCCGGCGGACAACGCGAGCGGCCCCGCCCCTGCCGCCGAGGGCGACAAGCCCGCGGCCGAAGGTGACAAGCCAGCGGCCGAGGGCGACAAGCCCGCCGCCGAGTAGCCACCTTGCGGGGTGCCTGGTCGCCTCGCTGGGTGCTTGGTCGCGTGAAGCGTGGCGCTTGGTTGCGTGAAGCGCGGCGCGACAGCAACGAACGGACGACCGGCCGGGGTGCCAGCGCTCAGCTGCCCCCGGCCGCACCGTGCCCGGGTTTGCGTTGCCGGCGTTCGTGCGTTCCGCGGCGCCTGGTGTGCCAGCGCTCGGCCGCGACCGCTGTGCCGACGTTCGTGCGCTCTGCTGCGACCGGCGTGCCGGGGTTCGTGCGCTCCGCCGCGACCGGATACGTTCGGCGGATGAGTGACCGGCTGCCTAGCGGTGGCATCACCGTGGCGCCCGGCGACCTCGAGGCGCTCGAAGCCCGCTGGGCGCACTGCTGGACGCCGCCCGACATCGCCGACCGCCTGGCCGGCACCACCGCGACCTGGTACGTCGCCGCCGGCTGGGCACTGGACATGTTCCACGGTGAGCAGACCCGCGAGCACCACGACATCGAGATCGGCGTACCGGCCGGGCAGTTCCCGCAGATCCGCTCGCGCTTCTCCGAGCTCGCCGCCGACGCCGTCGACTCCTCCCGGATCTGGGAGTCGGCGGGCCCGGCGGTGCTGAGCGCCACCTGGCAGACCTGGCTGCGCGACCCGGCAACCGGAAACTACCTGCTCGACGTCTTCCGCGAACCGCACGACGGCGCGGTGTGGATCTGCCGCCGGGACGAGACGATCCGGCTGCCGTACGCCGAAATCATCCGGCACACCGCGGACGGGATCCCCTACCTGACGCCGGAGCTCGTGCTGCTCTTCAAGGCCAAGCACGTCCGCCCCAAGGACCAGGCCGACTTCGACGGCGTCCTGCCCTTGCTGGCCGAGTCCCAACGCGCGACGCTGTCCGGCCTGCTGGACCAGGTGCATCCGGGACATGCCTGGCTGGCCCGCTTGTAGCGTGTCTGGACGCCCCGGAGCACGTGTGCTCCGATGAGGGGTGGTCGCCCGCTACGACTGGTCGGACCCCGCGGTCAGAGGCCGTTGCTGTTCCTGCTGCATCGCGGCCCCATGGGTCGGCTGGTGTCACGCATGTACGCCACCACCCTGGACCGATACGCCCGGGAGGATCGCCACTGATCCGCGCCTGGCCCTAACGGCGTCATCGCGGCCGGATCGTGGACGAAGTCTGACGCGCGTCGTACATTGGAGGCATGCCGTACCGCTGGTGGCCGGCAACGCTCGCAGCACTCGTCGGGATCACTGACGCCGAGGTGCTCCAGGCGTTGAACGCCGAACGGCGACGCCCCCTTCCGGGCTTCGCCCTCGGCATCCCGGCCCTCAGCATCTGGGCACGCACCGACACGGGACGACCTCTCATCGTCGTCGTGAAGCAGGAAGGCCAGTTCAGCTGGGGCATCCTCGGAGCACGGGACATGACCCCCGACGAGCTCGCCGAGTATGAGAAGTGGGAGGCGAGCGCAGCATGAACACCGACCCGCTCACCGAGCAGCAGATGGACGCCATGGTCGCGGCCGTCGCCGCCGGAGAGTTCACGTTCGACCGGGCCGCGCCGGTCCCGGCACTGCCACCGAAGCCCGACGCGGAGGTCATGGCCGTCTATTCGATGCGCCTGCCGTCCGACGTGGCCCAGCGCCTCGCTGCGGTCGCGAAGAGCAAGGGCGTGAAGCCGTCGACGCTGATGCGGCAGTATGTCGAATGGTGCCTCGCCACGGAGGTCAGCGACCGCCCGATCTCCCTCACCGACGCGGTCCGCGCCCTCACCCAGCTACGCCCGGCCGCCTGAGCCGGCCGCAGCCGACAACGCCCGCGACCAGCAACGACGCCGTGCGCGACGGCCGATGGTCGCGGCCGGTAACTGCGCCGTGACGGCATCGGAGATCAATTTGTAGTGCCGGTGTAGGTTGCAAGTAAGCAGACCGCCGCAACGACGCCCGACGTGCTGCCGACAGCCGGGCCGCGACCAGAGCCGCTCCCCATCGACGGCTGAAGCGGGACCAGACAGCGGCGCACGCGCGAGACCAGACCGAGAGGCACGCCGGCGAGACCAGCGAGACCTGGCAGCGGCGCGCGAGCGATGGCTGACGCCGGGACCACGCAGATGGCTGACCGGCGGGGACCACCACAGCGGCCGCTCGCCACCCGGTGGCTGGAGAGCGGCCAGAAGCCGCCCCCAGCCACACAGACGCGTCAGGTGCGGATCAGAGCCAGGAGCAGGACGATGCCCGCCCGGCCGAGGTAGATCGTCGACTTCATCGGGGAGTTGCTCGGCGTGCCCGCCATCCGGGGGCGCATCGCCACCGGGATCTGCGTGATCTTGTAGCCGGAGCGGGCGACCCGCACCAGCACCTCGATCGTGTCGCCGAGGTACTCCGCCGGGTACCAGTGCGCGAAGAACTCGATCAGCCGGCGGTTGCAGGCCCGGTGGCCCGACGTGGTGTCGGTGAGCTTCGTCTTGGACAGCCGGGACAGCACCGCGGACAGCATCCGCATCGCCCACTTGCGGGGGCCGGTGACGCTGTAGCCGCCCTCGCCCGCGAACCGGGCGCCGATGACCAGGTCGTGCTCGTCGAGGGCGTCGACGAGCTTCGGGATGTACCGCGGGTCGTGCTGCCCGTCCGCGTCGACCTGGATCGCGACGTCGTAGCCGTGGTCGCGGGCGTAGCGGTACCCGGTGCGCATGGCGCCGCCGACGCCGAGGTTGAACGGCAGCCGGGCCACGATCGCGCCCGCGCCCGCGGCCCGCACGGCGGTGTCGTCGGCGGAGCCGTCGTCCACGACGATGATGTCGACGCCGGGCAGTTCGCCGTGGACCTCGACGACGACGTCGGCGATGGAGGCGGCCTCGTTCCACGCCGGAATGATGATCAGGACCTTCTTACCGTTGATCATCAGGAGCCCGTTCAGGAAGGTCCGACGAGACAGGGGCGGGCACCGCGGAGGAGTCGCGGGGGCGGCCGAGCTCGCTGCGCAGCAGCGCCAGGTCCTCGGCCAGGGTCCGGGTCTCCTCCTCCAGGCGGCTCACCTCCCAGCTGAGGTGCACCGTGACCAGCAGCAGGAACACGATGCCGAGGAAGAGCACGAGGCTCACCCCGGACGCGATCCCGATCGCCTCGGCCACGTTGTCCGTCAGCTTCGGGAAGAACGCCATCGGCAGGATCACGATGCTGACGACGAGCCAGAGGATCGCGTACTTCTCCTGCAGTTGCCGCCGCCGCAGCAGCTCAACCATGAAGACCAGGAGCGCGACGGCGGTCAGCCCTGTGACGACGGTCAGTTGTGTCACCCGGCACCCCCCAGGACGGCTGCGAACGCGGGGTCGTGCAGCGCCGCGGTCAGCATGGTATGCCAGTCCCGCATCGGCGCCATCCCCGCCGCCGCCCACCGCTCGTGGCCCAGCACGCTGTAGGAGGGCCGCGCGGCCGGTGTCACATAGGCCGCGCTCGTGGTCCGGCGGACCCGCGCAGGGTCGAGGCCAGACAGCGAGAACACCGCCTGCGCGAGGCCGTGCCACGTGGTCTGCCCCGACGCGGTGCCGTGATACACCCCTGCGGGGGCGTCCGAATCGGCCAAGGCGACCAACCGAACGGCCAGATCCCGTGACCAGGTCGGCTGACCCACCTGGTCGTCGACCACGTCCACGAACTCGCGGGTAGCGGCCAGGCGCAGCATCGTCTTGACGAAGTTGCGGCCCTGCGCGCCGTAGAGCCACGCGGTGCGCACCACGTACCCGGAATCCGGCAGGACCTCCCGAAGACTCTGTTCGCCGAAGAGCTTGCTGTGCCCGTAGGCGTTCAGCGGCGCGGTCGGCGCGTCCTCGGGATACGGCGACGTCCCGGCGCCGTCGAACACGTAATCCGTCGAAACGTGCACAAGTCGCGCACCATAAGCGCGGCATGCCTTGGCGAGCACCGTCACGCCGGCGCCGTTGACCGCGAGCGCGGACTCATACGCGGTCTCCGCGCCGTCCACATCGGTCCAGGCCGCCGCGTTGAACACCACGTCGTGACCGTTGACCAGTGCGTGGACCGCATGGGGGTCGGTGATGTCGAGGTCGGCACGCTTCGCCGCGGTAACGGAACGGCCGTCCAGCGCCGCGAGAAGGTCCTGACCGAGCATCCCGCCGGCGCCGGTGACCAGGTACCGCGTCACAGCGCCGCGCGCGTCTTGAGGGGCTCCCACCAGGAGCGGTTCTCCTTGTACCAGGCCACGGTCGCCGCGATCCCGTCCTCGAACGTGACCGCGGGCGTGTAGCCGAGCTCGTTGCTGATCTTTTCGTGGCTCAGCGAGTACCGCCGGTCGTGGCCCTTGCGGTCCTCGACGGGTCGCACCGCGGACCAGTCCCGGCCGGTCGCCGCCAGGAGGACCTCGGTGAGCTCCTTGTTGGTCAGCTCGCGGCCGCCGCCGATGTTGTAGACCTCGCCGGCGCGGCCCTTCTCCAGGGCCAGCTGGATGCCGGCGCAGTGGTCGGAGACGTGCAGCCAGTCGCGGATGTTGCCGCCGTCGCCGTACAGCGGGACCTGCTCGCCGTCGATGAGGTTCGTGACGAACAGCGGGATGACCTTCTCCGGGAACTGGTAGTGGCCGTAGTTGTTGGAGCAGCGGGTCACCACCACCTCCATCCCGTGGGTGCGGTGGTAGGCGAGCACCAGCAGGTCGGAGCCGGCCTTCGAGGCCGAGTACGGCGAGTTGGGCTGCAGCGGCCACTCCTCGGTCCAGGAGCCCTCGTCGATCGACCCGTACACCTCGTCGGTCGACACGTGCAGGAAGCGTCCCACGCCGGCCCGCCGCGCGGCGTCGAGCAGGACCTGGGTGCCGATGATGTTGGTGGTCACGAACGGCCCGGCGCCGAGGATCGACCGGTCGACGTGCGACTCGGCCGCGAAGTGCACCACCGCGTCGTGGCCGGGCATGAGCTGCTCGACCAGGTCGGTGTCGCAGATGTCGCCCTCGATGAATTCGACAGCGCCGGCCACAGGCGCCAGATTGTCCCGATTGCCGGAATAGGTGAGCTTGTCGAGCACGGTCACGGCCGCGCCGGCATAGGCCGGGTAACCGCCTCCGAGGAGGGTGCGGACGTAGTGGGAGCCGATGAACCCGGCACCGCCGGTGACGAGGATTCTCACGGGATCGGGAGTCTAGTCCACCCGGTGGGGCGCTGAGTCGACCGAGGGTCTGTACAACCCGTAAGGTGGCCGGGTGCGTGGCATCATCCTCGCCGGTGGCACCGGCTCCCGCCTCTGGCCGCTGACGAAAGCGGTGTCGAAGCAGCTCATGCCAGTCTTCGACAAACCGATGATCTACTACCCGTTGACCACGTTGGTGATGGCCGGGGTCCGCGAGATCCTCGTCATCACCACTCCGGAGGACCAGGAACAGTTCCAGCGGCTGCTCGGCGACGGCACCCAGTGGGGCCTCGAGATCAGTTACGCCGCGCAACCACGCCCCGAGGGGCTCGCCCAGGCGTTCATCATCGGCGCCGACTTCATCGGTGACGAGACCGTCGCCCTGGTGCTCGGCGACAACATCTTCCACGGCGCGCTGCTCGGGCAGCGCCTCGCCGACAACGTCGAGCTCAAGGGCGGGCGCGTCTTCGCCTACCCGGTGGCCAACCCGCAGGACTACGGCGTGGTGGAGTTCGACGCCGACGGCAAGGTGCTGTCGATCGAGGAGAAGCCGGCCCGGCCGAAGTCGCGTTACGCGGTGCCCGGGTTGTACTTCTACGACAACCGGGTGGTCCAGATCGCCCGGGAGCTCAAGCCCAGCGACCGCGGCGAGCTGGAGATCACCGCGGTCAACGCGGCCTACCTGGAGCGCGACGAGTTGCACGTCGCGATCCTGGATCGCGGCACGGCGTGGCTGGACACGGGTACGTTCAACACGATGGTCCAGGCCGCCGAGTTCGTCCGCGTGATCGAGGAGCGGCAGGGCCTCAAGATCGGTTGCGTGGAGGAGGTTGTGTGGCGTGCGGGCTTCATCGACGACGCACAGCTGCGGGCACTGGCCGAGCCGTTGCGCAAGAGTGGCTACGGCGAGTACCTGATCCATTTGCTCGATTGGGAAGCCTGAGCGCCACCCCCACAATGAGCCGACCGAGCAACACAACGACATCGCGACGGGTGGGGCCGCACACGTGAAGTTCCGACAGCTTTCGATCGCCGGTGCCTGGGAGATCACCCCGGTGCAGCGCGGCGATCCCCGTGGGCTGTTCCTGGAGTTCTACCGGTTCGAGCAGCTCAGCGCCGAGGTCGGCCACCCGCTGCGGCTGGCGCAGGGCAACCTGTCGGTGTCCGCGCGGGGGGTTGTGCGGGGCATCCACTTCGCCGACGTACCACCGGGCCAGGCCAAGTACGTCACCTGCACCAGGGGTGCCGTGCTCGACGTCGTCGTCGACATCCGGGTCGGATCCCCGACATTCGGCCGCTGGGAGGGCGTGCAGCTCGACGACGTCGACCGCCGGGCGCTCTACGTCAGCGAGGGCCTCGGGCACGGCTTCTGCGCGCTCACCGACGACGCCACCATCACCTACCTGTGCTCCGAGAGCTACAACCCGACGGGGGAGCACGGCATCCACCCGCTCGACCCGGAACTCGGCATCGTGTGGCCGACCGACGAGCCGCAGCTGTCCGCCCGGGACGCCGCGGCACCGTCGCTCGCGGAGATGCGCGAGGCGGGCCGGCTGCCGGACTTCACCACCTGCGAGGCGTACACGCGAAGCCTCACCACGCAATAGTCCGCGCGCAATAGGGTCGGATCGGCGTTCAGGCGGCTAATGTTCCTACATGGACCGGCGAATTTTCGGCCTTGAGACCGAATACGGGGTCACGTGCACCTATCGGGGACAGCGCCGCCTGTCACCCGACGAGGTCGCCCGCTATCTGTTCCGGCGCGTCGTTTCCTGGGGGCGTTCCAGCAACGTGTTCCTGCGAAACGGCGCGCGCCTCTATCTGGATGTCGGCTCCCACCCGGAATACGCGACGCCCGAGTGCGACTCGGTGCCCGACCTGGTCACCCACGACCGGGCCGGCGAGCGGATCCTCGAAGGCCTGCTGGTCGACGCTGAGCGCCGGCTGCACGACGAGGGGATCGCGGGCGAGATCTACCTGTTCAAGAACAACACCGACTCCGCCGGCAACTCGTATGGCTGCCACGAGAACTACCTGGTCAGCCGGCATGGCGAGTTCGGACGTCTCGCCGACATCCTGATCCCGTTCTTGGTCACCCGCCAGCTCATCTGCGGCGCCGGCAAGGTGCTGCAGACCCCGCGCGGCGCGGTCTACTGCCTGTCTCAGCGCGCCGAGCACATCTGGGAGGGCGTCTCCTCGGCGACCACCCGGTCCCGTCCGATCATCAACACCCGGGACGAGCCGCACGCCGACGCCGAGCGCTACCGGCGCCTGCACGTCATCGTCGGCGACTCCAACATGAACGAGGTCACCACCCTGCTCAAGGTCGGCACCGCCGACATCGTGCTGCGGATGATCGAGGCCGGCGTCGCCATGCGCGACCTGTCCCTGGAAAACCCGATCCGCGCGATCCGGGAGGTGTCCCACGACATCACCGGCCGCCGCCGGGTCCGCCTGGCCAGCGGCAAAGAGGTCAGCGCGCTGGAGATCCAGCAGGAGTATTACGACAAGGCCACCGAGTTCCTCGACCGGCGCGGCGCCGACGCGGCGACCAAGCGGGTCATGGAGCTGTGGGGCCGCGTCCTCAGCGCGGTGGAGAGCGGCAACCTCAAGGAGGTCGAGCGGGAGATCGACTGGGTGACCAAGCTCGGTCTCATCGAGCGTTACCAGCACAAGCACGACCTGCCGCTGTCACACCCGCGGGTCGCGCAGATGGACCTGGCGTATCACGACCTGCGCCGCGGCCGGGGCCTCTACGGCCTCCTGGAACGGCGCGAGAAGGTCGACCGGGTCGCCACCGACCTCGACATCTTCGAGGCGAAGGAAACCCCGCCGCAGACCACGCGGGCCCGCCTGCGCGGTGAGTTCATCCGGCACGCGCAGGAGCGCCGCCGCGACTTCACCGTCGACTGGGTCCACCTGAAGCTCAACGACCAGGCGCAGCGCACCGTGCTGTGCAAGGACCCGTTCCGGGCCTACGACGAGCGCGTCGACCGGCTGATCGCGAGTATGTGAACGTTGGGTTAGGCTGGCCGGCGCTATGGATGACATTCCCGCCGGCCAGCCCGCCCCCAAGCCCAAGGCGAGTGACAACCCGGACAAGCCGCGGTCCAACCGCCACGGTCGCCGGTTGCAGCGCATCCGCGAGGAGATCGAGCGCAACCGCACCGACGGCCCGGCCATCCCGACCTGGGTCCTCGCCCTCATCCTGGTGCTCATCATCGCCGCCGTGACCGCGCTGGCGGTGTTCTCGTGATGCTGAAACGCGCCGCGATCGGTGCGGCCGCCGTCCTGCTCCTTGCCGGCTGCACCGACGACGGGGAACGCCGCACGCCGATGCCCGTCGCCCCCACCACCTCCAGCGAGGCGCAGGCGCTGCCGCTGCCCTCGCCGAGCCTCCCGCCGGTGGTCAACTCCGACGGCTGCCAGGGCCTGGTCACCGCCGCCCAGGTGCAGAAGGCCAGCGGGCTGTCCGTGCAGGCCAGCGCCGGTGACGGCGCCGCCGCGGTCGCGCAGTACGGCCAGGCCGTGCAGAGCCTCGGCCTGAACGCCCGCGCCCGGATGTGCCCGTTCGGCAACGGCGGCGGCGACCAGGTCACGGTGGTCGCGCTGACGTTCCCCGACGCGGCCCAGTCGCAGAAGCTGTGGACGACGATCAAGTCCCTCGAGGCCGTCGGCGGCGTCGGTGAGGCCGCGCTCAGCGACAAGTCGAAGACGCTCCTCGCCCGTCGCGGCAAGGCGATCGTCGCGGTCTACCTGGTGGCCGCCGCCGCACCCGACGCCAACCACCTCAGCCAGCTACAGTCCGTCGCCAACGCCGCGCTCGCCAAGGCCTGACCCGGCGACCCGCCCCGCGGCGGCCGCGCTCAGGAAGTAGGCCCGGTCCTGCTCGTAGCCACGGCCCATCGTCGACAGCCGCACCGGCAGGGCCAGCAGCGCCGGCTCCAGATCCTGCGACGGGGCCGGCACGATCCTGTGCGGCGGGCAGATGTTCCGCAGCTTCCCGTGTACGTCCAGCGAAAGGTCCGCCGGCAGGTCCGACGGCACGACCAGGTCCGCCGGCGCGAGGGCGACCCGCCCGAACGCGGTCAGGCTGTGGTGCGACACCCCACGGTGCCGGGGTCGCGGGTCCGCGTCGGAGATGCGGGGCGCGGCGACCGGCTGGCCGCCCAGCGCCGCGACCGCGTTGACCGCCTCGCCCGCGGCGACCCCGGAGAAGCCCCACGACGTGCCGGTGCCCAGGTTGCCCGGGCCCTGCGTGACGATCGCCAGGTCGGCGCCGAGGCCGTGGCGGGCGGCGAGCAGGCCGCTGTGCACGTTCGTCGACTCCAGGTCGCCGCCGAACGCCTGGCCGGTGGTGACCGTGCCGGCGAGCATGGGGCGCAACGCGTCGAGGGTGCGGGAGAACCAGGCCGGCAGCGCGCCGCCGTCGGTCATCACGTACGCGACCCTGGCGGCGGGCCGGTCGGCGAGGATCCCGGCGAGGATGGCGGGCAGCGCCGAATGCAGGTCGGCGATCACCACCGGCATACCCGAAATGTCGGTCTTGTCGGCGAGCGCGGCGCGCAGCGGTGACGCCTCCTCGTCGGCGGCCAGGACGACCGCCTGCAACGGGGTGTAGCGCGCCTTGACCACGTGACCAGGCACGTCGACGTCGTCCGGCAGGCGATCCGGAATGGCGACGATCAACGCGTACCCCCCGGTGCCCAGGCCCAACGCCAGCGCGTTGACGTTGAGCAGTACCCGGTCACCGACCCGCGGCGTGCCCACCAGCGCCGGATAGGCCAGGGCCCGCACCTGCGCCGGATCGTCCGGCCGGCGCGCCTCGACGGCCACCTGGACCTCGACGCTGCCGTGCCACGAAGTGCGGGGCGCGACAACCGTCCCCCAGCGCCAGCGGATCATCGGGACAACCTATCGCGGCCCCCGCGGGTGCGTCCCGTGACGGTGCCGTGACGATCCGAACGGTCACCGCGTGGGCGACGCGGGACACGCGTTCGGGCTGGTAGGTTCGCTGCGTGTCGCGGACCCGAACCGAGCGCCTGGTCAATCTGGTGATCTGCCTGCTCTCGACACGCCGCTTCCTGACCGCCGGTCAGATCGCCTCCATCGTGCCCGGCTATGAGCACGACCCCGAGGACGAGCGCGACCACGAGGCGTTCCAGCGCAAGTTCGAGCGGGACAAGGCCGAGCTGCGCGAGCTCGGCGTGCCCCTGGAGATCGGCACGCCGTCGGTGTGGGACAACGAGCCCGGCTACCGCATCGCCCGCCGCGAATACGCGCTGCCCGACATCCCCCTGGCACCGGACGAAGCGGCCGCCGTCGGCATCGCCGCCCGCCTCTGGCAGCAGACCGGCCTCGCCGCCGCCGCGTCCTCGGGACTGGCGAAGCTGCGCGCCGGCGGCATCGACGTCGACCCGCACGCCACCCTCGGCGTCGAGGCCGTCGTCACCGTCGACCCCGCGTTCGAGCCGCTCACCGCCGCCGTCCGCGACCGGCAGGCGGTCACCTTCGACTACCACGTGCCCGAGCGCGACGCCGCCCGCACCCGCAAGCTGCAGCCGTGGGGCGTCGTGTGCTGGCGCGGCCGGTGGTATGTCGTCGGCCACGACCTGGAGCGCGGCGCCGAGCGCTGCTTCCGGCTGTCCCGGATCGTCAGCGGCATCCGCCGGGTCGGCCGGCGCGGGGCATACGAGCCGCCGAAGGTCGACCTGATCGCTTACGTCGCGAAGACCAGCGGCCCGGTCGAGCGCACCAGCCGCGCCACCGTCCTCGTGCGGCCCGGCCGCGCCGCGGGCGTGCGCCGCTGGGCGGAGACGTGCGTGCCCTCGCCCGAAGGCGACCGGCTCTCGCTGCGCTACGCCGACGTCGACTTCTTCGCCGGCTGGCTGGTCGGCTATGGCGCCGACGTCGTCGTGCTCGACCCGCCGGAGCTGCGCGAGGAGGTCGTCAAGCGGCTCAAGGCGATCGTCGCCGGCGCGCCCGGCGGTGCGGGCGAGCCTGGCGGTGCCGGCGAGCCCGGCGGCGCGGATGTTCCGGGCTTCGCCGACGTCCCCGGCCGGACCGAGGTGGCGGTGTGACCAACTCCGTCGACCGGCTCGGCCGGCTGCTCAACCTGGTGCCGTATCTGCAGGCCCGGCCCGGCATCACCCTGGCAGAGGCGGCCCAGGACCACGACATCACCGAGCGGCAGCTCCGCGACGACCTCGAGCTGCTGTGGCTGTGCGGCCTGCCCGGATACGGCCCAGGCGACCTCATCGACATGGCGTTCATCGGCGACGGCGTCACCGTCATGTACGACGCCGGCATCGACCGGCCGCTGCGCCTCACGCCCGACGAGGCCCTCGCGCTCATCGTCGCGCTGCGCATGCTCGCCGAGACCCCCGGCGTCGCCCAGCGCGACGGCGTCCACCGCGCCCTCGCCAAGATCGAGCACGCCGCCGGGGACCTCGCCGACGCGCCCGTCGCGGTCCGCCTCCCCGGCAACGCCGACCGCCTCGAAGAGCTCCGCGGTGCCGTCGAGCGCCGGCACGCGCTGCGGATCACGTATTACACGGCGACCCGCGACGAGACCTCCGAGCGCGTCGTCGACCCGATGCGGGTTCTCGTCGTCGGCCGCTGGGCCTATCTCGAGGCCTGGTGCCGCCGCGCCCTGGCGGTCCGGCTGTTCCGGGTCGACCGCATCGACGCCTCCACCGAGCTGGAGGAGCCCGCCCGCGTGCCCGTCCAGGCCCAGCCGACCGACACCCGCACCGGCACCCTGTTCCGCCCCACGCCGGACCTGCCGCTCGTCACGCTGCGGGTCGGCCGCGGCGCCCGGTGGATCACCGAGCAGTATCCGTGCGAGGAGGTCGTGCGCGGGCCGGGGGAGCACTGGACGGTGTCGCTGCGCGCCTCGGACCTCGACTGGGCCCGCAGGATGGTGCTCGGCCTCGGCGCCGAGGTGACCGTGGTGTCGCCGCCGGAGCTGGCCGCGTCGGTCGCCGACACGGCCCGGGCCGCACTGGCCGCCTACGACGCGCCGGTGCCCGCCCTGCCCTGAGCCCGTGCCCGTGCATCGCCCGGTGCGCCGGCCGCGTGCATCGCGCCGTGCGTCGTGCCGTGCACCGACCGGCAGCGCGCCGCGCCGTGCATCCGTGCCGTGCACTGGCCGAAGGTGCGCCGCGTCGCGCATCCGTGCCGTGCGCCCGCCGTGCGCCGCGCTGCCGGGTGGATCGCGGTGCACTAATGTCGTGGCGTGCTCTGGTGGATCTCGGGCGGCATCGTTCTGCTCTCACTCATCGTTCTCGGCGTCGCCGTGATGTCGACGGCGGCGCGAGTGCGTCAGTTCGGTAACACTGCGCTGTCGCTGCAGCGGCGGCTTCTCGACGGTGAGAAGCGACTGCAGCCCCACCTGGCCCGCCTGCAGCAGACCGCGGAGGCGATGCAGCCCCGCCTGGAGGCCATGCAGGAGCAGGCGCTGATCATCCAGGCGCGCCGCGGCGAGCTCGAAGACGCTGACCAGCGCTCCATCACCCGCAACAGTTAAGAAACCTGGCGGATCAACCGGGCAATTAACGCCTTTGTCCGGACGGATGGTTGACGATCGGACGGTCCAGCGTCGACACTCGTCAGGACTTCAGCGGCCGGACCCCTTCCCGCAACCCGGCCTCTGCCCGTCACCCGATGTCACCAGTACGATGGGTCGGGCAATACAAGACTGTGAGGTGGCTTCACATGGGTGCACTCAGGCCGTGGCACATCATTGTGCTCGTGGTGGTGCTGATCCTGCTCTTCGGCGCCAAGCGTCTGCCTGACGCGGCGCGGTCGTTGGGCCGTTCGTTGCGCATCATCAAGGCGGAGACCAAGGGTCTCGCCGACGACGACGTCGACGCCAAGGCGGAGGCGCAGTCGGGCCGGTCGCCGTTGTCGGGCACCATTGACGACAACCGGCCGTCGCCGACTCCGACCGTAGACCCGGTCAACCGCGTCAACGAGCGCTGAGGCGCCGTTCCGCCGTGAGTATCCTCGCCCGGCGCCGCAAGGAGCCGTCGCAGTTCGAACGCGCCGCAGACGGCTCCATGACTCTCATGGAGCACCTGCGCGAGCTGCGCACACGGCTCTTCAGGGCGTGCATCGCGATCCTGGTCGGCACCATCGTCGCGTGGTTCGTGGCGGAGCCGGTGCTGAACTTCATCCAGCAGCCCTATTGCGACCTGATGGCCAGCAAGGCGATTCAGCAGTCCGCCACACACGCACTGCCGGACGGCTACAAGTGCCCGTTCGTCCAGCTGGGCGTGACGGATGTGCTGGTCCTGAAGCTGAAGCTGTCGCTGTGGATCGGGTTGATCCTGGCCGGTCCGATCTGGCTCTACCAGCTCTGGGCGTTCATCGCGCCGGGCCTGCACCGGCACGAGCGCCGCTGGGCGTATCTGTTCGGCGGGCTCGCCGGCCCGCTGTTCGCCGCCGGCGCCTACCTGTCGTTCGTGGTCGTCTCCGAGGGCCTGATCTTCCTGCTCAACATGACCGGCCCGGACATCTCCACCACACTGGAGATCACGCGCTACGTCGACTTCGTTACCGGCATGATGCTGGTGTTCGGCCTGGCGTTCGAGTTCCCGCTCGGCGTCATGCTGGCCAACATCGCCGGCATCGTCACCGGCCGGAAGCTGCTGGGCTGGTGGCGGTTCGCGGTGTTCATCACGTTCGTCTTCGCCGCCATCGCCACCCCGACCGCCGACCCGTTCGGCATGACGGCACTGGCCCTGGCCCTGTCGACGCTCTACTTCGCCGCCGTCGGGTTCGCGCTGTTCAACGACCGCCGTCGCGGCCGTAACCGCCCGTCCTACGCGAACCTGGACGACGACGAGATCTCCTCTCTCGACGACTACGCTCCCGAGCCGGTCGCGGCCGCGACCGCGGTCGGTGGCTACGATCCGATCGAGCGCCCCACCCCGGTGGACGCCCCGGCCCCGATCGAACGCCCCCGCTCGCTCGACAGCCGCTACGACGACATCACCTGATCCAACCCCGCTCGACGGCCGCCGCACGCAGGCGGCCCACCGACCGCCACCGCGCCCGCCATGGTGAAAACCCGGCGGGCGCGGTGCTGTTTCCGGTCTGCTATTCAGCAACCGTCACTGTCACGGCCCACACGAGCCCTGAATACGGTTGACGTGGTTTGCCGCGTCGTCTGCCGTGGACGGCAGCGTCGACTTCTGCGACCAGTTGTTGACCCGGAACAACTCCACGTCGTGGATGTGCCCGTTGTTGGGGTTGCCCTGGTCGTAGTGATTGATGAAGATGATCTGGCTGCCGCTGCCGTTGTCGACCGAGCTGGTCCGGTCGGCCCATCCGTATGCTCCGAGGTCCTGCCAGCCGCAGGAGCTGAGCTTGCCTCGCGGATAGGTGAAGTTCGCACCGTCGTAGAAGCAGAACCAGTTCGACGGGCAGTCCGCCGCCGCCTGCACGGCCTGAATGGAATTCGGCAATGCGTAGGTCACGACGAACTGGCCGTTGTTGTAGGACACCTCGTTCGCGCTGATCTGCGTCCCACCCGGAGCCAGCTTCAGCTGGAGGTCGATCTTCCGCTGCAGCTGGGCCGCGGTGGTGGGCTGCTTGCTGAGCTCCGCCCGGATCTGGGCCACGCCGACCGGCTCGGCGCTGGCCGGCGATGCGCCCAGTGCGACGGCGGCCAGCACGGCAATTGCCGCCGTCCCGATTCGTGTCATTGCTTTCATGAGTTCCCCTCTACTCATCCGGAAACAATTGAAATCGACTGTAGTCAATAAAATGCAGATTGTGAACCCTTTGTGTTTCCGGTCACAGGGCATCGTGAATCTGTCAGTTTCGAATTCGATTCGTTCCATCGCCATTTTTTCATTGACCACTATCAAATGACTACTCGCCTGCTCTTCGCTGCCTGCGGCGGCATTGCGCGGTGCCGGCCGTGGTCGGAGCGCCGTGGCCTGCGCAGACGGGCCGCTGTGCGGGTGGGGATGAAGGCCCTAACATTCGTGCGTGAACATTGCGCTGCTTGCCAACCCAACCGCCGGTAAAGGGCGGCGGGCCGGATTGTTGCCTGAGGTGGTGGCGCGGCTCGAGGCCGGCGGGCACGCGGTCGACGTGGTCACCGCGACCAGTCGCGACGGCATGATCGAGCAGGGCAGGGCGGCGGTCGCCGGCGGGCGTGCCGTGGTGGCGATGGGCGGCGACGGCACTGTGCACCTCGGGCTGCAGGCGGTCGCGGGCACCGGGGCGGCGTTCGGGATCGTGCCCGCCGGGACCGGCAACGACTTCGCGGTCCGGCTCGGACTGCCCGACGACACGCTCCAGGCCGCCGACACGATCGCGCGCAGCACCACGACACGAGCAGTGGACCTGGCGAAGGTCACCGGCGGGGACGGCACGACGGCGTGGTTCGGGGCGGTCATGGCCGCCGGGTTCGACGCGTTCGTCAACGAGCGGGCCAACCGGATGCGCTGGCCCCGCGGGCCGCAGCGCTACAACCTCGCCATCGTCGCCGAACTCCTGGCGTTGCGCAGCCGTCGGTACACCATGAGCCTCGACAACGAACGGCGCGTCTTCGATTCGGTGCTGGTCGCGATCGGCAACACCGAGAGCTACGGCGGGGGATTCCGGATCGTGCCAGGTGCGGACCCGACCGACGGGCTGCTGGACGTGGTCGTCGCCGAACCGCTCAACCGGCGCACCCTGATGCGGCTGCGGCCGAAGGTGTTCAAGGGAACGCACGTGCTCGACCCGCGCGTGTCGACCTACCGGGCGAGGACCGTCGAACTGGCCGCCGAAGGGGTCACCGGATACGCCGACGGGGAGCGGATCTGCCCGCTCCCCGTGACGATCACCTGTGTCCCAGGCGCGCTGCGGCTGATCGCCTAAGCGGCGTTGTGGATCCGGACGGTCACGCCGTTCGCCGACGGGGTGGTCGACACGTCGGACTCGGTGACGCCGTCGGGCAGGGAGAAGCTGCGGCTGAACGAGCTGGAGCTCGAGGAGCTGGAGCTGAACGTCGCGCCGCCCTCGGAACGGTGCTCCGACGTGCTGGTGCCGCCGCCGCCCTTGATCGTCAGACGGCCGCCGGAGACCTGCACGTCGACGTCGGACGGGTCGACGCCGTCCACGGTGATGACGAGGTCGTCGCCTTCGGTGCTGGTGTTGACGGAGGCTGAGTGGGCGTGGGACGCGGCGTGGTCGACCTCGGACTCGATGCGGGCGAGTGCGTCCGACGGGTTCCAACGGTTCAACGGCATGATGATCCTCCGGAAGTCAACGGTCTGTGTCTCTGCACTGTCGCCGCCTGGCGGGGAGCCGACAAGCGCACAGGCGGTGTTGCGACAGTGGTTCCCACCGACGGCAACATTTAAAGCAGGCGCAACACCGCGCTGAGGCCGTGCACCTTGCCCGGGTCACTCTCAGGCAGGACAAGCACGCTGCAGCCCGCGGCGGCGGCACCCGCGTCGGCGGGGGAGTCGCCGACCATCAGCGTCCGCTCCGGGTCGGTGCGCAGCGCCGCGCACGCCTTCCAGAAGATCGCCGGATCCGGCTTGCAGCGGCCCTCCTCGTAGGACAGCACGAACGCGTCGACCAGGTCGGCGAAGCCCAGCTGGGCGGCCAGGTCACGCAGGTCGAACCCGATATTGGAGACCACCGCGACCGGCACGCCACGCGCCCGCAGCGCCTGGAGGGTGGGAATGGTGTCGGCGTACAACTGCCAGCCGTCGGCGATGAGCAGCCGGTCGTAAAGGGCTCCGGCCAGGTCGGCGTCCACGGTGGCGGCCAGCCCCGAATACGCGGCCCGATGTGCCTGCACGGACAGGTCCCGGTCGGCCCAGACCTCCGCGAGGTGCGCCGGCACCCGGTGCGGCTTCGGCCCGCCGGCCCGGCCCGCCGTGGTGAGCCGGTCGGCGAGCACCGTGGCCCGCCCCCGGTCCAGGGTCGTGCCGAGGCTCGACGCCGCTGACGTCACCCACCTGACGGGGTCCTCCACCTGCGCGATCGTCCCGTGGAAATCCAGGAGCACGGCCTCGACGGGCCGCCATGTACTTGGTGGTTCAGCGCTTTCCGGCACGCCAGCACGATACCCATGAGCGGATCCGGGCATCTTTCGCCTAGCCTTGGGGTCATGACCACCCCCGCCGAGCGGTACGAAGCGGCCCAAAGGCGGGCTCAGCGTCCTGCCCTGACCGAATTCGTCGAAGAGCTGGACTTCGTGCTCGACGAGTTCCAGGCCGACGCGTGCGACGCCCTGGAGCGCGGCACGGGTGTGCTGGTGTGCGCGCCGACCGGCGCCGGCAAGACCGTGGTCGGCGAGTTCGCGGTCCACCTGGCGTTGCGCCAGGGACGCAAGTGCTTCTACACGACACCCATCAAGGCGCTGTCGAACCAGAAGTACAACGACCTCGTCCAGCGCTACGGCGCCGAGCGCGTCGGCCTGCTCACCGGCGACAACGCGATCAACGGCGACGCGCCGGTCGTGGTGATGACCACCGAGGTCCTGCGCAACATGCTCTACGCCGGCTCGGCGACCCTGGAGGGCCTCTCCTTCGTCGTCATGGACGAGGTGCACTACCTCGCCGACCGGTTCCGCGGCGCGGTCTGGGAAGAGGTGATCATCCACCTGCCCGAGTCGGTGACCCTGGTCTCCCTCTCCGCGACCGTGTCCAACGCGGAGGAGTTCGCCGACTGGCTCGTCACCGTGCGCGGCGAGACCACGGTCGTGGTCAGCGAGCACCGGCCGGTCCCGCTGTGGCAGCACATGCTGATCGACCGGCGGATGTTCGACCTGTTCCACGACGCCGAGGCGGCACAGAAGCACGACGTGCACCCGGAGCTGCTGCGGTACCACCGCGAGATGCTGCGCCGCGCCGAACTGGCCGGCAACCGCAATGGCCGGCGCAAGGGCCCCTACCGCCCGGAGATCGTCGAACGCCTCGACCGGGAAGGGCTGCTGCCGGCCATCCTGTTCATCTTCAGCCGCGCCGGCTGCGACGCCGCCGTCCAGCAGTGCCTCGCCGGCGGGCTGCGGCTCACCGCACCCGACGAGCGGGTCGAGATCCGCACGATCGTCGAGTCCCGCACCAAGCACATCCCGAGCGAGGACCTGCAGGTGCTCGGCTACTGGGAGTGGCTCGACGGCCTCGAGCGGGGCCTCGCCGCACACCACGCCGGCATGCTGCCCGCGTTCAAGGAGGTCGTGGAGGAGCTGTTCGTCCGCGGCCTGGTGAAGGCCGTCTTCGCCACGGAGACCCTCGCCCTCGGCATCAACATGCCGGCCAGGTGCGTGGTCCTCGAACGGCTCGTCAAGTACAACGGCGAGGCGCACGTCGACCTGACCCCGGGGGAGTACACGCAGCTGACCGGCCGGGCCGGGCGCCGCGGCATCGACGTGGAGGGCCACGCGGTCGTGGTCTGGGCGCCGGAGCTGGACCCGCGGCACGTGGCGGGGCTCGCCTCCACCCGGACGTATCCGCTCAAGTCGAGCTTCCGCCCGTCGTACAACATGGCGGTGAACCTCGTCGGCAGCGTCGGTGTCCCCGCCGCGAGGGAGCTGCTCGAGAGCTCCTTCGCTCAGTTCCAGGCGGACCGGTCGGTGGTCGGCATGGCCCGGCAGGTGCAGCGCAACGTCGACACGATCGCCACCTACGGCGCGGAGACCGCCTGCCACCTCGGCGACTTCGACGAGTACTTCGCCTTCCGGGTCGCGATCGCCGAGCGCGAGCGCGCCATCGCCCGGCAGGGCGTCCAGCAGCGCCGCGCGGCGGCACTGGAGTCCCTGGAGCGGCTGCGCCCGGGCGACGTCATCCGGGTGCCCACCGGCCGCCGCGCCGGCCTCGCGATCATCATCGACCCGGGCGTCGGCGGCCGCGGCTTCGGCGAGCCCCGCCCGCTCGTGCTCACCGAGGACCGGTGGGCCGGCCGGATCTCCGGCGCCGACTTCACCGCGGCCGTCGAGTCGCTTGGCCGGGTCAGAGTTCCCAAACAGTTCAACTACCGCTCGGCCCAGGACCGCCGGGACCTCGCCGCGCAGCTGCGCCGCCTCGAGCTCGACCCGCCGGCGCGCAACCGCGGCCGTTCCCGCAACAGCGCCGCGCTGGAGGACAACGAGCTCGACCAGCTGCGCGCCGCGATGCGCCGGCACCCCTGCCACCAGTGCCCGGAGCGCGAGGAGCACGCCCGCTGGGCGGAGCGGCGGTGGCGCCTGGAGCGCGACACCGAGGCCCTGCGCGGCAAGGTCGCCAACCGCACCGGCTCGCTCGCCCGCACCTTCGACCGGGTCTGCGGCCTGCTCACCGACCGCGGATACCTCTCCGCCGGCGGCACCGTCACCGACGCCGGCCGGATGCTGGCCCGCATCTGGTCCGAGACCGATCTCCTCGTCGCCGAATGCCTGCGCCGCGGCGTGTGGGACAAGCTCGACGCCGCCGACCTCGCCGCCGCCGCCAGCGTCCTGGTCTACGAGGCCCGGCGCGAGTCCGACGACCGCGCCTCCATCCCGCGCGGCGAAGTCTCCGACGCCATCGACGCCACCCTGCGGCTGTGGTCCGACCTGCGCGAGGACGAGGACTCGCGGGGCCTGCAACTGACCCGGGAGCTGGACCTCGGCTTCGTCTGGCCGGTGTACCGGTGGGCCCGCGGCGAGTCGCTCACCAAAGTGCTCGGCAGCGTGCACGGCCTGGAGGGCGACATGCCCGCCGGCGACTTCGTCCGCTGGTCCAGGCAGGTCCTGGACCTGCTCGGCCAGCTCGCCGACGCCCCAGGCGCCTCCGACACCGTGCGGCGCACCGCCCGCCAGGCGATGGCCGCCATGACCCGCGGCGTCTTGGCCTACAGCGTCATGGCGTAGTCACACAGCGAGTTTTCACACGTCCGGATTAGAAAAATTTGTTTGGATCCGCAATGATGCTCTCGCCGGTGAGACGTTTCCGGCGCGGGAGGAATCATCGTGGGAGAGTTGCACCACTTCACGTACGGGCCGATCACCCCGATCTTCGCGTACGCGATGTCGTTCCTGGGTTCCCTCCTCGGCCTGGTGAGCACGGCACGGGCCCGTGCCGCCACCGACACGCGCCGCCGCGCCTGGCTGCTGATCCTGGCAGCCTGGGCGATCGGCGGCACCGGCATCTGGGTCATGCACTTCATGGCGATGATCGGCTTCAGTGTCACCGGCTCCCCGCTGCGCTATGACGTCGCCATGACCGTCGCGAGCTTCTTCATCGCCGTGATCACGGTCGGCATCGGCCTGTTCATCGTCGGCATGGGCAAGCCGTCGATCCTGAAGGTCCTCATCGGCGGCCCGATCACCGGCGTCTCCGTCGCCTTCATGCACTACACCGGCATGGCCGCGATGCAGATCAACGGCTCGTTCGACTACAAGAGCGACCTCTTCTACGGCTCCTACGCGATTGCTGTCGTCGCCGCGACCGTCGCGCTCTGGTTCACCGTCGTGGTCCGCGGCATCCCCGCCACGATCGCGGCGGCGGCGGTGATGGGCGTCGCCGTGTGCGGCATGCACTACACCGGCATGGCGGCCATGCACGTCAACATCACCACCGACAACCTGGCCACGGTCCCCGGCGTCGACGTCAACTGGTTCCTCGCCCCGATCGTCCTGTTCGTCCTGGTCGTGGTCATCGCCCTCGCCAGCGCCGTGATGGCCGTCCCCTCGGAGCGCGAGCAGGCCGAGGCCGCCGCCGTCCGCGACAAGATCGCCGCCGGCGAGGCCATGCGCACCGCCACGGCCGGCCCGGTCTTCGGCGGCGGCTCCAACAGCGCTCCGGCCGTCCCGGCCGCCCCGGGCACGGGCCAGGCGTTCTCGGCCCGCGCCGCCAACGGCATCGCCGACGCCCGCCGCCAACGCGGCCGCTGACCAGCCACCGCACCGGACCCACAGCACCCAGCCACCGCACTGCCGCCGACGGCCTTCCGCCCGGCGGCAGCGCTGTATCCAGCCCTGCCCGCACCCCGCCCTGTCGGTTGAAGGTGGCGTTTTGTGGTGATTTGTCACCACAAAACGTTCCGCCTAGGATCGCGCCCGACCTGTGCAAGGTCAAAGGGCAGCCCCGGCCGTCGGAACCGCCTGCCTTCGCGGTGCACGGACGGCGGTGGCAGCGGGCAACCGCCGATCATGCGAGAGGTGTCGAAGGTGTGATTGCTGGCGGGGATTGCCTCGCCGACGCCCGCGCCGGGCATGCTCGGGGTCGAACGTGAGATCCCCTGACACGCGCCCGGAACGCCGCTACATCCACCGGGCGTGGTGCGCGGACGGCGGTGGCAGCGGGCAACCGCCGATCATGCGAGAGGTGTCGAAGGTGTGATTGCTGGCGGGGATTGCCTCGCCGACGCCCGCGCCGGGCACGT